>CAZMGD010000045.1:0-30693 GCA_964565705.1 uncultured Ilumatobacteraceae bacterium | reverse complement strand
GACCGGCGCCGGCGGCTCCGCACCCAAGCACGTGCAGCAGCTCGTCAAAGAGAACTACCTGCGCTGGGACAGCCTCGGGGAGTTCCTGGCGCTGGCGTCCAGCTTCGAGCACTACGCCATCGCTACCGGCAATCCGCAGGCCCAGGTGCTGGCCGATACCCTCGACCGGGCGACGGGCACGTTCCTCGACGAGAACAAGTCGCCCGCCCGCCGCGTCGGCCAGATCGACAACCGCGGCAGTCACTTCTACCTCGCCCTCTATTGGGCGCAGGAGCTGGCCCGCCAGACGGAGGACGCGGACCTCGCCGCCCGCTTCGCGCCGTTGGCCGAACGCCTGGCGGCGAACGAGGAGGCGATCGCCGGTGAGCTGCTCGCCGTGCAGGGCTCGCCCGCCGACATCGGCGGCTACTACCGCCCCGACGCCGACAAGACGTCGGCTGTGATGCGCCCCTCGGCGACCTTCAACGACGCGTTGGGGAGCCTGTAACTCCGCCCCCTCCATGCAATTTCGGGAGCGTTGTGGCTGCCCGAGCAACCAAAACGCTCCCGAGAACGGGGCCGGTCAGGTGGCGACGGTCGTGGGGAGGTCCGACGATCGGATGGCGTCGGCCCAGGGGTAGGTGAGCGCGACGATGCGGTCGTAGGGGGCGTCGACGACGATCTCGACGCCGTCAGGCACGGGATGCTCTCGGCGCGCTGCCTCCGCCGCGGCAGCGGCGTCGCCCTCGACGAACACGATGTCGAGCGACAGGCCCTCGCGGCTGTTGGATGCCAGCGTCCACACCCCGTGCACGGCGTCGAGCTCGACGAGCGACGCCGCTCGGGCCCGTCCCGCCACACTGTCGCCGCGGCGCTGGATCACGACGATGCCGGTGTGGCCGACGAACGGCACGTCGCCTGGTACGAGCCGGGTGGGCGGCGACACCGCGGCATCGACGGCCGTGAACACGTCGCCCTCGCGCACGGCCTTGCGGTCGTCGGGGAACTCCATTCGGCCCTGGGCGACGAGCTGCTCGCGTAGCCCGGACATGCCGGCGAACGCCGTGCCCGGGTCGCCGGTCAGCGTGTAGATGGTGAGGAACGTCGCCCGGCCGCCGGCGAACGGCGTGTCGGGCGCCGCCTGGCGGGCGGCGTGCAGGGCCGGGGGTGCGACGTAGCGATTGCTGAGCATCACCCCGTCGAGGAGGATGTTCGGCGGCGTGTGCTCCAGGTCGTACCACCGGTTCCACGCCTCGATGACCTCGGCGTCGCAGTCCAGCGCGGCAAAGATGATCCCGGTCGGTTGCATCCCGCCGGTCTAGCCGCCAGCAGCGATGCGGTCCGGATCGAGCGCTTGGTCGCCGGCGATCTTGGCGAGGAGGTCGCGAAGGCTGCGCTGTTCGCGTGGGGTCAACCCGGCGGTCAGCTCGGTTGCCGTGTTGCGCCGGATCGTCTCGACATCGGCGAGCAGTCGATGCCCCTTCGGGGTGACGACGACAGAGACGGCGCGCCGGTCGGCCAGCTCGCCGCGCCGCACGACGAGCCCCCGGACCTCCAGTTCGTCCACGACGGAGGTCGCCGAGCGGCGGACGATGCCGAGCGACTCGGCCAGCTCGCTCATCCGGATCGGCTCGTCCTCACCCTCGCGAACGCACGCTCGCAGAGCCCGCACCTGTGTCCACGTGACGCCCTTCGGCGCGAGGCCACGGTTCGTCGCGGCGCGGATCCGACTTGCAGTGCGTCCCACGAGGTCGCTGATCTCCAGGCGCAGGTCGTCGGGCGGGACCGGATCCTCCATGGGGTGAGCCTATGGCTACGTGGCGACGGGGGTCTTGACGACGCCGGGCATCGAACCGAGCCCGCGCCACTCGGTGAGCATCGCGTTGTACTCCACGGCGCTGTCCATGTAGCAGACCGATCGGCTGTCGCGATCCTCGGGCATGGCCGCCTCGTTGTTGAGGTAGCCGGGGGTGCACGTGGCGAAGTAGGCCGCGTAGGCGCCGACCGTCGCCAGGCACGTCTGGAACCACTGCTCCTCGGCGTCCACGTCGGGCTGGACCGTGACGCCCTCTTCGATGGCCCGGGCGATCAGCCAGCCGATGTGCTCACCGGTCTTGGAGATCGCGTAGGCGAAGTTGATGTGCTGACCACCCTGGATGTGGCTGTTCATCATCAGGTTCGGGAAGCCGTGGGTGAGCACGCCGTGCAGCGTGTACGCCCCCTTGCCCCACGCGTCCGACAGCGACACGCCACCCTCGCCCTTCGGATCGAAGCCGAGGCGGTGCGTGTAGAACGTGCCGGGCGCTTCGAAGCCCGTCGCGTAGACGATGAGATCGAGTGGGTACTCGGTGTCGCCGACGACGATCCCGGCCTCGGTGACCCGGTCCACGCCGAGCCCGGCCGTGTCGACCAGCGTGACGTTCGGACGGTTGAACGCCGGCAGGTAGTCGTCGTGGTAGCACGGCCTCTTGCAGCTCACCCCGTACCAGGGCTTGAGCGCCTCGGCCGTCGCCGGATCGCGGACGATGTCGTCGATACGCTGGCGCACGGCGTCCATCAACTCGAAGTCGAGCTGCTTCAGCGCTGCAGATTCTTCCTCGTTGCGCGGCTCCTTCTTGACGTCGACCTTGAACATCTCCGTCCAGCCGTCCTGGACGAGGTCGAACCCCGGGTCGCCGCCGGTGGTCATCGCGATGAAGTTCTCCCGCCGGCGGTCGTGCCAGCCGGGCTCGGACGTCATCTCGCGGAACCACTCCGGGTCGGTCTCGCGCTGGTTGCGCGGGCTGACCGACGACGGGGTGCGTTGGAACACGTAGACGTGCTTGGCCGCCTCGGCCAGCTTCGGGACGGCCTGCACCGCGGTGGCGCCGGTCCCGATGACGCCGACCACCTTGTCGTGGAGCTGATCCATCGGCTCCTCGGGGCCGCCGCCGGTGAAGGAGTAGTCCCACCGGCTGGTGTGGAACGACCTCCCCTGGAACGACTCGACGCCGGGGATCGCGGGCAGCTTCGCCTTGTGCAGCACGCCACCGCAGATCGCGACGAACCGCGCCGCCAAGCGGTCGCCCCGCGAGGTCGTCACGATCCAGCGTTGCACGTCTTCGTCCCAGGCCATGTCGGTGACCTCGGTCTGGAACAGGGCGTGCGGGTACATGTCGAAGGTGCGCGCGATCGTCTGCGCGTACTCGAAGATCTCCTGGGCGTGGGCGTACTTGAGCGTCGGCATGTACCCGAGCTCCTCCAGCAGCGGGAGGTAGGTGTAGGACTCCACGTCGCACATGCAGCCGGGGTAGCGGTTCCAGTACCAGGTGCCGCCGAAGTCGCCGGCCTTGTCGATGATCCGGTACGACGTCACGCCCTGCTTGGTCAGCTCGGCGGCCGTGGTCAGGCCGCCCCACCCGGACCCGACGATGACGGCGTCGGTCTCCTCGACGAGGGGGTCGCGCGTGAAGCCGGGCTCGACGTACGGATCGGCGTCGAAGTCGACGTTCAGATCGCGCAGCGAGCGGTAGCTGCGGACACCCTCGGTGAGGCGCTTGATCCGCTCGCGCTCGTAGCGAGCCTCCAGCTCCTCGGTGTGCTCTGACGTTGGTTCCTGCACGACGTCCCCCTGGTCGGTTCCGCTGGGGACCGTAGCCGAGGAGGCCGTCAGCGTCTCAGCCGGTCAGCGCCAGCCGAGCCCCGGCGCGACGTCGCGCAGGATCGTCTCGATCAGCCGGGCGTTGTGCTCGACGCCGAGTTGGTTTGGGACGGTGAGCAGGAGGGTGTCGGCGGCGGCGATCGCCTCGTCGCCGGCGAGTTGCTCGACGAGCTGGTCGGGCGGCGCCGCGTAGCTGCGGCCGAAGATCGCTCGCGTCGACGCGTCGATGTACCCGATCTGGTCCACCTGTTCGGAGCGGTCACCGAACCAGGCACGATCCTGCGCCGTGACGATCGGCATGATCGAGCGGCTGACCGAGATGCGTGGCTCACGCACCCAACCCGCTTCGGCCCAGGCCTTGCGGAAGCGTTCGATCTGCTCGGCTTGCTGGACGTGGAACGGCTGACCGTTCTCGTCGTCCTTGAGCGTCGAGCTCATCAGGTTCATGCCGAGCGACGCCGCCCATTCGGCGGTCGCGTTCGACGAGGCACCCCACCAGATGCGGTCGCGCAGACCGTCCGAGTACGGCTCGATGCGCAGGAGTCCCGGTGGGTTGGGGAACATCGGGCGAGGGTTCGGCTGGGCGAAGCCCTCGCCCTCGATGACGTGCAGGAACACCTCGGTGTGGTGGCGTGCCATGTCGCTCGCGTCGGTGCCGTCGGCGGGCTGGTAGCCGAAGTGGCGCCAGCCGTCGACCACCTGTTCGGGCGAGCCGCGGCTGATGCCCAGCTGGATGCGGCCCCCGGCGATCAGGTCGGCGGCGCCGGCGTCCTCGGCCATGTAGAGCGGGTTCTCGTAGCGCATGTCGATGACGCCCGTGCCGATCTCGATCCGACTCGTCTTCGCGCCGATGGCAGCGAGCAACGGGAACGGCGACGCCAGCTGGCGGGCGAAGTGGTGGACGCGGAAGTAGGCACCGTCGGCGCCGAGCTCCTCGGCGGCCACGGCGAGCTCGACCGACTGCAGCAGGCTGTCGGCGGCGGTGCGGACCTTGGACGACGGCGACGGTGTCCAATGCCCGAAGTTCAGGAATCCGATGTTCTTGGTCACAGTGCTTGCGTCAACAACTATTTCTGCCGGTTCATTCCGGGGTGGCTCGGGGGGCGATGGATCCTGCCCGATCGGGTGCACCCGCGCCCCTGTCGCCGGGCGGTGGCAGCCCGCACGATCTGGTGACGTCGGAAGGAGACGAACCCATGGCAACCCAGATCGACTGGCCCCTCAACTACATCGCCCAGTCCCAGCAGATGTCCTGCTGGGCGGCATCGGCGGCGATGCTCACCGGTCGCACCGAGGCCGACATCCTCGCCGAGTTCGCCGACTTCGGCAGCGACGGTGCGAGCGAGCCCGAGTGCCAAGCACTCGCCCAACGCCTGAACCTGCGCGTCATGCCCGAAGCGTGCCGCGCGACCGACGGCTGGATCCAGCTCCTCCAGGGCGGGCCGGTGATGGTCGGCATCCCCGGTCACTTCATCGTCGTGTCGGGCATCTACGTCGACGACGACGGCAACGCCCAACTTCACGTGCTCGACCCCGCGGCGAGCGACTACTGGTCGGTGCTCGAGACCGTCGAGAACGGCTACGAGGCGGACTGGGAGTTCAGCTACGACCTCCTGCAACGCTGACCGGGCACCCCAGCGGGTCGCGAGATACGTCGCGACCGACGCGGCGAACGCGAGAACGGCGACTCGCCCACCGGTCCGGGAGACCGCCGGCGCCGACCCGATTCAAGTGAGCGCCGGGTCAGTCGCCGCCCCACCCGTCGTCGGCGAACATCACCGGACGCTGTGTCTGGGCGAGCGGCAGGTCGGTGTCGAGCTGCACCAGGCCGGCCTGGTTCGGGCAGTACGTCGACGGGTAGGCGAGCGTGTCGCGCGCTTCGCCGACCCACTCGAAGTGCATGCCATCCCGGCTGATGAAGTTGCCGCCCCACGCGAAGTGGTGCTTGCGGAAGATCCGCACGACGTCGCAGTTCATCTGTGGCACCGCGCCCTGAGCGTTGCTGGACGTGTTCGTGTCGAGCGCCATGCCCCACGAATGGCGCGACACGAAGCCGAGGTTGCCTGTCACCCGGTTGAACCGCGGGCCGAAGCACCCGCCGTAGGTGTTCGCGTTGGAGAAGTCGATCGCCGCGTCCAGCCCCGCAGCGTGCACCTCGCCGAGCGCGGCGATCAGGTCGGGGCGGACCTGGAGGTTGCAGCGGGCCCGGATCGTGGCCGCCGAGCTCGCCGGTGCGCCGGAATAGGCGAACAGCCACTCGCGGTCGGCGGGCAGGTAGGTGCTCGTCCAGGCGTCGTCGAGCGTCAGCCACTCGACCCCTGTGTCGTGGTACGCGAACTCCCCGAGCAGCTGCTTGGTGCGGGCCATGCCGAGCGTCGAGTCCGGGTCGCGCGGATCCCACGACCGTCGGATCCGGGTGCGTTGCCCGCCGATCGACGCCGTGTCGACGAGGCCCTGTGCGGCGAGCGCGGCGTCCACTGCCGCCCGGTCGGTGAAGCCGAGCAACACCAGGCGCGACACGGTCGTCACGCCCAACGAGTCGGCCTGCTCGTTCGACATCAGGATCTCGGTGCCCCCGATCGCGTCGTCGGCGGCGACCAGGCCGATCGTGAACGTGCGGCTCGAGCCGTCGGCGGCCACGAGCACGACGCTGTCGCCGGCCTGGGCGCCGCGCAGCCCGGCGGAGGTCGAGCCCATCACGATCGACCCGCCACCGACCACCGATGCGATCGGGCGGCCCATCAACGTGACGACCGCCGAGACCGGCAGCACGGTCGTGGACATAGGGATCTGGAAGCCCGGCGGCGCCTGCTGCACGGGCGTCGCCCCGCGCCACACGCCGAGCATGCCGAGCGACGCCCCGCGACCTTCAGCGATCGACGCGCCGACGCTCTGTGCAGCGGCCCGGGCGCGCGCCGCCACGTCGCTTGTCACGTAGGAGGTCTGGGAGATGCTGACGAGGTCGCTGGTCGCCGGCACCGCCGTGGCGCCTTGGGTCGCGATCGCCGACCCGCTGATCGGTGGGTTGGACTGCGCGGCGCGGACCACCGGCACCGCCGCGGCGGCGAGCGCACACGCAGCGCCGACGACGGCGAGCTTCCGGAACACGGCGGGCCACGGTAGCGGGCATGGCCCTCACGGTGGTCCGCGGCCCGAACCGTACGATCGGGCGATGGTTCGCCCCACTCGAGCATCTCGGGAGCAGATCGGGTGCTCTGGCACCCGATCTGCTCCCGAGAACGGGGGGATCAGTCGGGGTGGACGAGTCGGATGCGCGAGGGCGGGCGCTGCGAGCACTCGACCTCCTCGCGCAGCAGCGCCCAGGCTTCGTCGGCGGTGGTGCCCTCGGCGGAGATCACCTCGAACGCACCGTCGAACCGCTCGGCCTCGGCGGTCCAACCCTGCTCGACCTCCAGCAGCCGGCCGTCACGGCCGCGCACGTGGTTCTCCCGGAACTCCAGCGTCGTGCGCCAGCCGGCTCGCTCGAGCGCCCGCCGGTCGGCGGGCTCGAGCGTCACGCCGTGTCGGCGGTACTGGCGAGCGGTGCGCAGTGCCATGGCCATGTGACGATGGTGCACCACCTCGCCTGTGGATCGTCAGTGCCTCTTGCCTGTGAGTTCGCTGGGGACGAACCGTCTCAGCCTGTGGACACAGCGGGAGCGGCCGCCTGCCGGGCCCGCTCGATCCGCTCGGTGGTGAGGAAGTGGCGACCGGCCACGAACAGTCCGGCGCAGATCGCCCCCTCGGCGACGAACGCCGAGCGCAAGGCGACCTCGCGGGACGCGAACCGATCGACGACGGTGACCAGCAAGCCGCCGAGCGCGGCGCCGATCGGCATCATGCCCCACGCGAAGAAGCGGTAGGCGCTGTTGATCCGCCCGAGCAGCCGCGGCGGGATGATCGCCTGGCGGAAGCTGACGGTGATCACGTTCCAGAGCACGCCGAGCATCGACATCAGCCCGAGCAGGACCGTCGAGAGCACCCAGTTGCTGCTGAACGCGTTCACGATCGGGAGCACCGAGCAGCCGGCGAGCGTGGTCGCGAGGCATGTGCCGGCACCGAGGCGCGTCGAGAGGAACGACGCGGTCGTGCCGCCGACGATGCCGCCGATCGCCATCCCGACGCCGAGCAGCGCGAACGTCAGCGTCGACGTGTGCAGCACGTCCTGGGCGAACAGCACCAGGATCCCCCAGGACACGCTCGACGCCAGGTTGAGCAGTCCGAGGATGACGGCCATCGGGAACAGCACGTCGTGGTGACGCAGCCAGCGCATCCCTTCGCGGAGCTCGGCGCGCCACGAGGCCGGCGCCGTGTCACCGCCGTCGGCGCGGAACGTGCCGCCGATCGTGAACACCAGCGCCGCGGCGCCGAGGAAGGATGCGGCGTCCATCAGGATCGGGAGGGCGAACGCGATTGCGAGCAGCACCGCGCCGAGCGGCGGCCCGACGAGCGTGTTGGCCACCAGCTCCATCGCGCCGAGCCGGCCGTTGGCCCGCTCCAGCTGGTCGGTCTCGACGATCGCCGGCAGGATCGTCTGCGCCGAGTTGTCGCGCAACACCTCGCACGTGCCGAGCAGCAGCGTGGCGACGAGCACCATCGCGTACAGCCCTGGGCGGGTGCCGGTCACCTGGTCGAGCTCGTCGGCAGCCGGCAGGCCGCCCTGCGTGCTCAGCACCGCCAACCCGAGCACGGCGGTGATGGCGAAGCGGGTGAGGTCCATGCGCACGATCAGCCGGCGGCGGTCGGCACGGTCGGTGATCACACCCGCCGGGAGGCTGAACAGCAGCCACGGCAGGCGCTGCACCACGGCGACGAGCGCGATCAGGAGCGGGTTGCGGGTGATCGCCGACGCCAACCACGGATAGGCGACCGTGCCGATCCCGTCGCCGAGGTTGGTGATCAGGCTGGCGCCGAAGAGCCGGCGGAACCTCGGCCCGAGCGGGCGCGTCGCAGCCATCCGGCGGAGAGTAGACGTCGCTCTGCCATGGCCGGGCTCGGATTCGGGGCAGGGCATGATGGGTGCATGCGAGCAGTCGTGTTGCGCGAGTTCGGCGGTCCCGAGGTGCTGCGGTTCGAGGAGGTGCCCGATCCGTCGCCCGGGCCCGACGAGATCCTGGTCGACGTCGCCGCGACGGCGCTCAACCGCGCCGACCTGCTGCAGCGCAAGGGCCTGTACCCCGACCCGACCGGTGCCGCGCTCGACATCCCCGGCCTCGAGTTCTCGGGCACCGTCGCCGCGATCGGCGAGCGGGTGCGCCTGTGGCAGCCCGGCGACGAGGTGATGGGCATCGTCGCCGGGGGGGCCTACGCCGAGCGGCTCGTCGTTCACGAGCGCCAGACCATGCGCGTGCCGGCGACGGTCGGCCTGATCGATGCCGCGGCCATTCCCGAGGTGTTCCTCACCGCGTGGGATGCGCTCGTGCTCCAGGGCCGGCTCACGTCGGGGCGCTGGGCCCTGGTCCACGCTGGCGCGTCCGGCGTCGGGACCGCGGCCATCCAGATCGCGAAGGCCCTGCGGGCGCGGATCGCCGTGACCTGTTCGGCCCCCAAGGCCGATGCCTGCCGCGAGCTGGGCGCGGACCTCGTGTTCGATCGCTCTCCGAACGACTGGCTGGCGGACGCGACCACCGCCGTGCCCGGGGGGTTCGACACGATCCTCGACGTGATCGGAGGCGACGAGCTGCTCCGCAACCTCGCTGCCGTCGCGTTGCAGGGCAGGATCGTGCAGGTCGGGACGATGGGCGGGGGAGTCGCCGTCAACACCGGAGCCCTCCTCGGCGGGATGCTGGGCAAGCGGGCGACGCTGATCGGCACCACGCTGCGGACACGTCCGATCGAGCAGAAGGTCGCCGTGACGCGACGCTTCGCCACCGAGATGTTGCCGCTGTTCGAGAGCGGTGAGCTCCGGCCGGTGATCGACCGCCACGTGCCCTTCGCCCAGATCGCCGGGGCCCACGAGCTCATGGAGGCCAACGCCAACACCGGCAAGCTGGTGGTGACCGTCGTCCCGACGTGACGCGCTGATGGCTCGCTGCGCTCGCTGGCGGCGCCTGAGCGCGCCGGCGGTGGCTCGCTCCGCTCGCCGTGACACGGCTACGGCGCCGGATCGTGGCCGTACCCGCGCGTTGGGCCGGCGGCTCGTTCCTCGCCGGAAGCGCCGGTGACTGCGTCGACGGGAAACCCGGCGCTCCGGACGCGGGCCCAGCGATACCGTCGGCCCGTGGCCGTTCCCGTCAGCGTCGTCGACGCGTTCACCGATCGTCCCTTCGCCGGCAACCCTGCCGCCGTGTGCCGGCTGGAGTCCTGGCCCGACGACGCATGGCTGCGAGGGGTCGCCGCCGAGATGAACCTCGCCGAGACCGCCTTCCTCGTGCCGAGGTCGGCGGGGGAGTACGAGCTGCGCTGGTTCACGCCGACGGGTCATGAGGTCGACCTGTGCGGACACGCGACGCTCGCCAGCACGCACGTCGTCGGCGAGGAAGTCGTGTTCCACACCCGCAGCGGTCCGCTGCGCTGCGCGCCCGGCGAAGGTGGCTGGATCACTCTCGACCTGCCGGCCGGGTCGTCGTCGTCGATCGGCGACGACCCGGCGATCATCGAGGCGATCGGCACCCGGGTGCGCGGCACGTGGTCCGGCACGTTCCACGTGGTCGAGCTGTCATCGGCGGCCGATGTGCGTGCGCTGCGCCCCGACCTCGCGGCGATCGCGGCGCGCTGCCCGCACGGCTTGATCGCCACCGCGGCCGGCGACGGTGACGGCATCGACATGGTCAGCCGGGTCTTCGCCCCGGCGGTCGGGATCCCGGAAGATCCGGTGACCGGTTCGGCGCACTGCCAGCTCGCACCGCTGTGGGCAACCCGCCTCGGCCGCGACGAACTGGTCGCCGAGCAGGCGTCCGCGCGCGGCGGCGCGCTGCGTCTGCGCGTGCACGGCGACCGGGTCGCCGTGTCGGGTCAGGCGGTGACGGTGTGGGAGGGCACGCTGCGCGTGTGACGCATCAGCGTGACGACATCGGGGTGTAGTCCCGGACGCCGCTGCCCGTGTACCACTGGCGAGGGCGGCTGATCTTCTGGTCCTTGTCGCTGAGCAGCTCCTGCCAGTGGGCCAGCCAGCCGGCGGTGCGGGGGATCGCGAACAGCACGGTGAACATCGCCGTGGGGAACCCCATCGCTTGGTAGATGAGGCCGGAGTAGAAGTCGACGTTCGGGTAGAGCTTGCGGCTGACGAAGTAGTCGTCGGACAGGGCTGCTTCCTCGAGCTTGAGCGCGATGTCGAGCAGCGGGTTCTTGCCGGTCACCTCGAACACGTCGTACGCGGTCTGCTTGACGATCGTCGCCCGCGGGTCGTAGTTCTTGTACACCCGGTGGCCGAAGCCCATCAGCCGGCCCTTGCCCTCCTTCACGGACGTGATGAAGGCGGGCACGTTCTCGACGCTGCCGATCTCCTCGAGCATGCGAACGACCGCCTCGTTGGCACCTCCATGGAGGGGCCCGTACAGCGCGGACGCTGCTGACGCGGCCGCCGAATACGGGTCGGCCTGGCTCGAACCGACGACGCGCATGGCCGTGGTGCCGCAGTTCTGCTCGTGGTCGGCATGGAGGATGAACAGCACGTCCATCGCCCGCTCCAGCCTCGGATCGACCTCGTACTCGCCGACCTTCCACATCATCGTCAGGAAGTTGGCCGGGAACGACACGTCGTTGTTCGGGTAGACGAACGGCAGTCCGACGCTGAAGCGGTAGCACATGGCCGCGAGCGTCGGCATCTTGGCGATCAGACGCAGGATCTGCTTGTCGCGCGCTTCGGGGTCGTCGATGTCCTTGGCGTCGTCGTAGAACGTGCCGAGTGCGGCGACCGCTGACACGAGCATGCCCATCGGGTGGGCGTCGTAGTGGAACCCGTCGACGAACCGCTTGCGCATGTTCTCGTGGATGAACGTGTGGTGAGTGACCTCGTAGGTCCAGTCGGCCAGCTGCTGCTCGTCGGGGAGCTCACCTTTGAGCAGGAGGTAGGCCACCTCGAGGTAGGTCGAGTGCTCGGCCAGCTGCTCGATCGGATAGCCGCGGTAGCGGAGGATGCCAGCATCGCCGTCGAGGTACGTGATCGACGACCGGCAGGCCGCCGTCGACAGGTACGCCGGGTCGTACATGAACAGGGACGGGTCGAGCTCGCGCAGCGCGCTCGACGGGAAAACGCCGCCGGCGATCGGGACCGTCACCTGTTTGCCGGTGCGGTCGTCGATGATGGTGATGGTGTCGGGCACCTTGCTCGTCCCCTCGTGGTTCGGTGTGTGCTGGGGGCTTCCTCCCCGTCGGGGACACTACTGCTGGGCAGCGACGAACTTCCCAGCCACTCGACCGTCAGGGCGCTGGTGCAGGCGTCTCGTCCGGCGCTGGTGCAGGCGTCTCGGCCGGCGGCGCCGGGGTGGGCGTGGTGTCCGGTGCCACGGTCTCGGGCGCGGGTGTCGCCGGTGGCGCGGTCGCCGGGGTCGGATCGGGAGCAACCGATGCGGGCGGTATCTCGGGCGGCACGGTGGTCGTCGCCGCGGGCGCGCTCGGCTTCGGGCCCTTGGGTGCCGGATCGTTGCCGAAGATGCTGACCGGGAATCCCTTCGGGATCAGCCCGCTGTCCCAGATCATGTCCATCGCCGGCACGCTCACGCGGATGCAGCCGTGCGACGCGGGGTAGTTCGGCACGCTGTTCGAGCCGTGGATGGCGATGCCACCGCTGACGTACTTCGGGCGGTAGATCTTGCCGAGGTCGCCCTCCCACCAACCCTCCTCGCGCTCGCGGTACACGTCGAAGTCGCCGTTGCGGGTGATCGACTGGCCGGTCTCGAGCTTGGTCGGATCCTTTTGGTTCTCCTCGATGTAGTACTGGCCGCTGCCGGTCGACACGTTCAACGTCCACACGACCTGCCCGCTGTAGACGATGAACAGGAGCTGACGGTCCTTGTCGACTTCGACCTTGTCGCCCTCGACCGGCTGCGTCGGCTTGGCCCGCTCGGTCATCTGGGTGAGGAAGTCGGCGGTGATCGGCCCGACGCTGCCGTCGGCCTCGATGCCGACGTACTTCTGGAACGCCATCACGGCCTGCTTGGTGGTGAGGCCGTAGTCGCCGTCGACCCCGGCCACCCAGAAGCCGAGCTCGAGCAGCCGCGCCTGCACCCGGGCCGTCTCGTCACCGTCGTTCTGCTTCACCGGGCGGATCGGGGGATCGACCGCGAGCACGGGCACGAGCGTGGTGGTCGTCGTCGGTGGCTCCGTCGGCGGCGGCAGCGTGGTGGTGGTGGTGGTGGTGGTGGTCGCCGCCTCGGCGGCCGGCACGACCGTGGTGGGTGCCGCGGTGGGAGCGAGTGTCGATGGCATCGACGCGACGGCGACGGCCGTCGTCGGGGGCGTCTCCGCCGCCGACGACCCCACCTCACAAGCCGCCAACAGCAGCAACGAGGCGCACCCCAGCATCAAGAGGACGTCCCGACGAACCCGCATGAGCAGGAAACGCTACCGGTGGCCAGGAACGCGCGTCCCGTCACCCCCAGCGGTGAGCCAGCGCCGCGAGGCAGTTCAACACGCTCGCCGGGGCCATCAGCACGGCATGTTGTCGTGTTTGCGCGGCTGGAGTCGTTCACGCTTGTCGGCGAGTGACGCCAACGCCTGCGCGATCGTGGCACGGGTGTCGGCGGGTTCGACGACGGCGTCGACGTATCCGCGCTCGGCGGCGATGTAGGGGTTCAGGAGCCGCTCGCTGTAGTCGGCCTCGAACGCGGCGCGCGCTTCGGGCGTCGCCCGGCGTTGGAGGATCGCCGCCGCCTGTCCGGCACCCATGACGGCGAGCTCCGCCCATGGCCAGGCGATGCAGAGGTCGTTGCCCATCCGCTTGGAGTCCATCACGATGTAGGCGCCGCCATAGCTCTTGCGCAGGATCACGCAGATCCGAGGCACGGTGGCCCGTCCATAGGCAAAGACGAGTTGTGCGCCGTGACGGATCATCCCCCGCCACTCGAGGTCCTTGCCCGGGTAGAAGCCTGGCGTGTCGACCAGCGTGAGCACGGGCAGGTTGAACGCGTCGCAGAACGTGACGAAGCGAGCGCCCTTCTGGGAGGCAGGGATGTCGAGCGTGCCGGCGAGGGAGATCGGCTGGTTGGCGACGACTCCCACCGGCTGCCCGGCGATCGTCGTGAAGGCGGTGACGAGGTTCGGTGCCCAGCGAGCCCGGATCTCGAGCAGGTCGCCGTCGTCGGCCAGGGCGCGGATCACGTCGCGGACGTCGTAGCTCCCGGTCGATGACGGGGGGATCACCTCGCCGGCCTCCGGGGTCGGTCGATCGGCCGGATCGTCCGTCGGCCACAGCGGTGGCTCCTCGTCGTTGTTCGGCGGCAGGTAGCTGAGGAGGTGTTCCACGGACGCGATCGCGGCGTCGGTGTCGGGCACGACGATGCTCGCTGCGCCGGTGTAGCGGGCCTGCGCCGCGGCGCCACCGAGCTCGAGGTTGTCGATGGCGACGCCCGTGAACTCGGCGACCATCGTCGGCCCGGAGACGAAGGCGTATGCATCGTCGGTCATCACGACGAAGTCGGCGATGCCGAGCAAGAGCGCCGGGCCCGACACCGCCGGGCCGTTGACGAGGAAGAACGTCGGGACCACACCGGAGCACTGGGCGAGGGCGCGTGCCGCCAGGCCCCAGCCGTGCAGCGCCGACATGCCCTCGGCGATGTCCGCCCCCGATGAGCCCATGACCGCGATCAGGGGGAAACGTTGCTCGCACGCGGTGCGGGCCGCGGCCTCGATGACCGACGACGACTCGGAGGACAGGGCCCCCCGACGCACGCTGGCGTCGACGTCGAGCCAGACCACGGCTCGACCGGCGAACTCGCGCACCTCTGCCCGCGCGCTGCCAGGCACCTGGTGGCGCAGGGCGATCGACCGCATCGGCGACACCATAGGTGAGCGATCGCCGGGGGGATCAGGTCCGGGGTCGGGTGAGGAGGTCCGCGCGTGTCTGGACACCCGCCATGTCGGGTCCACGCACAGCGACCAGGTCGCGCAGGACGTCGACGGCGGCGCGGGTGGCAGGCCCGGGGATCGGACGCCGGCGCTGCGCCCAGCCGACGACGCGGCGGGGGAGCTCGGGCACGGCGATCCGATGGAAGTTGCCGCGCAGCCACGACGGCGTCGCGGTCGCCGGCACGATCGCTGCGCCGTACCCCTCGAAGGCGAGCGAGGCGAGCAGACGCACGCCGTCGATCTCGGCCTGGGCGTGGAGCGTCACCCCGACCGCAGCGGCGGCCCGATCGATCATCTGGCGCAGCACCGCCGAGCGCGGCGGCAGCAGCAAGGGCTCACCGGTCAGGCCCCGCAGCGACATCACATCGCGGTCGGCGAGGTGGTGATCGGCCGGGACCACCACCAGCAGATCCTCGGCGAAGAGCGGTTCGACCTGGAGCTCCGGCTCGTCGACCGGTAGGTGGACGATCGCGCCGTCGATCTGCCCCGACACCAGCCGGGGGACCAGGGCCGACGTGCTGCCCTCGAACACGATCGGGTGCACGTCGGGGTATTCGACGCCGAGCCGGGTCAGCATCTGGGGCATCAGCCAGCGGGCGGTGGTGCCGATCACCCCGATTCGGGTCTCGCCGGCGACCTCGGCACCCGGGGCGGCGAGCTCGGCGGCGATGTCGTCGATGTCGCGCAGGATCCGCCGGGAGCGGTCCACCACCAGCGCGCCCTCGTCCGTGAGCGTGCCGTTGGATCGCTCCACCAGCGTCACGCCGAGTTCCGACTCGAGGCGCGAGATGTGTGCAGACACGTTCGACTGCACCGTGAACAGGGCCCGCGCCGCGGCCGAGAAGCTGCCGTGATCGGCGATCGCGACGAGTGCTGCCAGCTGGCGGAGGTCCATCGCTCGTAACGATAGGAGATATCATTACAAACTGCTTGAACGATCACAGAAGAACGTGCATACTTTCACATACAGATCGAAGCGATATCGACCCCCCATCGATTCGCTCGATGAGAACCCACACGGTGCATCCCCCAATGCACCGGGTTCCAGGTTGAGAGGCCCCGCTTCCCCCAAAGCGGGGCCTTTCCCGTTTTGCTGGGCCGCCTTCGGCGGCCATCGGCGCCTGGACCCGCCGCCGGCGGCTCGCTCCGCTCGCACGGAGGCGGCTGCGGCGCCGGTTCGTGGCCGCGCCCGCGCGCTGGAGCCGGCAACACGGAAGCGAGCCCCTCGCGGCGGGTCCATGCGCAGACAGCGAGCGCAGCGAGCGATACTTGACAGATGACCGGGGCTGCGTTCTTCGACCTGGACCGGACGCTGCTGGCAGGGGCGTCGGGGCCGGTGTACGCGGCGGCGATGCGCGCGGCGGGCATCACGGCATCTCGAGAGCTCCCGGGTGAGAAGCTGCTGTTCGGCATCTTCAACTCCTTCGGCGAGACCCTGCCGTCGATGGCGTTGGCCCGCGGGGGCATCGCGTTCGCGAAGGGCAAGTCGCGCTCGGCGGTCTGTTCGGCGGCCACCGAGGCTGCCGACACGCTGGTAGGCCTGGTCCAGCCGTACGCGGCCGGCCTGATCGCCCAGCACCACGCGGCCGGGCGACCGGTGGTGATGGCCACCACCACACCTGAGGACTGGGTGCGCCCCCTGGCCGAGCGTCTCGGGATCGACGACGTCGTGGCGACCCGCTGGGAGGTCGAGGGCGGGCGCTACACGGGCTCGCTCGACGGCCCATTCGTCTGGTCGGGCGGCAAGCTGCGAGCGGTGCGCACCTGGGCGGCCGATCACGGCGTCGACCTCCACGACAGTTGGGCCTACAGCGACAGCGTGTACGACGCCCCATTGCTGTCGGCGGTTCGCCATCCCTTCGCCGTCAACCCGGATCCGCGGCTGCTCATGCTCGCCGCCGTGCGGCGCTGGCCCGTGCTCCACCTCGACGTGCCGCCGGGAGTCGCCAAGCTGCCGCTCGTCGGTCTCGAGCTCCAGCGACTACTGCTGCAACTCGCCCGACCGATCGCGTTCCCGTACGCCAGGTTCGACATCGCCGGCACCGAACACCTGCCGGCCGAGGGCCCGGCCATCGTCGTCGCCAACCATCGCAGCTACTTCGACGCGGCGGCGATGGCGGTGACGCTCGCCAAACGTGGTCGCCCGATCCGCTTCCTCGGCAAGAAGGAGGTCTTCGACGCCCCGGTCGTCGGGGCGCTGGGGACAGCGATGGGAGGCATCCGCGTCGAACGGGGAACGGGCTCGGATCAGCCGCTTGCCGCGGCGATCGCCGCACTCGCCGCCGGCGAGGTCGTCGTCCTCATGCCACAGGGCACGATCCCGCGCGGCGAGGCCTTCTTCGAGCCGACGCTGCAAGGTCGCTGGGGTGCTGCCCGGCTGGCGGCCGCGACCGACGCACCCGTGATCCCGGTCGGCTTGTGGGGCACCGAGCAGGTCTGGCCGCGTTCCGCCCGGCTCCCGAACGTGACGGCGCTGACCGATCCGCCCGAGGTGCGCGTCCGCGTCGGCCCGCCCGTCGATCTCAAGTACCGGTCACCGAACGCCGACACGAAACGGATCATGTCCGCCATCACGGCGCTGCTCCCATCCGAGGCCCGCCGCCGCCAGATCCCGACGGAAGAGGAGTTGGCCCGCACGTTCCCGCCCGGCAGAGCTCCGGCCGCGGGCCGCAGCGACGAGCGCACCCGCCGCCCCGGCACCGACTGACCCGGTGCGCCCCCACGCGTTCTCGGTCGGTTTCTGGCTGCTCCAGTAGCCAGAAGCCGACCGAGAACAGAGGATCGCGTCAGCTCTGCCGTTCGGCGGCGACCTTCTCGCGGACGATGTTGAGCGCGGAACCGGCCTTGAACCACTCCACTTGCTCGTCGCTGAAGGTGTGGTTGGCCTGGAAGTCGATCGGCGGCCCGTCGAGCTTGACGATCTGGCAGTGCACCTGCTGGCCCGGCACCGGGGGCAGGTCAAGGATGCTGATCCGGTCGCCGGGCTCGATCAGGTCGTAGGTCTCCGGGTCGTCGAACGTCAGCGGCACGAGGCCCTGCTTCTTCAGGTTGGTCTCGTGGATGCGGGCGAAGCTGCGGGTGATGATCGCGACGCCGCCGCGCCAGCGGGGCTCCATCGCCGCGTGCTCGCGGCTCGATCCCTCGCCGTAGTTGCGGTCGCCGATCGCCACCCAGCGCAGCCCGAGCTCGCTCCAGCGCTTGGCCATGTCGGGGTACGTGCGCACCTCGCCGTCGGTGAAGTCGACCGCCTCGCCGGCCACGCCGCTGAACGCGTTGACTGCGCCGGCGAACAGGTTGCCGGAGATGTTCTCCAGGTGGCCGCGGTACTTCAACCACTTGCCGGCCGCCGAGATGTGGTCGGTCGTGCACTTGCCCTGTGCCTTCATGAGCACCGGCAACGCCAGGTAGTCCGTGCCGTCCCACGGCGCGAACGGCGGCAGCAGCATCAGCCGCTCGCTGTCGGGCGACACCTCGATCTCGACGCCCGAACCGTCGGCGGGGGGAGCGGTGAACGTGTTCTCTCCCTTGTCGTAGCCCTTCGACGGCAGCACCTCGCCGACCGGTGGGTCGAGCAGGACCTCGATGCCGTCGGCGTTGGTGAGGGTGTCGGTCGTCGGGTCGAAGTCGAGGCGGCCGGAGAGTGCAAGTGCAACGACCGTCTCCGGCGAGGTGACGAAGCTCAACGTGTTGGCGGAGCCGTCGTTGCGCTTCGGGAAGTTGCGGTTGAAGGAGTTGACGATCGTGTTCGCGGAGTCGGTGATCTCCTTGGCCCGCTCCCACTGGCCGATGCAGGGGCCGCAGGCGTTGGCGAGGACGGTCGCGCCGATCGCCTCCAGGTCGGCGAGCAGGCCGTCGCGCTCGATCGTCGCCCGGATCTGCTCCGACCCGGGTGTGATCAGCAGCTCGGTCCGGGCGCGCAGACCCTTCGCCGCTGCCTGGCGGGCCACGGACGCCACGCGGGTGATGTCCTCGTAGGAGCTGTTGGTGCAGCTGCCGATCAGCGTCGAGGAGATCTCGAGCGGCCAGTCGTTCTCGGCGGCCGCCGCGCCGACCCCGGCGGCGCCGACCCGGTGGGCCCGGTCCGGGCTGTGCGGCCCGTTGATCAAGGGCTTCAGCTGGTCGAGGTCGATCTCGATCAGCTGGTCGTAGAGCGCGCCCTCGTCGGGGCGGAGGTCGTCGCGGACCCGGTCGGCGGCGTCGGCGATGGCCTCCCGGCCGGTGGCCTTCAGGTACTGAGCCATGTTGTCGTCATAGGCGAAGACGCTGCAGGTCGCGCCGATCTCCGCGCCCATGTTGCAGATCGTGCCCTTGCCCGTCGCCGAGATCGAGTCGGCGCCGGGCCCGAAGTACTCGACGATCGCCCCGGTGCCGCCCTCGACGGTCAGCACCCGGGCCACCTCGAGGATGACGTCCTTCGGACTCGACCACCCGCTGAGCGTGCCGGTGAGGCGCACGCCGATGACCTTCGGCCAGCGGACGTTGAACGGGAAGCCGGTCATCACGTCGACCGCGTCTGCGCCGCCGACACCGATCGCGACCATGCCGAGCCCGCCGGCGTTGGGGGTGTGGCTGTCGGTGCCGATCATCATCCCGCCGGGGAACGCATAGTTCTCCAGCACTACCTGGTGGATGATGCCGCTGCCCGGACCCCAGAACCCGATGCCGTACTTGGCGCTGACCGAGCGCAGGAAGTCGTACACCTCGCGGTTGGTGTCGATCGCGACCCCGAGGTCGATCGAGGCGCCCACCTTGGCGGAGATGAGGTGGTCGCAGTGCACCGTCGAGGGCACCGCGGTCTGGGGCAGGCCGGCGGTCATGAACTGCAAGAGCGCCATCTGCGCCGTCGCGTCCTGCATCGCGACCCTGTCCGGGTGGAAGTCGGCGTAGCTGCCGCCGCGCTCCATGTCCTGGGTCGCGGGATCGCTGAGGTGGTTGATCAGGATCTTCTCGGCCAGGGTCAGGGGCCGGCCCAGCAGCGTCCGGCCGAGCTCGGCGTTGGCGACGAGGGTCGAGTAGACGCCCTCCACCAGTTCGATCGGCGTTCCTGCGCTCACAACCATGGCGCATGCTCCCTTCAGAGGCTCAGGTTTCTATGTAGACAACTATAATACAAGCTCGATGCGAACCATCCGCTATCGACAGATCGCCGACGAGCTGAGGGACCGGGTGGTCGCCGGCCGGTACGGCGCAGGCCGAGTCTTGCCCAGCGAGGCCGACCTCGGCCAGGAGTTCGACGCCAGCCGGGTCACGGTCCGCAAGGCCCTCGAGGTGCTGCGCGACCAGGGCTTGGTGGCCGCCCGCCAGGGGTTCGGCTGGTTCGTCGCCGGCGCACCGCTGCGCCAGCAGCTCGCCCAGCTCGGCACGATCGAGGGCCAACTGACCGACAGCGGCATCCACCCCGAGCGCCAGATCCTGGAGTTCGAGTTCACGCGGGCCCGCGGCCACGTCGCCGACGTGTTGCACGCCGAGCAGGTCCTGCGAGTGAAGCGCCTCAACCTCGCCGATGGCGAGCCGTTTGCCGTCGTCACCGTGTGGTGCCCGGCGGAGCTCGGCCAGCACCTGTCGCGCGCCGAAGTCGAGCGTTCGCCCTTCTACGAGCTGCTCGACATCCCGCTCCACGGCGCCACACAGACCATCGGCGCGGACGCTGCATCTGCAACGAACGCGAAGCTGCTGCACGTTCCCATCGGATCCCCGGTGCTGCGCTGCGAGCGGGTCACGAACGACGCCGAGGGCCGACCGGTGCTGCTGTCCGAGCACGTCTTCCCGGCGTACCGCACCGAGTTCGTGGTGGAGCTGCCCCACGCCGAGCCGTCGCTCGCCCCGAGCGGCCTCCGCCTGGTGGAGTAGCGCGGCGTCATCGACACCACCTGGTGTCAGAACGGTTTGGTGCGTGACCTGGACCTGTGAGGTCGGGCGTTCTGACACCCGTGCGGGCCGACGACGTCGCGATCCCGATCGGTGTCGCGCGGTGACCCGTCAGGCGCCGAGCCGGCGCCGCAGCAGCGGCGCGACCTCGGCGCCGAGGGCCTCGATCTGCTGGTGCGCGTGCTCGGTCGTCACGCCGGGCACGTGCACGCGCAGGTTGAGGCACGTCGCCCCACACGCCGTTGCGGCGTCGGCCACCTCGTCGGCGAGCGCGGTCGCATCGTCGTGGCACACGAATCCGGTGCCTCGCCACTGGTCGATCGCTGCCGCCGGGCTGTAGCTGCGGTACACCTCGAGCTGGGCCTCGAACAGGTCGGGCGGGGGAGCGCCGAGCCAGACCCGGCGGATCAGGATCCGAGGGCCCGTCCCGCCGGCTTCGACGTACGCGTCACTCAGCTCCCGGAGCCGATCCGGCGTCGTACCACCGTCGTAGATCACGCCGACACCGTGCGCCGCGGCGCGGCGAACGGCCGCCTTGCTCATCGCCGTGCTCACGACCGGCACCGGGGACCGGGCGCAGTCGGCGAGCGCCGGGTCACGGGCGAGCTGCCCGAGCTGCTCACCGCGGAGCATCGCCGCCAGCCGGGGGAGGTCGCGCTTGAACCGTTCGACCGCCTCGGCCAGCGGCACCTCCATCACCTCGAAGTCCAACGGCAGCGCTCCCGAGGCCACGCCGATCCCGACCCGGCCCGGGTGGAGTGCATGCAGCCAGGCGATCTCCTCGGCCACCGCGGCGACCGGCCGCAGTGGCAGCAGCAGCGGGCACGGCGCCGCCCATCCCGTCGGCATGCGTTCCAACATCCAGTTCGTGACCTGCAACGGGTTGGGCAGGTAGCCGGCGAATCCCCCGTGGTGCTCGCTCGTCATCACGCCGTCGAAACCGCTGGCCGCCGCGGCGACGGCCTCGCTGCAGAGCTGCGCGGCGACCTCGCCGGCGGGCAGTTCGTTGTGCGGATACAACCGCATCGACACCGACCCGTCGGCGAACGGCTGGCGGGCGGGGACGGGTTCGGCGCTCACCGCCGCAGTCTGGTCAGGGCAGCGGGCGGTGGGCGAGGTCGGCGAGGTGCTCGCCGAGCGCGGGGTCGGCATTGATGCCGAAGGCAGAGGCGAACGTGCCGCGGATGCCGGTCGCCGGATCGTGCAGCGCGAACACGATCATCTCGTCACCCGGATCGCTCGGCCCTTCGAAGCGGTAGATGCGCTCCACCACGACGTCGGACACGGCGCAGGCGGCGCACTCGGCATCGCTGCGCAGGTCGCCGTCCACCAGCTCGTAGTCGGCTTCGTAGCCCTCGTTCCTCAGGAGGACGAGCGCCTCGGTCACGGTGTCGGGTGCGCTTGCCACACCACGAGTCTGCCACCGGCTGCCAGACTCGCGTCCATGACGAGTGAACGGGTGCGTGTGTCGATCGACGGGGGCGTGGCGCAGGTCCGCCTGGACCGGCCGGAGAAGCGCAACGCGCTCGACCTCGCCATGTTCCGCGGGCTCGCCGAGGCCGGCGAGTCGCTGAAGTCGGAGGCCGGGCTGCGTGCCGTGGTGCTCGCCGGCAACGGCGCGGCCTTCTGCGTGGGCCTCGACTTCGCAGCGTTCGAAGAGATGACGAGCGGCAGCGGCGTGTCGGTCGGTGGCACCGGCGGCGGGATCGGTGATCTGACGGCGAGCGGCGTCACCCACCTCGGCCAGCAGATCTGCTGGGTCTGGCAGGAGTTGGAGGTCCCGGTGATCGCCGCGGTCCACGGGCACGCGCTCGGTGGCGGGTTGCAGCTGGCACTCGGCGCGGACATCCGCATCGCCCACCCGGACACCAAGCTGTCGGTGCGCGAGGTGCACTGGGGGTTGACGCCGGACATGACCGGCACGTTGACGCTCGCCCGACTCGTGCGGCCCGACGTGGCGAAGGAGCTGTGCTTCACCGCCCGCGTCCTCGACGCTCGCGAAGGGCACGAGCTCGGGCTCGTGACCCGGCTGAGCGACGACCCGATCGCAGCCGCCACCGAGCTCGCCGAGGAGATCGCAGCCCGCAGCCCCGACGCGGTCCGGGGGGTCAAGCGGCTCTTCGCCGGTCTGTTCGAGGAGCACCACGCCGAGCAGTTCGCGCTGGAGCGCGACACGATCGGGGCGTTGATCGGTTCGCCGAACCAGGTCGAGGCGGTCGACGCGGTCTTCGACAGCCGACCGCCATCGTTCACTTGATCGAGCTGTCCGCCTCGTCGGAGGCGGCACCGGCTCGCCTAGGATTTCGAATAGTCACCACAATGTGACGAATATTCGGCAATTGCCGGAGTGGTAGCAGACAGGGGGAGTCCATGACCAGGCACCGTTGGGGAGCGGCGCTGCTCGTGGCGGCGACGTTGGTCGCCGCGTCGTGCGGCCGCAGCGACGACAGCAGCAGCGACACGACATCCGCGCCCGCACCGACCGCTGCCGCCACGACGGTCGCGCCGGCGACGACCGCGGCGAGCGACACGACGGCGGCCGGTTCGGCGACGACCGGCGCCGCCGCGGCGACCACGAGCGCTGCGCCGACGACCACCGAACCGTCGACGCCAGAGGGCTACGCGCTCACCGCCGCAGACATCGCCGCCGAGTGTGCCAGCGAGCCGTTGCAGGCGACCGAGACGGGCGTGTCCGAAACCGAGATCAGGATCGAGGTGATGGCCGACACGGGTGCCCAGCTGTCGCCGGGGTTCGGGCAGGGCAGCGTGGACGCCATCGAGGCGTTCGCCGACTACATCAACGCGAACGGCGGCATCGGCTGCCGCAAGGTCGTCGTGCGCACGTGGGACAGCAAGTTCGATCCGGCCGAGGTGAAGAACGGTCAGCTCGACTCCTGCAAGAACGCGCTGGCGATGGTCGGCAACTACTCCGTGCTGAACCCCGATCCGTCGCCGATGGAGCAGTGCGTGGATGCCGCCGGCCAGCCGACGGGTCTCCCCAACGTCGCCGCGCTCTCCGTCGATCCGAACGAGTCCTGCTCGCCGATGACCGTGGGCGTGAACACCGTCGCCGAACCGTGCCCGCTGGCGCCGAACACGGTGCGCGACTTCGTCCGGATGGCGGGCCCGAGCGCGTGGCTGCTCGAGCAGCAGCCAGGGCTGCACGGCGTCTACCTCGCCAACGGCGACCTGCCGTCCACCAAGATCTCGGCCGTTGCCGACATCGCCGTGCAGGAGCAGGCCGGGATCGTGTGGGACGCCAAGCTCGTGCAGAGCGCCCGCGACGAGCAGAGCGCGTTCATCCCACGCGTGCAATACCTGAAGGACGGTTCCAACTTCGTCTACCACGGCACCGCCGACTACGCGCTGGTGCTGTGGATGAAGGAGGCGATCGCACAGGGCGTCGACACCAGCACGATCACGTGGCTGTGCGGCGTGGCCTGCTACACGAGCAACCTCATCGCCCAGGGGGGTGACGCCGTCGAGGGTGTCCACATGTGGATCCCCACGCTGCCGTTCGAGGAGGCCGACACCAACGCCGCGCTCGCCGCCTACGTCGACAACGTCGCCGACGGCAAGATCGACTACAACGGCATCCAGTCGTGGCAGGCCGGCATCGCCTTCCAGCAGGCGGTGAACCAGATCGTGAAGGACCAGGGCCCGAACGCGATCACGCGAGCGACGCTGCTCGATGCACTCCGCTCGATCGAGGACTTCACGGCCGACGGCATCTCCGGTGCTCGTCGCCTGACGGCGCCCAACCCCTGCTTCGTCATGGTGCAGGTGCAGGACGGCGCGTTCGTCCGAGTCTGGCCCGAGGAGCGCGGCACGCTGGACTGTGATCCCGACAACCTGGGGACGGTCTCGATCAACCCGGAGCAGGACGTCGAGACCGTCTTCACGAACTGAGGAGACGACTGATGCGCGCGTGGCAGGTGACCCGGTACGGCCGACCCAGCGAAGCACTGGAGCTGGTCGATGTGCCCGAGCCCGCACCCGGGCCCGGTGAGATCGTCGTTCGGACGTCGGCCAGCGTCCTCAACTACAACGAGGTCGACGGCTGCCACGGCAGGTACCTGACGATCAACCCGCCGCTGCCGTACACGCTCGGCATGGAGTGCGTCGGCGAGGTGGTCGGTGCCGGGGTCGGTGCCGAGTCGTGGATCGGAAAGCGGGTCACGGCCAGCGGCCGCGGCGCGACCGGCGCCCACGCCGAGGTGGCCGTCGGGCCGACGTCGATGGCGTTCGAGGCGCCGGAGCAGCTCGACGATGCCGAGGCGGCCGCGTTCTTCTACCCCTTCCACCTCGCCTCGCTCGGACTCTTCGAGCGGGGCCGGGTCCAGGCAGGGGAGACCGTGCTGATCCACGCCGCGGCAGGTGGCGTCGGGTCGGCGGCCGTGCAACTCGCTGTCGCAGCCGGCGCCCGCGTGATCGCGACCTGCAGCGGCCCGGAGAAGGCGGCGTTCGTGAAGGGTCTCGGCGCCGACGTCGTCGTCGACTACCGCGACACCGACTTCGCCGATGTCGTGCTCCAGGAGACCGCCGGCAGGGGCGTGGACGCGACGTTCGACGGTGTCGGTGGCGAGGTGATGATGCAGTCGTTGCGCTGCCTCGCCGGCGGCGGCCGTCACCTCGTGGTCGGCTTCGCCAGCGGCATCGAGGCGGAGGAGGTGCCGATGATCTCCGGCCGCGCGTTCTGCTTCGGCAACTTCGACGTCGTCGGCGTGATCCTCACCTACCGCGATCCGGCATGGGGGAACATCGAGCTGCCGGTGCCGGTGCCGGTGCCGCGCTTCAACGCCGCGACCACCGAGACCGGGCAGCGGATCCAAGCGACGCTGCTCGATCTCCTCGCCGCGGGCAGGATCCGGCCGATCGTCGGTCAGCGGGTGCCGTTCGAGCAGCTGCCCGAGGCCCTCGACGAGATGGAGGCGCGAGCGACGATCGGCCGGGTCGTCATCGAGCGCTGACGTCACCATGATGATGGGGTGACCACCGAGCACGTCGTCCGCACGTTCAAGCCGCGCCGCCGCCGCGTGTCGCCGGCGCGCCGGGCGTTGATGGACCGTCTGGGCGAGCGGTTCGTGCTCGACGAGTCGGGCCCGACGCTGGACCTGTCATCGATCTTCGAGCGGCGCGCCCCGGTGGTGGTGGAGATCGGCTTCGGGTACGGCGATGCGACCGTCGAGCTGGCGGTCGCCGACCCGGACGTCGACGTCATCGCCGTCGACGTGCACACGCCGGGCGTCGCCGGGGTGCTCGACGCGATCGACCGCCAGGGCCTCGCCAACCTGCGCGTGGTGGACGGCGACGCCGTCGTGTTCCTCGACCGCGTGGCGCCGGGTTCGCTGGCCGGGATCCGGGTGTTCTTCCCGGACCCGTGGCCCAAGGTCCGCCAGCGCCACCGCCGTCTCATCCGGCCCGACACGATCGGCCCGCTCGTGGATCGCCTCGCCTGCGGCGGTGTGCTCCACCTCGCCACCGACATCGACGACTACGCGGCGCAGATGCGCGAGGTGTGCGCCGGCGAGCCCCGTCTCACCCCGATCCCGGCCCCGTGGCGGCCGAGCACCCGCTACGAGCTGAAGGGCGCGGACGCCGGCCGCGCCCCCACCGACCTGGCGTGGGCGCGTCGTGACCCGGAGCTCGTCCAGACCCACTGATCGGGCGCGCTGCGTGCGCCAGGGTGCGCGTTGCGCGCCCAACGATCGCGGCACTGAGGCTTTGGCCCCCGGACACGACGAGCGTCACCGCGAACCTGCGCCGCAGCCGCCCACGCGAGCGCAGCGAGCCATCAGCGAAGTGGGAGCCACGGGAAGTGGTCGGGGGTGCCGCCGCAGGCCGTGGTGAGCTCGTCGGCGGCGGTGCGCAGGGCGGCGGCGAGCGCCCGCACCCGGGTGAGCGGCACGTCGGCGCGCAGCACGTGCAGCTCCAGCGAGAAGCACGGCTGGTCGAGGGCGTCGAACACGGGCGCGGCGAGGTAGGAGACGGCGAGGGCATCCGACGAGGCGAGCTGTGCAGCGGTGTACCCGCTGCGTCCGAGCGCGAGCGCCAGCTCGGCGAGCTCGCGCTGCACCGCGGCGTCGCAGGGCTGCACGCCGAGGCGACGGTTGAGGTCGTCGGTGGCGGCGATGCTGCGCTGCAGCAGCTGCCCGGCTCGGTCGTGGTGCCAGATCGCGACGCCGTGGCGACGGACGAAGGCGAGCACGTCGGCGATGTGGGATCGAACGCCCCGGTCGGCGACGAGCTCGAGCCAGCGTTCGCGTTCGCCGTCGGTGGCGAACGCCGTGACCGCGGCCCCGAACGGCGGGTACACGGGCAGCCGGAACGACGGCCGCACGTCGAAGTCCGGGTTGCGGTGCACCGTCTCGACGAGGGTGAGGAAGCCGTTGTCGAGCCTGCTCAGGGTCACCGCCTCGATGCCCAGCTGGTGCACCATCGAGCGCATCAGCGGGTCGGCCTCGTGGAGGACGGGCAGGCGGCCCCGAACAGCGTTGGCCACCGGGATCAGCCCCGGCCCCACGCGGTACGCCCGGCCTCCGGTGCACTCGACCCAGCGCAGCTGCACGAGGGTGTCGAGGATGGCGGTGCAGGTCGAGCGGTTCAGCCCGAGGCGCTGGGTGATCTCGCTGATCCGCAGCGGGTGCTCGGACCCGACCAGCAACTCGACGACGGCGACCGCCCGAGCCGTCGGTGGCGATGCGAGCGCCGGCTCGACGTGCTCCGCCTGGGCCGACATCGGACGTCAGCTGCCGGAGGCCGCCGTGGCGATGACCACGATCACCACGAACACGACGCTGACGATGAGCAGGATCGTCGAGATCATCCCGCAGATCTTCCCGGCGACGACGTTGCCGCGGTTCGTGTAGGAGCGCCCCGAGCCGTCGATCTCCTCGAGCGCCTTGGAACCCATGCTCCACGCGAACGGGCCGAGGATCTGGCACACCACCAGGCTGAGGATCCCGAGCACGAGGATCGTCGTGCCCTGCGGATGCTCACCGCCACCTCCTCCGTACACCGGCTGGCCGTAGGCCTGGTAGCCGGGGGGAGCGGGCTGCTGGTACCCGCCGTAGGCCGGCGGCGGTGGCGGCGCCGGCTGGTCGCGCCGCCAGCCGGGGGTGTCGCCGGAACCGGGCGGCGGTGCGGGCGGTTGCATTCCCATGCGCCTCTGTCTAGCAAAGCCCGCGGGTCGTGCCCTGAGTCACTGGTCGAGCCAAAGGATGCGGTGGCCTCCGTGCCCATCGGTAGTATCGGTGTGTCGTTCGGGCCAGCGTCGTTCCGAGCGTCCACACCGAGCCGTACCGGTCCGTGCCCCGTGCCCGGACTCCGACTGACGTGGATGACCACTCGATGCAACCGAACCGTGCTGCTGCGCCTGGCCCGCAGGGCCTCTACGACCCTCGCTTCGAACACGATGCCTGTGGCGTCTCGTTCGTCGCCGACATCAAGGGCCGCGCGTCGCACGCCATCGTGGCCCGCGGCATCGGGGCGCTGTGCAACCTGGAGCACCGCGGTGCGACCGGGGCCGAGCCCGACACGGGTGACGGAGCTGGCGTCCTCATCCAGGTGCCGCACGGCTTCTTGCAGGCGGTCACCGACTTCGAGCTGCCGCCTGCCGGCCAGTACGCGGTCGGCCTCGCGTTCTTGCCGACCGATGACGAGCAGGCGCTCAAGGCGGTCGCGTCGATCGAGGCGATCGTCGCCGACGAGGGCCTCACCGTGCTCGGCTGGCGCGACGTCCCGGTCGAGCCCGAGTGCCTCGGCGCGACGGCGCTGGCGGCGATGCCGGCGTTCAAGCAGCTGTTCCTGACGCATGCCTCCGGCGTGTCCGGCATCGATCTGGACCGCCTGGTCTTCGTCGCCCGCAAGCGCGTGGAGCACGAGCTGCCCGTGGAGCAGAAGACGTTCTTCCCCTCGCTGTCGGCGCGCACCCTCGTCTACAAGGGCATGTTCACGACCCCGCAGCTGGCCGCGTTCTACCCGGATCTGCGCGACGACCGGGTCGAATCGGCGCTCGCGCTCGTGCACAGCCGGTTCTCGACCAACACGTTCCCCTCCTGGGCGCTTGCCCACCCCTACCGGTTCATCGCCCACAACGGCGAGATCAACACGGTGCAGGGCAACCGCAACTGGATGCGCGCCCGTGAGGCCCTGCTCGAGACCGGCCTGATCCCCGGGCTGGAGCGTGCCTACCCGATCTGCACGCCCGGCGGCAGCGACTCGGCGACGTTCGACGAGGTGCTCGAGCTGCTCAACCTCGGCGGGCGCTCGCTGCCCCACGCCATGCTCATGATGATCCCGGAGGCCTGGGAGAACCACGAGACGATGGACCAGCAGCGGCGGAACTTCTATCGCTTCCACGCCGCGCTGATGGAGCCGTGGGACGGCCCCGCCGCCGTGTGCTTCACCGACGGCACGGTGATCGGTGCCGTGCTCGACCGCAACGGGCTGCGTCCCGGCCGGTTCTGGGTCACCAAGGATGACTTCGTCGTGCTCGGCTCCGAGGCCGGCGTGCTCGACATCCCGCAGTCCGACATCGTGCGCAAGGGCCGGCTGCAGCCCGGGCGCATGTTCCTCGTCGACACCGCGGCAGGGCGCATCCTCGACGATGACGAGATCAAGGCGTCGCTGGCCGCGCAGAGCCCATACGGCGAATGGCTGGAGCAGGGACTGGTCGAGCTGAAGGAGCTGCCCGACCGCGAGCACATCACCTACAGCCACCACAGCGTGCTGCGCCGCCAGCAGGTGTTCGGCTACACGCACGAGGAACTGAAGCTGATCGTCGCCCCGATGGCGGCGGCCGGGGCCGAGCCGCTCGGTTCGATGGGCACCGACACCCCGATCGCCGTGCTCAGCCAGCGCCCGCGCCTGCTGTTCGACTACTTCTCGCAGCTGTTCGCGCAGGTCACCAACCCGCCGCTCGACGCGATCCGCGAGGAGGTCGTCACCTCCGTCGCGTCGACGCTCGGGCCCGAGGCCAACCTGCTGTGGCCCGGACCGGAGAGTTGCCGCCAGCTGGTGCTGCCGTTCCCGATCATCGACAACGACGAGCTGGCGAAGATCATCAACATCAACGAGGACGGCAACTACCCGCACCTCGAGGCGGTGGTGATCAGCGGCCTGTACCGGGTCGCCGGTGGCGGACTGGCGCTCAAGCGCTCGCTGGACGCGATCCGCCGCGAGGTGTCGGCGGCGATCGACAGCGGCGTGCGCATCATCGTGCTCAGCGACCGCAACAGCGACGAGCTGCACGCGCCGATCCCGAGCCTGCTGCTCACCGCCGCGGTGCACCACCACCTCGTGCGCGAGCGCAAGCGCACCAAGGTCGGTCTCGTCGTCGAGTGCGGCGACGCCCGTGAGGTGCACCACATGGCGCTGCTCGTGGGCTACGGCGCCGGGGCGATCAACCCGTACCTCGCGTTCGAGTCGATCGAGGACTTGATCGCCGACGGCCTGCACGGTCTCGGTGGCAAGGATCCGAACGAGGCGATCCACAAGTACATCAAGGCCGCCGGCAAGGGTGTGCTCAAGGTCATGTCGAAGATGGGCGTGTCGACCGTCGCGTCGTACACCGGCGCCCAGATCTTCGAGGCGATCGGCCTCGGCAACGAGCTCGTCGAGGAGTACTTCACCGGCACGGTCAGCCGCCTCGGCGGGATCGGGTTGGACGAGATCGCGGCCGAGGTCGCCGCGCGTCACGCCGTCGCCCACCCGTCGCGGCCCGAGGAGCGTGCGCATCGCCGGCTCGAGCTCGGTGGCGAATACCAGTGGCGCCGGGAAGGCGAGTACCACCTCTTCAACCCGGAGACTGTGTTCAAGCTGCAGCACGCGACGCGCGCCAAGCGCTACGACATCTTCAAGCAGTACACGGCGCTGGTCGACGACCAGAGCAACCGCTTGGCCACGCTGCGCGGCCTGTTCCGCTTCAAGACCGACGACCTGACGCCGATCCCGATCGATGAGGTCGAGTCCGTGGTGGCCATCCTCCAGCGCTTCAGCACCGGCGCGATGAGCTACGGCTCGATCTCCGCCGAGGCGCACGAGACGCTCGCCGTCGCCATGAACCGGATCGGCGCCAAGTCGAACACCGGCGAGGGCGGCGAGGATCCCGAGCGGTTCGTGCCGCTGCCCAACGGTGACTCGAAGCGGTCGGCGATCAAGCAGGTCGCGTCCGGTCGGTTCGGTGTGACGAGCGAGTA
>CAZMGD010000044.1:0-30719 GCA_964565705.1 uncultured Ilumatobacteraceae bacterium | reverse complement strand
CCTCCGCTGCAGCACCCACAACCGCCAACACCACCACGGCTACCGAGCACCACCAGCGACCTGACGCGGGGCCGGCCGCACCCTCCGATCCCGAAGCCGGTGAGACCGCCCGCATCAGCTTCCGGCTGCCCGATTCGCTCAAGCAGCGGGTCGAGGAAGCCGCGGCGCGCCAGGCACTCTCGGTCAACTCGTGGCTGGTCCGAGCCGTCTCCGCCGCGGTCGATCAGCGTGGTCGAGGGGCCGCAGACTCGGCCGGCCCTGCGTCGGCCTCGCCGACGTCACGATCGAGCTACCGACCCGCTCGAACATCAGCGCCACGACGGCGATCGGCGCGATCGCGGTCCACGGCGACACGGGCCGGGTGGTGGTCAAGTCGGCGATGGGCAACATCGCCGTCGATCGCATGGCGAGCGGCCGAGCGACGACCGCGCTCGGTGACATCCGCGTCGATCGGGTGGACGGCGATCTCGACGTGAGCACTGCATCCGGCGACGTGCGGATCGGCGAGGTGCAGGGCTCCGCCACCGTGAGGACCAGCAACGGCAGCGTCACGGTGGACCACGTCGTGGGTCACCTTCAGGGTCAAGGCGGCCAACGGGCGCATCGACGTCGAGCGGGTCGACCGGTCGATGGTCGCCAAGACCGCCACCGGCGCAACCCGCGTCGGTTGTGTGGGTGAAGGTGACGTGCTGCTCAGCACGGCCGCCGGCAGCATGGACATCGGCATCCCGCACGGAACCGCCGCCTGGCTCGACCTGAAGTCGCACCATGGACAGGTCCGCAACGAGCTCGACCCGACCGGCGGGCCGATCGCCGGAGACCGGCGGGTGAAGGTCACCGCCACGACCTACAGCGGCGACGTCGTCGTCCGCCGCGCCCTCACGACTGCCTGATCGGCGGCAGCGCGGCTTCGAGCTGCGCCGCGACCTGCAACAGAAGATCCTCGCGTCCGCACCGCGCGACGAGTTGCACGCCGATCGGGAGCCCGTCGTGCGCACGCACCGGCAGGGAGATCGCGGGATTGCCGAGGATGTTCCACATCGGCGTGAACGGGATCCAGTCCCACATCGCTGTCCACGCCGCGAGCGGGTCGACCGATTCGGGCACCAGCTCGCCGATGCGCGGAGTCTGTGTGCGCACGGTGGGGGTCAGCAGCAGGTCGTTACCCTCCGCCCACCATGCCTCGACACGGCGCGCCGTCGTGGCCCAACGGCGGTTGATCGCGCCGACCTGTGCAGCCGTGACACCCTCCGCGCGTCGAACGAGTGCGGCATTCGTCGGCTCGAGGTCGTCCACGTCGAACCTCGCGCCGCTCGCGGCACCGAGCGACGCGACGAGCGCGGCGGTGTGCACGCTCCACTGGTCGGCGAGCGACGCCCGAATCCGCTCCCACGGTGGAAGCGGCGGTACACCGTCACCGACGTCGTGGCCGAACTCGTCGAGCGCACACGCAGCGAGAGCGACGGTCTCCGAGATGGCCGGGTCGGTGACGAGTCCGGTGCCCGGCGGCTCGGTCATGACCGCGATACGCAAACGGTTCGGCTGGTGGTTCATCAGGTCGCGAAACGGTTGCGCCGGCGCCGCACACGTGTGCGGATCACCGGCCATCGGTCCGGCGAGCACGTCGAGCACGGCCGCGGCGTCACGGACGCTGCGGCACAGTGCACCCTCGACGCCCGGACTGCCCGGCGTTTCGGGAAGGGGCGCGACCGAGATCCGCCCGCGGGATGCCTTGAGACCGACGAGCCCGCACACACTGGCGGGGATCCTGATCGACCCTCCCCCGTCGTTGCCGTGCCCGACCGGCACCATCCGCGCTGCGACGGCAGCAGCCGAGCCACCGCTCGAGCCGCCGACGCTGCGTGTGGGATCCCACGGGTTGCGCGTCGCGCCGTAGGCGCGGGGTTCGGTCGTGGCCTGGTTCGCGAGCTCGGGAGTGTTCGTGCGGCCGACGACGACGAAGCCGGCACGACGGAACCGGGCGACGAACTCTTGGTCGGCGGGTGACCGGTAGCCGGCCTCGCGCAGCACGCGCATCCCGACGTGCACAGGTTCTCCGGCGGCGAGTGCGGTGTCCTTGAGCACGAGCGGCACGCCGCGGAACGGACCGTCGGGCAGGTCAGGACATTCGCTCCTGGCCGCCTCGAACCGCTCGTGGATCACGGCGTTGATCCCCGGGTTGACCTCCTCGATGCACGCGATCGCGGCGTCGACGAGTTCCCGCGGACTCACGTCCCCACTGTGGACGAGCTGCGCCTGCCCAAGAGCATCCAGCTCGGTGAGGTCGGTTGCAGTCATCGGTGTCGTCTCCTCCCCGACTGGCTCGAACGTCCACCAGCTCTGCCAGCATGCGGTCCGGCGTGCAATCCCGCCTCCGTGCTCAGTACGGAGGCGATCCTCGGTGGGGTTCGCGAGACTTCCTTCGGTGAACGGGCGCAGCCTGCCAACGGGGGTCGTGACGTTCGTCGTGACCGATCTCGCCGGATCGCGGCGGTTGTGGGATCGCGACCCCGCAGCCATGGAACAGGCGCTCGCCCGGCACGACCACGTCCTCGCGCGGGTGATCGAGAGACACGGAGGCTTCCTCCTGAAGCGGCGCGGTGAGGGAGACTCGACGTTCTCGGTCTTCGAACGCGCCAGCGACGCCGTGCGCGCCGCGTACGACGCCCAGGTCGAGCTGACCTCGAACAAATGGCCGACTGCTCTTCGTGCTCGCTGCCGGATCGCGGTGCACGCAGGTGAGGCATCGCCGACCGACGGCGACTACTTCGGTGCCGCGGTGCATGCTGCGGAGCGCCTGCGCAGCGATGCGGCGGGCGGCGAGGTCGTCGTCAGCCATGCCGTCGCCGCGCTCGTCGCCGACCACCTCCCGTCCGAGTGGAAGCTCGTGCGCCGCAGCCACGAAGCGTTCGCACTCGGGGGCCCGCTCCTCGATCCGCCTGGCCGACGGCGCGGCGAGCCACCGAGCGACCTGCTCGCCACCAGGGGTGTGACTCGGCGGGAACGCGACGTGCTCGACGCGATCGCCGAACGCCTCACCAACGCGGAGATTGCCGATCGGTTCTCGGTCTCGGAGCGCACGATCGAGACGCACGTGACCGCGCTGCTCCGCAAGCTCGAGGTCACGAACCGCGTCGAGCTCGCGCACCTCGCCCACGGTCTCGAGCAGGCAGCGCAACCACCGGAGATCCCCGCGATGCTCCTGCGCAGCGCACGACGATCACGATGCATCGGTCGCGACGACGAGCGCACCACCCTGCTCGATTGTTGGGAGCGCGCCGCGCGTGGCGAGACGCTCCTGGCCGTCGTGTGCGGCGAGGCCGGCGTCGGCAAGAGCCGCCTCGTCGCCGACCTCGCCGTCGAAGCCCACGAGCGAGGTGCACGGGTGCTCCTCGGCAGCGCGCACGATGGGGCGCCCGCGCCGTACCAGCCGCTCGTGGAGGCGCTGACACCGATCGTCGACGCGGCGACCGAGAGCCAACTCCGAGCCGACAGCGGCCTCGACGTGCAAGTGCTCTCACGACTGTTCCCGTCGATGTCCAAGCGGCTCGGCAGCATTCCGGTCGAGACCACCGAACACGGAGCGTTCGGCGACACCTACGAGGTGCAGGCCGCGCTCGCGTCCTTCATCGCACGCGGGGCGCGTCGGCGGCCGACGCTGCTCGTGATCGAAGACCTCCACTGGGCGTCGCACGTGACGCGCCAGAGCGTGTTGCAAGCCGCCCGCGGCGGTGGCAACGCTTCGCTCCTGATCGTGGTCACCGCGCGCAACACGGCACCGGACCTCGATGACGCGCTCACGAGCTTCCTCGCCGTCGCGGCCCGCGTCCCCGAATGCGAGATCGTGACGCTCGGTGGTCTCGACATCGACGCGACCCGCACGCTGGTGACCGAGCTCGGCGGCCGGATCGACGCCGACGAAGCGCACCGCCAGACCGGCGGCAACCCGTTGCTGCTCCGCGAGATGACGGTCGCGGATGCGACGAGCCCGACCCTGCACGACCTCCTGGCCGATCGCTACGCCCTGCTCGTCGACGACGATCTCGACGTCGTCGACACCGCCGCGGTGCTGGGCGAGTCCTTCGGAGCCGACATCGTCGCCGCCGCGACGAGACGTCCGATCGACCAGGTCCTCGACGCGCTCGAGCACGGCCGCGCCGCGGGTTTGATCGAAACGGTGGGGGACGCCGATCGCACCTACGCGTTCACCCACGCCCTCTTCCGCTCGCACCGATATGACGCGCTCAGCGCCGGCCGCCGCATGCGCCTGCACGCCGCCGTGGTCGAGGCGCTGCTGCCGCGCGCCGATGACCCGACGATCGTGCACGACCTCGCTCGGCATGCCTGCATCGCCGCGCCGTTGAGCGACGCCGAACGCGCCGTCGAGTTCGCCCGCCAGGCGGGCGCGGCCAGCGCACGCGAGGGAGACGTGTTCGAGGCGATCCACCACTACCGCCGCGCCCTCGATGTCATCGATCTCGCCGATCGCCCCGACGAGAGCGTGCGGCTGCAGCTCGACATCCGCCTCGGCGAGGCGGTCGTCGGCGTGGACAAGGAGGACGGCTTGACGATCCTCCGAGACGCGGCACGCCTGGCGCGCCGCCTCGGCGACATCGATGCGTTGGCTGATGCAGTGTGCTCGATGTCACCGTGGGGCGGTTCGCTCGCGCTCGGCGAGGAGGATCCCGTCTTCGTTGCGCTCGGCGAGGAAGCCCTCGCGCTCCTGCCCGACCGGACTGCGTGGCGCGCGCGTCTCCTCGCTGTGCTCGGCGTGCACCTGGTGCTCGGGTTGCACCAGCAACGCGGCGAAGCGCTGGTGTTGGAGGCGCTCGAACGCTCCGACGAGCTCGACGATCCCGCCCTGCGGCTCCAGTGCATCACAGCCATGTCGTACGTGCGGCGTCCCGGCCTCGAGGTCGGCTCGCTGCTCGAGGAGCAGTTCGCGATCAGCGAGCGCCGAGGCGATCGCGGTGTCGCACATCAAGCCGCGTTCGGTCTGGCGAACCACGCGCGTGAGCGCGGCGACCTCGACACGATGGGGAAGTGGCACGAGCGCGCCCGCGAGCTCCGGCTCGCACATCCCTCTCCGAACGAGTTGCAGGACGCGACGCTGACAGCGATCCTCGACGGGGATCTCGAGCTCGCCGAGCGCTGCAACCGGCGTACCGCCGAGATCATGTCGTCGCTCGGAGCGAACAGCGCGGCGGTCTACTCGGGTTCGGCGCACGTCACGATCCGACTGTGGCGGGGCATCCTGCCGCGCACCACGAGTCTCGAAGTCATGGCCGCACTTCCCAACTTCTTCGGCCACAGCGCACGGGCGATGCTCGCGCTCGTCCACAGCTATGCCGGGAGGAGCGGCGAAGCCATCGAGCAGCTCCGGCTGCTGCGTGGAGAGGGGTTCGACCCGCACGTCACCCGGGTGATGTGGTCCTTCGTGCTCGCGATGGCGGCCGAGGTCGCGAGCGCCAACGACGCCCACGAGATCGCCGCCGAGATCGGGGAACGGCTCGAACCGTTGGCGGGTCACATCGCCGGCGCCGCCACGCAGTGGTGCTCGATCGACTTCGCGCGGGCCACGCTCGCCCTTGCAGCCGGTGAGCATGCACGCGCAGTGAGCATCGCGCACGAGGCCGTGGCCACGAGCCGGGCCCGCCACACACCGCTCCTGCTCGGGCGCGAGCTCATCCTCCTCGCCGACGCGCGACGGGCGACGGGCGACGCGGAGTCCGCCGTCGCACCATTGGTGGACGAAGCGTTTGCGATCGCCGATCGCACCGGCGCACTCCTCATCCGCCACGACGCCGAGCGACGCGGCCTGATACCGGCCGAGCACTGAATGCTCTCGGCCGGGGGCGAGAGCGCTCCAACCGCGGGGTCCACGTCCCCGCGGTCAGCTCTCCCGCTGACCCACGTACCGGGCTCGCGGGCGGAAGCGCAGGGGCGGCTCCTGGTACTCCTCGATCGCGTGGGCCAGCCAGCCGGCGATGCGCGCGACGGCCATCACCGCCTCGCCGGCGTCGTCGGCCATGCCGTTCGCCGCGCCCAACGCGGCGAGGGCGAGGTCGACGTTGGGCGCCTTGCCGGTCCGCTCCATCGTCACGCGGCACAGGTCGTCGGCGACGTGCACGGTCCGCCCCGCGGCCGGCACCTCGGCGAGCATCGCGAGGAGGACGGTCGCCCGGGGGTCGGCGTCGGTGTACACCTTGTGACCGAATCCCGGCACGCGCTCGCCCCGCCGTAACACCGAACCGACGGCACGGACGGCGCCGACCTCGCTGGCCTCGGCCAGCAACGCTCGCGCCATCACGCTCGCCCCGCCGTGCAGCGGGCCGCGCAACACCCCCAGCCCGGCACTGACCGATGCGTAGGGATCTGCCCGCGTGGACGCAGCGACGCGCACACCGAACGTCGACGCGGCGAGGTCGTGGTCGGCCAGCAGCACCAGGGCCGCGTTGAGGACCGCGAGCATCGCCGGCGCCGGCCGGCGCGGCGACAGGCGCGACCACAACCGCCCGGCGATCGTCGACCGGATCGGTTCCCGGCCGGGCAGCGTGAGTCGCGGGCAGCGCCCGTCCCCGGCGACCGGCAGGGAGTCGACCGCCCCGGCGATCAGGTGCCGGCCGACCGCGGCGACCGACGCCGGGTCGGTCGAGTGCGGTCCGCGATCGAGCGCGCCAAGGTGGGCGACGGCGATCTGCAGCCCAGCGATCGGGCCGGCACCGTCGGGCACGTCGACCAGCGGCCCCTTCCAGGGTCGGCAGACCCTGCCCAGCGCGCCCAGCCACAGCAGTTCGGCCACCGCCTCGAACGTGTGCGCAGAAGCGAGGTCGCCGGCCGGCAGTTCGCGGTAGCGGACGCCGTGCGGGGTGAGCTCGGTCAACCGGGTCTCGATCAGCAGGTCGATCGAGGTCTGGTGGCTGCTCTGCCGTGGCCTGCCACGCAATGCCAGAGCCTCGACCTCGCGACGATCGAACACGCTGGTGCGTCCGTCGGGTCCAGCCGCTCGATGCAACAGTCCGCGGCTGACGTAGGCGTACAGCGTCTCCACCTTCACGCCCATCCGCTGCGCCGCCTCGTGCGCCGTCATCGTCGGCATGGCTGCACGATAATCAACGTTGACTGGGGATCCGGCTCGTTCGACGCTCGTCGCATGGACACCGTTGCCTCCCTCATGAGCAGTCCCGCCGTCGACGCGCCGGTCGACGAAGCGCTCCAATCGGTGCTGTCGCGGATGCACGATCGCCGGGTCGGCTCCGTGGTGATCGTCAAGGACCGTCGGATCGCCGGGATCCTCACCGAGCGCGATGCGCTGCGCCTGACCACCGCTGGCACCCCCGGAGGCACGCCCGTTGGTCAGGTGATGACCGCGCCCGCCGACTCGATGGACCGTGACACGCCGATGCGCGACGCGCTGCTCACGATGCGCGAGCGGGGCTACCGGCACATGCCGGTGACCGCGAACGACGAGCTGGTCGGCGTGGTGTCGCTGCGCGACCTGATGCGCGTCGCCGACGTCGGGCCCGCGGACGTGCCTCGCGGCCTGAAGGGCGTGGTCATCGCCGACACCGAGGTCGGCGACGTGCGCGGCCGCGAGGGCTTCTACCACTATCGCCAGTACTCGGCCGTGGAGCTCGCCGAGCAGCGCCCGCTCGAAGACGTCTGGCGGTTGCTGATCGATGGCGCGCTGCCGGTCGACCTCGCCCAGCGCTGGGCGTTCGCCGCCGAGGTGGCACCGCTGCGAGCCGTGCCGCCGAAGACCACCGAGGTGCTGCCGGCGATCGCCGCTGCCGGCGAACCGTTGGAGGGCCTGCGCACCGCGCTGTCGCTCGCCGCCGCCGAGCGCGGGCTGCGACCGAGCCTGGACACGACGCCCGCCCAGCACCGCGCCGACGCGCTGTTCCTCTGCGCCGTCACCCCGACGCTGCTCACCGCGCTGCACCGACTCCGGGGTGGAGCGGCACCGGTGGCACCGCGCGACGACCTCGGGTACGCCGCCAACTACCTGTGGATGCTGAACGGGAACGAGCCGTTGCCCGAACACGCCCGCGCCGTGGAGCAGTACCTGATCTCGACGATCGACCACGGGTTCAACGCCTCGACGTTCACCGCCCGCGTCATCGCCTCCACCGGCGCCGACCTCGGGGCGTGTGTCGTCGGTGGCATCGGCGCCCTCAGCGGTCCGTTGCACGGCGGTGCGCCGAGCCGCGCGCTGGCGTTGCTCGACGAGATCGGCACCGCCGACCGGATCGACGAGGTCGTGCGTCCGATGGTGCTGCGCGGCGACAAGATCATGGGCTTCGGGCACGCCGTGTACCGCACGGACGACCCACGCTCGGTCATGCTCCGGCGCGTCGCCGAGGGTCTGGCGACCGACCCCGCCGCAGCAGACCGCGTCCGGTTCGCGATCGACGTGGAAGCCGCCGTGCTGGGGATCCTCGACGAGCTCAAGCCGGGGCGGGAGCTGCACACGAACGTCGAGTTCTACGCCGGCGTCGTGATGGAGTGCTGCGGCGTCCCGCGCTCGATGTTCACGCCGACGTTCGCGTCCAGCCGGGTGATCGGGTGGTGCGCCAACGTGCTGGAGCAGATCGCCGAGGCCAAGATCATCCGGCCCAGCGCCCGCTACGTGGGCGCACCGCCGCCACAGCCCGTCCCCGCGATCTGACCGCGCGCCCGTCCCGGGGCGCGCCTGCTTGGATGGGCCCGTGGACGACGACCTCGTCGATGTGTCCGTCGCACGGGCCACCGCGCTGCTGCGTGACGCGCAGCGGCTGACCACCCGGCGCGAGCGCCGCGAGGCACAGCGCCTCGCGGCGCTACTGGCCGATTCGGCGGGGCGGGAGCTCCTGCTCGGGCTGACCGACCGGGTCATGCGCATCCCCGAGCCACACGTCGCGGCGGAGGTCTTCGCCGAGGTGGCCGAGGGGCGAGCACCGGTCGGTTCGTTCGACCGCGTCGCGCTCGCGGCGGGTCGGCGGCTGGCCACGGTCGCACCGCAGCTCGTGCTGCCGGCCGTGCGATGGCGCATCCGCCGCCAGACCGGTTCGCTGGTGCTGCCGCTCGGGCGCGGCGAGCGCCGAGCCCTGGCCCGGCTACGTGCGGACGGGGCCCGGGTGAACGTCAACGTGCTCGGCGAGCTCGTGCTCGGCGACGACGAGGCGACCCAGCGCACCGCGGCGGTCATCGACCAGCTGCAGCGACCTGACGTGGACTACGTCTCGGTGAAGATCTCGGCGCTGTGCGCGCAGCTGCAGCCGCTCGCGTTCGAGCACACGCTCGAGCGGATCTGCACCCGGCTGCGCGAGGTGTTCACTGCGGCAGCGGCACAGCACCCGGCGGCGTTCGTGAACCTGGACATGGAGGAGCACCGCGACCTCGAGCTGACCACGGCCGCGTTCCGTCAGGTGCTCGACGAGCCGGCATTCCATCGCTTCAGCGCCGGCATCGTGCTCCAGGCGTACCTGCCCGAGTCGTTCGCGACGTTGCAAGCCATCGCCACGTGGGCGGCGCAGCGGCACCGGGCCGGTGGCGCAGCGATCAAGGTACGCATCGTCAAGGGCGCCAACCTGGCCATGGAGCGGGTGGACGCCGAGCTGCACGGCTGGCAGCAGGCGCCCTACGCGACGAAGCACGAGGTCGACTCGAACTACAAGCGGATGGTGGAGCACGCGCTGCGCGCCGGTTCCGCGGGCGGCCTGCGCGTCGGCGTCGCGTCGCACAACCTGTTCGACGTGGCGTGGGCGATCGAGCTCGCCGAGCACGTCGGTGCGGCCGATCGGCTCGACGTCGAGATGCTGAACGGCATGGCGCCCGGCCAGGCCCGAGCGGTCGCCGAGCACACCGGAGGGGTGCTGCTGTATGCACCCGTCGTGCGGCCCGACGACTTCCCGAGCGCGATCTCCTACCTGGCCCGGCGACTCGACGAGAACAGCGCGCCGGAGAACTACCTGAGTCACGCGCTGACGATCGACGTCGGGAACCCGCAGTGGCAAGTCGAGCGCGAACGGTTCACCGCCGCCGTGCGCGACCGGCACGCGATGTCCGCCGCGGCCCGCCGCGACCAGGATCGGGCGACCGAACACCTCACGTTCCCGCCGGGCGCACCGTTCACGAACACCCCCGACACCGACTTCGCGATCGCCGCCAACCGTTGTTGGATCGAGCGTCACCTCCGCACGGAACACGGCGGGCGCCCGCTGCCCGCCGAGGTCGACGACACGACGGCGATCGACGCGGCGGTGGTCAGGGGCCGGGAAGCGGGAGCCCGATGGGCGGCACGGGCCCTCGGAGAACGGATCGTCGTGCTGCTGCGGGCGGCCGAGGTCATGGCCAGCGGTCGCGGGCGATCGATCGCGACGATGGTGCACGAGGCCACCAAGACGGTGGGCGAGGCGGACGTCGAGGTGTCCGAGGCCGTCGACTTCGCCCGCTACTACGCCGAGTCGGCGCAGCGACTCGGCACCACCGCCCACGGCGCGCTGCTGCCGCGCGGCCTGGTCGCCGTCGTGCCGCCCTGGAACTTCCCGTACGCGATCCCCGCCGGGGGCGTGCTCGCAGCGCTCGCCGCCGGCAACGCGGTCATCCTCAAGCCGGCGCCGCAGACCGTTCGCACGGCGTGGGCGTTGACCGAGCAGCTGTGGGAGGCCGGCGTGCCGAGCGACCTCCTCCAGTTCGTGCGCGCCGGCGAATCGACGACCGGCCGCCACCTCGTGACCCATCCCGGAGTGGACACGGTCGTGCTGACCGGCTCGTTCGACACCGCGGCACTGTTCCTCGGCTGGAAGCCGGACCTGCACCTGCTCGCCGAGACGAGCGGGAAGAACGCGATCGTCGTGACCGAGCACGCCGACATCGACCTCGCCGTGGCCGACATCGTCCGCTCGGCGTTCGGTCACGCCGGCCAGAAGTGCTCGGCCGCGAGCCTGGCGATCGTGACCGCACCCGTGCACGACGGGCCGCACTTCGTCCGCAAGCTCGCCGACGCGACCCGTTCCTTGCGCGTCGGGCCCGCCGACGATCCGGCCACGGTGATGGGGCCGCTCATCGGACCTCCGCCGGACGTGCTGCGGCGGGCGCTCACCATGCTGGATGCCGGCGAGCGCTGGCTCGTCGAGCCGACGGTCGACGCCGACGATCCGCGCCGCTGGACGCCGGGCATCCGCACCGGCGTCGCGCCCGGCTCGTGGTTCCATCGCACGGAGTGCTTCGGGCCGGTGCTCGGGGTCATCCGTGCCGACGACCTGGCGCATGCGATCGAGCTCCAGAACGCGGTGTCGTTCGGCCTGACCGGCGGCCTCCACTCGCTCGATCCGGACGAGATCTCGAGATGGCTCGGCGAGGTCCAGGTCGGCAACGCATACGTGAACCGTCACATCACCGGGGCGATCGTGCGCCGCCAGCCCTTCGGCGGGTGGAAGCGGTCGGCGGTCGGCCCCACCGCGAAGGCTGGCGGACCCGACTACGTCGCCGCGCTCGGCCGGTGGCGCGACGCTGGCGACGTCGACCCGGACACCGTCGAGGCGCGCTACCGCGAGTGGTGGCTGCCGCGCCGCGACCGGGGTGAGGACCCGAGCGGTCTGACCTGCGAGCGCAACGAGCTGCGCTACCACCCACTGCCCCGCCCGGTGATCCTCCGGGTCGGCGACTCCACCGCACCGGACCAGGTGCAGCGGGCGATCGCGGCGGCGGCGGTCATCGGGACCGAGGTCGAGGTCAGCAGCCGTGGCGCCGAGACCGACGAGGATCTGGCCGACCGGATCGGCGGCTGCTCCCGGCTGCGCCTGCTCACCACCGCCGGCGACGCGCTTCGCCGCGCCGCGCACCGAGCCAACGTGCCCGTCGACGACGAGCCGATCGCCGCCGAGCCCTCGGTCGAGCTGCCCCGTTGGTTGCGGGCCCAGGCGGTCAGCGAGACCCTCCACCGCTACGGCAACGTGCGGACGGTCTGCCGGTGAGCGAGCGCAGCCTGCTGCCTCGGGAACGCGCCGAGATCGCCCCCGGCGCGCACCTCCTGCCCGATTGGTTGTCGATCGATCGCCAGCAGGCGCTCGTCGAGGCATGCCGCGAGTGGTCCCGTCCACCGGCGGGGATGCACGCGACACGGGTGGGCGGCGGTGTGATGTCGGCGCGCACGGTGTGCCTGGGCTGGCACTGGCTGCCGTACCGCTACACGCGCGTTGCCGAGGACGTCGACGGGGCGCCGGTCAAGCCGTTCCCGGCGTGGTTGGCCGACCTCGCCCGCGAAGCGGTAGCCGCCGTGGGTCTCGGCGCCGACGGCTACGAACCCGACGTCGCGCTCGTCAACTTCTACGACGCCGGGGCACGGATGGGGATGCACCAGGACAAGGAGGAGGTCTGCGGCGCACCGGTCGTGTCGTTCAGCATCGGCGACGACTGCGTGTTCCGCTTCGGCGACACCGCCGGTCGGGGCCACCCGTATGCGGACGTGACGCTGCGCTCGGGCGACCTGTTCGTGTTCGCTGGACCGTCGCGGTTCGCGTACCACGGCGTGACGCGGATCCTGCCGGGCACCGGCGATCCCCTGACCGGCCTGCGCGCTGGGCGGCTGAACGTCACGATCCGGCAGACCGGTCTGCCCTGACCGGGCCCGGAAGCGGCTGCCCCTCGAAGTCGACGTCGATGTGCATCTCACGGCCCACCCGCTGCGACGATGGTGCGATGCAGCTCGTGGTGGACACCGACACCGGCATCGACGACGCGCTCGCGCTCATCCTCCTGGCATCGATGCCGGAGGTCGAGCTGGTCACCGTCACCACGACGCACGGGAACTGCTCCACCGAGTCGTCGACCGCGAACGCCCGTCTCGTGCTCGACATGTGCGGCCTGCCAGCCGTACCGGTCGTGGGCGGGCTGTCGGGCCCGCTCGTCGGAGAGCTGTCGACGGCGTGGTTCGTGCACGGCCACGACGGGCTGGGCGACTGCGGCGTCGCTCCCCCGCCCGCCCCGCCGGCGAGGCCCGGGGAGACGGCGGTCGAGGCGTTGCTCGAGCTCGTCCACCATCGGGCCGGCGAGCTCGACCTCCTCGCCCTCGGCCCACTGACCAACATCGGCGCCGCGCTCCGCATCGAGCCCGCGCTGCTGACCGGATTCCGGACGGTGACGATCATGGGCGGTGCCGGACCGCGCCTCGCACCCGGCGACCCCGACCCGGCAGAAGGCGTCGGAGATCCGAACACGTTCCACGATCCCGAGGCCGCCAGGATCGTGGCCGCCGCAGCCGGCGAGGTCACGCTCGCCGGCGTCGACGTCACGCTGCACACCGCGGCTGGCGCTCCATATCTCGAGCGGATGGCTGCTGCGTCAACGCCCCACGGTCGGCTCGCACACCGGGTAGCAGCGTTCTACATCGACTTCTACGAGAGCCGCGCGGGACGGCGCATGCTCGCGCTCCACGATCCGATCGCCGCGCTCGTCGCGGCGCGCCCGTCGGACATCGGCGCCACGTACGTCACGGGGCGGGCCCTCGTCGAGGGCCCGCCCGGAGACGAACGCTGTGTGCTGGATGCCCTGGAACCCGGCTCGCGGGTCACGACCGCCCTGTCCTGGTGCGACGAGGATCTGGTCGCCGAGGCGATGCTCGGTGCGCTGGAACGCTCCCTGCCGACTCGACCGCCGTGAGGGTCAGCTGACCGGTGTCGCGGCGCGATCCTTGGTGCCGTTGGCCGCAGATGCCTCGCGCACGGACGCCGGCGAGGGGAACGTCGACGACGGCTCCTCGCTCGCGCCGCCGCGCATGCGGCGGAGCAGGGCGAACACGGCGGCGAGCACCGCCAACGCAGCGAGCGCCACCACGAGCTTGCCGATCACGCCACGACCCGAGCTCTTCCCCGTGCCGGAGGGGAACAGGTCGTCAGCGAGATCGGACGTGCTGCCGAGGATGTCACGAGCGATGTCGACCCCGGAGATGACGACGTCGCCGAGCACGCCGGCGACGGCGCCACCGGCATCGGAGAGCCCGGACTGGACCGCGGCGACGGGGGCCGGGGCGCTCACGACATCCCCGCAGCGGCAGGCCTGCGCTCGTCGAAGACGAGCACGTCGATCGATTCGACAGCCGGCTGAGCCGAGTTCTTGGTCCGGTCGAGCTTGCGCTTGAGGTCGTTGCGGCGCTGGGTGCCGAGCTTCGGGTCGAACACGTAGGCCAACGCGGCCCCGAGGACGAGAGCGAACAACATCTTCTTCATGTTGGGCACAGTACCCATCGGCCGCCGCTGTCAATCCCCGCGGTGTGGGAGACTCGCCGGGCGTCGCCGAGCCGGGAGGGGTTGTGGCCACGATCAATGAACTCCGCGAGTCCAGCCGTCGCACGTTCACGGAACTGCTCGCCGCGCAGGAGCCGGGCTCCGAGGCGTCACCGCTACCGCGCGGCGCCCCACGGTTCACGTGGTTCGCTGCGCAGCAAGCCACCGATTCAGCGCTGCTCGCGCTGCGCCTCAGCGCCGCGGCGGCCTCCAAGAAGGGCGCGGCCGCGGGACTGCGCGCGGCGCTCGACGCGGTCGACGAGGAGCGTTCGTCCAACGACCCCGAGCTCGTCCGCCAGGGGTTCGCGCTGTTCGTCACCCACAACGAACGGGGTCGGACCCTGCTCAAGCCGCGCACCGTGCGCGCAGCACCCGGGCTGTTCAGCGCGCCGGCGGTGAAGCGCCGCGGGAAGGCGCTCTCGATCGGTGGGCTCGCACCGACGCTGGACTACTGGCGCGAGGACATGCTCGCCAACGAGCACCACCAGCACTGGCACGAGGTGTACCCGTTCACCGGCCGGCCGCCGACGTCGTTCGACCAGTGGGTCGGCCAGGTGAGCGACGCCGACAAGATCCGCTTGCTGCGCGTCATCCGGCCCGGGGTGGACTGGGCCAGCCGGATCCCCGGTGCATCGGCCGCGCAGGTTGCAGCGTGGTTCGCCCAGGCGCTCGACCAGCAGGGTCGGTCCCGGCTGATCAGCAACTTCTTCGGCGATCCGGCGCCCGGCGACGAACAACTGCCGCGCTCGCTGCTGCGCAAGATCCTGATCCTCAACGACCGGCACGGCGAGCTGTTCCTCTACATGCACCGCCAGATGCTGGCCCGCTACGACGCCGAACTGCTGTCCCACCAGCTCGCACGCGTGCAGCCGTTCAAGCCGGCCGCGTGGAGCCGGCCGATCCCCGAGGGCTACGACCCCGAAGGTCTCCAGTCAGGCCAGCGACCGTTCACCATCCGCCGCGTCGACCGGGCCCTGCCCAGCGAGTGGGCGCAGGCGCTGCGCTCGTTCCAGACACAGATCGACCAGGCGCTGGGCGACGGTGCGGTGCCCAGCATCGACGGCCTCGATCCACCTCGACCGGTCGACGCCAACTCGCTCGGCGAGTTCGTCGAGGAGCAGCTGCACAACACCGGCCACGGGATGATCGGTGCCCTGTCGGAGCCGATCCCGGCCGGCCGGCCCGGCGCCGGGAACCCGAACGGCGTGATGAACAACCCGATGGCGGCGATCCGCGACCAGGTGTTCTGGCGCTGGCACAAGCAGATCGACGACATCGGGGCGAAGTGGCAGGACACGCTGGCGCCCGCATCGTTCGCGGATGCGCCGCCCGTGCTCGTGCGCGACGTGCTCACCGGCGCGGCCAAGCCGTGGGCCAGCCCCGACATCGTGCTCGTCCGCACCAGCGACCTGCCCGGGCGAAGCGACGTCGAGCTGCAGCAGCTCGGCGAGCAGCTGTTCGGTGGCGACCACTGGGACACGGACTTCACCGCGGCGAGCGCACGAGCGGGCACCACGTCGCTGACGACGCTGGGCGAGCTGAGCACGTTCACCGACACCGCGACGCTCCCGAACGGGCGCACGATCAAGTTCCTGAGCCACGAACCGTTCACCTACTTCGTGCGGGCCGAGAACACGGCGGACCGGGCCGTCGACGTGACCGTGCGGATCTTCCTGGCCCCGGCCTCGGTGGCGCAGGACCGGCGAGCCTGGATCGAGATGGACAAGTTCACCGCGACCCTGCCGGCGGCGTCGCACACCGTGCTGCACCGCTCGGACCGCGACAGCGCGGTGATCAAGCGTCCCGCCGAGACCACCCCGGCGACGAGCGACAGCGGGCCCGCCGGTTCCGAGCAGTCGTACTGCGACTGCGGTTGGCCCTACACGCTGCTGCTGCCGCGCGGCACGGCCGGGGCCGGCATGCAGTGCCGGCTGCTGGTGATGCTGACCGACGCCACGCTGGACCGCATCACCGAACCGGGGCACTGCGGATCGATGAGCTTCTGCGGCGCCCGCGACCGCTACCCCGACGCCCGGGAGATGGGGTACCCGTTCGCCCGCCCCTTCGCCGGGCCGAAGGCGAGCGCGATCCGCGACTTCGTCCTCGCCCAGCCCCACGTCGCCGCCCGCACGATCGCGATCCGCAACACGAGCTGATTCAACCGAGCGGCACCTCGACGTCCAGCCACGGCGACTTGTTCTTGGTGCTCGTCTGCGTGGTGTGGAAGTCGGAGTGGAGCTTCAGCGCGTCGACGAGATCGCCTCGGGGCACCTCCGTGTTGCGCCGGGCGTCGCCGTGCTTGCCGGCGAGCGTCGACAGCACGGTGATCAACCGACCCGGCGAGGCACCGGCGGCGAGCAGCCCGTTCCACATCGTCTTCGGCGTCGCGTTCAGGCTGCCGTGGTGACCCACCTTGTACAGCCGGGTTCGGGCCAACCGCTCGCGCATCGCCGCCGCGTCGGGTGCGTCGAACAGCGCGTACCGCCAGTTCTCGATCTGGGCGTCGCCGGGGAACAGCAGCGTGGTACCGCCGATCTCGACCAGCAGGATGAGGCTCGTGTTGTTGAGCACGTCGTCCATGATCCGCAGCAGCGACAGCACCTCCTCGGCCTGGGCCCGCTCGATCTGGGGCACGAGCCAGCGCGCCGCCTGCGGCACCCGGATCTTCATCGCGTCGACGAACAGCGCGTCGCCGATCTGCGCCTCGCCGGCTGCTGCCGCGAGTCCCCACGCGCCGGCGAGGTGCCAGAACTCCTGGTTGTCGACACGCGCCTGACCGGCGATCGACGGTTGCTGCTCGAGCGTCGGCGGGCCGAGCACCGCCACCGAGACGCCGGGGAGGACGTCGGACACGTCGAGGTCGTCGCCGTAGCTCACGTAGGCGTGGCGCTCGCCCATCCGCATCAGCCGCTCGACCGCCGGCCGGTTGGTGAGGTTGGTCTCGCCGAGGAACTCGAGCCGGGCGGCGACGGTCTTCGGGAACGAGGCCGAGCGCTGCAGGCGGCGGCCCTCGCTGGCGACGCCGGCGGCGAACGCGCTCATGTGGTGCAACGTCACGCCGAGAGCGAGGCTGTTGCCCGAATGCACAGCGGGCCCCGCCGGCGCACGCGCCGCGGGGTCGAGGTCGGGGTGCTCGGTCCACGACTGCACGACCAGCGATGGCGACAGCGCTTCGATCGTCGCCCCGGCATCGGCTCGACCGAACCCCGAGATGTGATCGGCGTGGCGATGGGTCGCGACGACGGCGTGCAGCGTCCCCCCGGTCTCGATGGCGATGTTCTCGGCGATGTCGTGCATCCGGCTGGACGGTGCCTTCGACGGCAGCTTCGTGGTGCCGAAGTCGATCAGCACGTGGCGGGGGTCGAGATCGTCGTAGCGGACGCTGAGCAGCAGGCAGTCGCCAAAGCCCACGTTGTAGGCACGCAACCTGGCGCCGGTGACACGGGTCACATCCATGCCTCCGCGATCAGCCGGGCCTGCGATCGCGCCGTCGACGGATCGTCGGTGTGGAGCGTGCGTCCGAGGTGGAACGCGGCCAGCTGCGACGACCGGTTGACGCCCCGGGTGAGATACCCGCGGTCGAAGAGGTAGTCGAGGCGATCCTGCCACCGCCGGTTGGACGTGGTGCGGCTGCGCCACCTCGGAAGAGGGTTGGAGATCTCGTACTTCAGCTCGCCGTACTCGTCGAGCACGAGGGTCGAGCCGCCCTCCAGCACCACGTCGGCATCGGGCGCGAGCCCAGGCGGGGGCCGCAGGCCGTACGTCGGCAGCTCGGCGGCGGTGATCTTCAGGTACTGCACGCACTCGACCACCGTCTCGCGCAGCTGGAACCCGTCGTCGGGCGACACCCGCACGCAGGGGCGGACGCTGGCGACCCGCGTGTGCGCGTTGGGGTTCAGCCCGAGCACCTGGCGGTTGTTCCAGATGTGCCGGAACATCTCGGTCGGGTCGCTCTGGAGGCCGCCGAGGTGCGAACCCTCGCGGACCAGCTTGCGGGCCGGCGGCCGCCAGCGACCGTCGGGCGTGCCCGACGCCGGGCGGATGCCGTACTCCCCCATGCAGCGCAACAGGTGCTTGCGGAGCCGGAACCGCGAGTCGTCGGCACGGACCTCCTCGTCGGCGGTCAGCAGCGCGCTGAGGAGGTCGCCGAAGGAGATGTGGATCGGCGGGGTGTAGTCGATCGCCCTGATCGTCATCGTCAGCAGCACGTCGGCGATGTCCGCGCCCTGCTCGGCGACGATCGCTCGGTCGACGTACCCGTCGGCGCCCACCCCGAGGCGGCCGATGCGGTCGACCCACGCCGCGAGCAGGGCGCGCATGATCGCCGCGACGAGCACCTCCCCGCGGCGGTGCTCTTCGCGGAACTCGGCGCGCTCGAGGATCTTTCGGTCGGGCTCGATGGTGACCGATCGGCGCAGCGCGTTCACGCGCACGTCGGCGGCGAAGGACCGCATGCCGTCGGCGAGGCCGAGCAGGGCCGTGCTGGCCAGCGACTCCTCCGTCAGCAACGACTTCGAGACGAGCCCCGGCGGCGCGGCGGGATCGGTGATCGGTGTGAGCAGATGGTTCACCACGTCGGGCAGGGAGAAGACCGACAGCAGGGCCACGACGTCGGCGAAGGCCTCGTGGAGCGCGGCCTGATCCGACGACGACGGTGCCATGAACTTGTCGCGCAGCCCGTCGAGCAGCGCGTGCGCCGTCTCATGGGCGACGACGTCGTGCGACAGGCACAGGAACGTCCGTGGCACGCTGCGCACGTAGCCGAACATCAGCGCCTCGGCGTCGGGCGAGTAGAACGCGTTGGCCTCCTCGAACGCATGCGGCACCGCCTTCAGTTGGTGCCCGCGGATGCCCCAGCCCACCCGCCGTCCGAGCGCGAACTCGAAGCGCAACAACGTGCGCATCACGATCGCGTACACGTTGACGGCGTGGTAGCCGGGATCGGCCAAGAGCGCCGCCATGGATGTGGGCGCCGGGATCCGCTCGGCGTCAGGCCCGATCTGCGGTGGCTTGTACATGGTCGCCGTCGAGGCGTCGTAGTCGACGACGTAGAGCGCGTAGCCCATCGGCCCGTCCTCGAGATCCTCCCACGGCAGGTTGATCCACGACGTCAGCACCCGGCCGTTGCGGCGGCGAACGCTCGGATCCTGGGCCACGATCTCGATCCGGCGCATGCGCATCGGCATCAAGTGTCGCACGTCACAGCGGGCGCCAGTGCTAGAACCCTCGCCCAGTGGATCAGATCACCTCGCCACCGCCTCCCGCGGTCGCCGAGCAGCTGATTGCGCTCCGCTCCGCGCTCCGGCGCGACCTCCCGCCCAAGCTGCTCGACCGCAACCTGCTGGTCGCGACGTGGCGCTGGCCGATGTCGGACCAGGTCGACGAGCGATGGGTGTCGGGCCGGGCCGACGGGACGCACGACCTGCGCGCGGTGCGGGCGCTGGCAGAGGTCGTCGCCCGGTTCGACGTGGTCGCGATCCAAGGGCTGATGGGCGACGCCCGCCGGCTGCAGCTGGTCATGGACGTGCTCGGCGACGACTGGGCGCTCATGCTCACGGGGCTGTCGCGGGAGACGTCGTACCAGGAGCGGACCGCGTTCGTGTTCGACCTGCGCAAGGTCCGACCCCGAGGGCTGACCGGGCAGGTCGTCCTCACAGGCGGCGAGAAGCAGGGCGGCGAGTCGATGCTGTCGTCGCAGTTCTTCCGTCCGCCCCTGTTCGCCGCGTTCCAATGCCTCGACCGGAACTTCACGCTCGCCAACATCCACCTCGTGTTCGGTGAGGAATCCGAGCGGCTCGCCGAGATGCGCGCGTTCGCCGGCTGGTTGGCCTCGGTGCATCGGGCCGCGTCATGGTGGGAGCGCAACCTGATCGCGCTCGGCCAGCTCCAGCTGTTCCGCTCGTCGAGCGCGGTGTACCGCGCGTTCACGGGCAGCGGGCTGCACGTGCCGGCCGGACTCGTCGACGTCGCGACGTTCGTGAACTCGGCGGGCACACCGGCGACGATGGCGAGCACGATCGCGTGGTTCGGCGGCGAGCGCGGCCCGAGTGACGGCGACCTCCCGTTCCGTCAGGCCGGGGTGTTCGACCACCGCCTCGGTGGGTCGCTGTTCCCCGACGCGCCGTACCGCTACGTGTCCGATCACCGTCCGGTGTGGGTCGAGTTCGGCGTGCGCCGATGACACCCGGACCGGCCCCCGCCGCCGTCCGGCGCGACACGGTTCGCCTGGTGCGCGCGCTCGACGACGCGGTCCCGGCCAAGGCGCTCGACCGGAACCTGCTGATCGCGACCTGGAACATCCGGGCCCTCGGCAGCCACCACCCCGGCTGGGTCGCCGATGCGCGCACCCGCCCCAAGCGCGACCTCGCGTCGCTGCTGTGCATCGCCGAGATCATCTCCCGCTTCGACGTCGTCGCCCTGCAGGAGGTGCGCGCCGACACCGCGTCGCTGCGGGTGATCCACGAGCTCCTCGGCGAGCACTGGAGCCTGATCCTGAGCGACGTCACCGAAGGCTCCCTCGGCAACGGGGAGCGGCTCGCGTTCCTCTTCGACAACCGCCGGGTCCGGCTGTCCGGGCTCGCCTGCGAGATCATCATCCCGCCTGAGCACCTCGAGCGCGCCCGCGCCGACGAGCTGCAGCGCCAGTTCGCCCGTACGCCCTACGCCGTCGGCTTCCGCATCGCCCGGCACACGATCACGCTCGTGGCCCTGCACGTCCTGTGGGGCAACGGCGCGACCGAGCGGGTCCGCGAGCTGCGCTCGATCGCCCAGTGGCTGGCGGCGTGGAGCCGCGACCCGAACGCGTGGGACCACAACCTGATCACGCTCGGCGACTTCAACATCGACCGTCACGGCGGCCGCTACGACCAGGCGTTCACCTCGACGGGGCTGCACGTGCCCGACGGCGTGCGCGCGGCGCGGCGCTCCGTGTTCGACCGGGCGGCGTCACCGCGCGCGGCCTACGACCAGATCGCCTGGTTCGAGGGTGTGAACGAGGCCCGCCCGCTGACGCTCACGTGTACCGCCAGCGGCAGCTTCGACTTCCGCGACGCGGCGCTGCGCTCGCGGCGCCTGACACCCACCGAGCTGTCCTGGCGGCTGTCCGACCACCTCCCGCTCTGGGTCGAGTTCGAGGTGCCGCCCTGATCGCGGTTCAGGCCGGGGCCGCGCTCCACTCGGCGATGTCCGCTGGGTCGAGCTTGCGGTCGGCGATCCCGGCGAAGCCGTCGGCACCCGTGTAGGTGTCCTCCCCGACGAACAACCCGCTCTCGTCGATCGGCCAGATGATCGCCATCCGCGTCTCGTAGAGGTAGTGCGCGGCCGGGTCGTCGACGGTGATGCCCATCCTCTGCAGCGTGGCACCGGGGTACGCCATGCGCATCACGCCCTCGGTGAGGATCCCCTCCCGGTCGACGATGAGGCGGTCGATGTCGAGCTGCAGCTTCTGGGCGCCTGACGCGGCGAAGTTCGTGTAGAAGCCCTGCACCGCGTCCTTGCCGACGAGCGGCGCCTGCGCGGCACCGAAGAACTCGTAGCGGGCGCGCTCGGACACGGTTGCCATCAGGCGCTCCATGTCCAGGGAGGCTTCCGCCTGCATGTGCTGCAGCAGCAGCTCGAGGTTGCGGCGCAGCACCGGATCGGTCTCGGACGCGAGCCGCTCCTCCACCTTGCGCCACGTGACGGACTGGTCGATGACGGGCATGTGCCGGCCCCCTGACTCTCTGCCGGTCCGAGCGACCGGGCCCCCGCCACCGTTCCTAGCGCACCCGCGCCGGCACCGCCGAACGGGCCCTCGTCCAGGCGGTGGGTGGGTCGCAGGACGACGGCGCTGGTGCGCCTGACCAGCACGTTCCGGCACGGGCACGGGCACGGAAGTGCGGAGGGGCGTCACGATGTTGGGTTGGTCGCCGTACCAATCGGCCGACCCTCGCGGTGTGGCACCCTGCGACGATGATCGTGGTCGCCACCGATCCGGACGGGATCGTGCACGTGCAGGCCGGCCTGCGCGCCGTCGGCGCCCACGAGCGGGAGGTGCGCGCCGTCGGCGGCGGTCGACTCCTGGTGCTCGCCGACGCCGGCGACGCGTGGCACAGCGACCGCGCGGTCCGGGCGCTGCAGGCCGACGGGCTGCTCGCGGTCGAGCGACCCGACGGCGGCGTCCGTTTGGACGCGTGGCACCAGCACACCCGGCCGGTGCGGATCGGCGACCGGTTGACCGTGTGCTTCGCCTGGTCGGAGCACGACCGCGACGGCCTGCCGGGTGTGGTCGAGCTCGGGCTCGGCGGGTTCGGGAGCGGCGACCATCCGGCGACCCGGATGTTGCTGGACCATCTCGTCGCCCGCATTCGCGGCCGCGAACGGGTGCTCGACGTGGGCTGCGGCAGCGGTGTGCTCGGCCTCGCCGCGCTGCGCCTCGGCGCCGGATCGCTCGTCGCCATGGACGTCAAGTCGGCAGCGGTCGAGGCGACCCGTCGCAACGCCGCGTTCAACGGTCTCGAGGGCGCGACGACCGCGATCGTCGCGCCCCTCGATCGTCTCGACGGCCCGTTCGACGCGATCCTCGCCAACGTCGGCCGCGGCGTGCTCGTCGAGCTCGCACCGCAGCTGCGCCGGCTCGTCGCACCTGGCGGATGGCTGGCGGTCAGCGGCTTCTCACCGCCGCAGTGCCCATCGGTCGCCGGGTTCCTGGAACCGCTCGTCGAGATCGACCGGCGGATCGACGGCGAGTGGGCGGCGCTCGCCCTGCAGCGGCCTCCACGTTGACTGCGCGCCGCACCGTGCCACAGAGTGCTGGGCCGTGACCGACGACGATGCCGCGTTCTACCTGCCCGACGGCGACGGGTTCGTCGGCACCGAGATGGCACAGGGCGCCTGGGACGTCAACTCGCAGACCGGCGTCGCGGTGCTCGCGCTGTTCGGCCACGTGCTGGAAGACCTCCCGACGCTGACGCCGATGAGCCTGGCCCGGATCACCGTCGACCTGGTCCGGCCCGTGCCGATCCACCGGCACCTCGCCGTGGCGTCACGGGTCGTGCGCGAGGGCAAGAAGCTGCAGGTGCTCGACCTGGCGATCACGGTCGATGACGTCGAGCACGTACGCGCCCGCGTGCTCCGGCTCCGCGACGCCGACGTCAGCCACCACCCCGACGTGCCGGCATCCTCGACGCAGCTCGACCCTGCCGCCGGCCTCCAGCCGCCCGACGAGGTCGATCCCCTGCCGATCGACCGCGGGCCGGGAATGATCCGCGCCCTCGACCTGCGCCCGGTGCGCGCCGGTGGCCGGGCACCGTACTTCTGGGTGCGGCTGCGCGTGCCGGTCGTCGCCGGCGAGCCGATCCGCGACACCTCCCGCCAGACCGTCGGGGTCGACTTCACCAACTGTGTCGGCGCCGAGATCCAGCCCGGCCTGGTGTCGACGATCAACCCCGACGTGAGCGGCCAGTTCCTGCGAGTGCCCCGCGGTGAGTGGATCGCGATCATCGGTGAGACCCGGTTCGAACATCGGCTCGGCCGGGGCATCTCGGCGGCGACGCTCAGCGACCGCGAGGGCGTCTTCGCCGTCGCCACCGCGTCACAACTCGTGCAACCATTGACGTGAAGGAGACGGTGATGGATGCGACGACATGGGGGTTCGAGGCGGGGGCTGTCGCCATCGTCACCGGTGCGGCGAGCGGCATCGGCCGGGCGACCGCGCTGCGCTGCGCGGAGGTCGGCCTGCGCGTCGCCGCCTGGGACGTCGACCCGGGCGGCTTGGAAGAGGTCGCCGACGCGATCGCCGGCGAGGGAGGCACGGTCCGCACGGCGGTGGTCGACGTGTTCGACGACGCGGCGATCGACGCTGCCTTCGGCGCGATCGAGGCGGCATGGGCTCCGGCGCGCCACCTCGTCAACAACGCCGGTCCCCGCTCCGTCGACCCGTACACGTTCCGGGACGGCGTCGGCCACGCCGTGGGCAGCATGGAGGCGATGATCGCCCGCTTCCTGGCCGGCGGCCCGGGTGAGGGCGCCAGCGTCGTCAGCGTGTCGTCCGTCGCCGGGAACTACACGGGATCGAGCCCGACGTGGTACCCGACGGCGAAGGCCGCGATCGCCGGGCTGACCCGCGCCCTCGCCTGGGGTGAGGGCGCGCGGTGCCGCTTCAACGCCGTGGCCCCGTCGCTCGTGGCCACACCGCGCATGACGTCGTACATGGAGAGCGACGTGGGTCGGCGATGGGCCGAGACGAACCCGCTCGGCCGCTGGGCGGACGGCGACGACGTGGCCCGGGCCATCTTGTTCCTCCTGTCGCCGTTCGCCGCCTACGTCAACGGGGTGCTGCTCCCGGTGGACGGCGGCCAGACGCTCGTGCTCTGACGGTTCCGGGCAGCCGGCGTGCGCTGTGCCAGACGTCGGTCGGCAGTGGACTCTCCCACTTCCGCCAGACCGAGAGCAGGCGCACGGCGACGATGATCAGGATGCCGAGCGCGCCGACGCGGTCCTCGAGGTCGAACTGGCGGACCAGAACCACCTCGACCGTGCACCCGATCGCCGCGGCGAGGGCCATGAGGGTGCCGGGGCGGACCACCTCGGGCTCGACGTTCATGATGACGTCGCGCAGCAACCCGCCACCGATGCCCGTGAACACGCCGAGCATCACGCAGGTGACCGCCGGCAGCCCGGCTTCGAGGCCCTTGGCGGTGCCGACCACCGAGTACACGGCGAGGAACACGGCGTCGAGCACGATGATGGTGGCGGCCATGCGGCCGTGCAGCTCGGCGATCGTGCGCGAGAACAGGAAGATGACCAGGCCGGCGACGATCGCCGTGGGCAGCAGCCATGGTGAACGCAGCGCCACCGGCGTGCCCCGCTGCAGCAAGACGTCACGGATCAGCCCGCCACCGATGCCGGTCACGATCGCGATCATCAGGATGCCGCTGAGGTCGAACTGGCGCCGGACGGCGGCGACGGCGCCGGCGAGCGCGCCGAGAGCCACCGCGCTGGCATCGACCCACAGCGGCACGTTGACGATGTCGGTGGCGGTCGGCGGCAGCTCGGCCATCGGCCCAGTCTGACGGACCGCCGATCCGCCGCGGGAGGATCCACGCACGATCGGGACGAAAGCCTCTAGAGGACCGGCCGGCGGCGGCGTAGACCGTGGGAGTCGAGAGGAGCCTCCATGTCCGACACACCTACCCTCGCCGATCTGGTCACCGCGACCCCGGGTGCTGCCCGCGTCCTGGAGCGGCACCACCTGGACTTCTGCTGCGGCGGCGGACGATCCCTGACCGCCGCCTGCGAGGACGCGGGCATCGACGCCGAGGCGTTGCTCGCCGAGATCGACGCGCTCGCGCCCGACGGCGAAGCCGACTGGACCTCGATGGGGGTCGGCGAGCTGGTCGACCACATCGAGGCGGTGCACCATGCCTACCTCCACGAGGAGATGCCCCAGCTGTCGGCGCTGGCGGCGAAGGTGCAGGCCGTCCACGGCGAGCGGCACCCCGAGCTGATGTACGCGACCGCCGCCTACGAGGCGTTGCGCGCCGATCTGCTGCCGCACCTGCTGAAGGAGGAGCGCGTGCTGTTCCCGATGATCCGCGTGCTGGCGTCGTCGGACCGTGTGCCCGAGTTCCACTGCGGGTCGCTGGCCAACCCGATCGAGATGATGTTGCTGGAGCACGACACGACCGGCGAGTTCCTCTCCAGCCTCCGCGAGATCACGGCGGACTTCGCCGTCCCCGACGACGCGTGCGCGAGCTACCGGTCGCTGTTCGAACGGCTGGAACAGCTGGAGGCCGACACCCACCTCCACATCCACAAGGAGAACAACGTGCTGTTCCCTGCCGTGCTCGAGCTGGAGGCGCGACTCCGGGCGTGACGGTGATCGTCACCTATCATCCGCCGCCGTGAGCTCGACATCCCTGCCTCCCGTCCGCGCCGGCCGCCCCGCTCCCGATGACCTGTTGGAGCGGCGGGCGTTCGTGCTGACGATCCCCCAGAACCTCGAACCCGGGGTCACGACCGAGTGGACGACGCTCGGTGGGGTCGCCACGTTGCGCTGTGCGCCCGAAGACGGCAGCTCGGCGGGCACGATCCTCTACCTGCACGGTGGCGGCTACCGCCTCGGAACGCCCGCCGGCTGGGAGGCCTGGGGCACGCGGCTGGTGAACGCGACCGGCTGCACGGTGCTGCTCCCCGACTACCACCTCGCCCCCGAGCACCCGTTCCCGCAAGCCCTGCACGACGTCGACGCCTGCCTCGACGAGCTCGCCGCCGCCGGCGCGTCGCCGCTGATCGTCGGTGGCGACTCGGCCGGTGGTGGTCTCGCTCTGGCGATCGCTGTGGCGCGGTCCACCCCACCCGACGGCCTGATCCTCATCTCGCCGTGGGTCGACAAGCGGGTCACGTCGGGCAGCTACGACACGCGTGCCTCGACCGACCAGCTGTTCTCGCGCGACTCGGCGACCGAGGCCGGCGAGCAGTACCTGCAGGGGCACGACCCGACCGACCCGCTGGTGTCGCCGCTCCTGGCCGACCTGTCCGGCCTGCCCCCGACGCTCGTGTTCGTCGGCAGCGCCGAGGTGCTGCTCGACGACTCGCTCGAACTGACCCGCGCCCTGAGCGCGGCCGACGTCTCCGTGGATCTCCACGTCGAAGCCGGTCAGCAGCACACCTGGATGACGATCTTCCCCGACCTCGACGCATCGCGCCGGGCGCTCGACACGATCGCCGCCTACACCCGCCGCGTCATCGCCTGATCCCCAAACCTTCCTGCAGTCGGATCGGTCCCGCGCGGGACCGATCCGACTGCAGGAACCTCGGGGTGGGGGTCGGTACGCTCACGGGCGATGGGCGACCGTGCGCTGGATGTGAGATGGCTCGGCCATGCGACCGTCCTCGTCGACATCGACGGTGTGCGGTTCCTGACCGATCCCGCGCTGACGCCGCGCATCGCCCACCTCCGACGGCACCACGCCGTCGATCTCGACGATCTGGCACCCGACGTCGTGCTGATCTCGCACATCCACATGGACCACCTCCACGTCCCGTCGATGCGACTGCTCACCAGCGACCGGTCGCGGCCGATCACCGCCGTCGTGCCCGCAGGCTCGACCGCGCTCGTCCGGCGGGCGGGGTTCGCCGAGGTGATCGAGAGCCGCGTCGGTGACGTGCACCGGTTCGGGACCGTCACCGTCGAGACCGTCCCAGCGGTGCACTCCGACGCGCGGGGGCCCCATCGGCGCGTTCGGGCCCCGGCGGTGGGGTTCGTCCTGTCGGGGAACGACGGCACCGTCTACTTCGCCGGCGACACGGACCTGTTCGACGCGATGGTCGATCTGGCCCAGGCCGACGTGGCGCTCGTGCCGATCGGTGGGTGGGGTGAGTCGGTCGGCACCGGGCACCTCGACGCGCACACCGCCGTGGACGCGACCCGCCTGCTCGAGCCCCGAATCGTCGTCCCCGTGCACTGGGGCACGTACAGCCCGGTGTCCTACCGTCGCGGCCGCCCGTCGTGGCTGGCTCGACCCGCCGAGGTGTTCGCCACAGACCTCGCCGCAGCAGGTCTCGACGACCGGCTGCACCTCCTCGAGCCCGGTGGACGACTGCTGCTGCCGGCGCGCGAACTGCCGGAGCAGACGTGACCGAGGAGGCGGGAGCACTCCCGACCAGCCGCCGGCCGACCCTGGCCAGCCTGCTGTGGCGCGCCGCGCTGACCGCGCTGTGGACCGCGGTCGTGCTGTGGATCCTGGCGTGGATGCTGCCGGGGTTCTCGATCGCCGGCCCGTCGGAGGCGCTCCTCGCCGGGGTCGTCATCGGCGTGCTGAACGCGGTCATCTGGCCGGCGCTGGCAACGATCCTCGTGCCGATCTCGATCGTGACGCTCGGCATCGGAGCGATCGTGATCGACGCACTCGCCGTGTGGTGGCTGCTCGACCGGCTGCCGGGCATCGAGATCTCGGGCTTCTGGACCGCGCTGGCGATCGTGGTCGGGCTCGTCCTGGTCGGCACGATCGCTGCCGCGGTGCTCGCGATCGACGACGACGCGGTGTTCGATCACGAGGTGCGGGTACTGGCTCGCAGGCGGGCCAAGCAGGCCACGGTCACCGACATCCCGGGCATCGTGTTCGTCCAGGTGGATGGTGTGGCCCGAGCCGTGCTCGAGCGGGCGATGCGCGGCGGCGACGTGCCGACGATCCACCGCTGGGTGAACGACGGGCAGCACCGGTTGGTCGGCTGGACGACGGGATGGTCGTCGCAGACCGGTGTGAGCCAGTGCGGGATCCTCCACGGCTCGACCGCCGACATGCCGGCGTTCCGGTGGGTCGACAAGTCGACGGGCGAGATCGTCGTGTCCAACCACCCCAAGTGGGCGAAGGCGATCGAGGAGGCCCACTCGGACGGCAACGGACTGCTCGCCCACCACGGGTCGAGCTACGGCAACCTGTTCTCCGGCGACGCCGAGCGGGCGGTGCTGACGATGAGCGGCATCGCCCGCCGCAAGGAGGGACGCTTCGGGTCGGGGTACTTCGGTTACTTCTCCAAGCCGCAGAAGGCGACCCGCACGTTCGTCGGCCTCGTGACCGAGGTGGCGCGCGAGCGGCGGGCGGCGGGCGAGCAGCGGCGCCGTGACGTCGAGCCGCGGGTGCACCGCGGCTGGTCGTACTCGTTCCTGCGGGCGTTCACGACGATCATCTCCCGGGACGTGTCCGTGCACGGGGTGATCAACGACATGTGCGAGGGGCGAGCGGCGATCTACGTCGACTTCCTCGGCTACGACGAGGTGTCGCACCACTCGGGCCCCGAGCGCGCGGACACGCTGGCGGTGCTGCGCGACCTCGACCGGCAGATCGCCCGGATCGCCCGGGCAGCGGAGTGCACGCCGCGGCCGTACCACGTCGTCGTCCTGTCCGACCACGGCCAGACCCAGGGCGCGACGTTCGAGCAACGGACGGGCGAGACGCTGGCGGAGCTCGTCGGCCGGCTGTGTGGCGCGGCGGCGTCCGGCGATCGCGACGCGGAGGCGGGCAAGACCGAATCCACGGCATGGCTGCGCCAGGCGCGATCCTCCGATCACGAAGCGAAGCCGGCCATCAGCGGCGTCCCGATCGTGCTCGGCTCGGGCAGCCTCGGCCTGATCTCCCTGCCCGGCGAACCGCGCCGGTTCACCCGGGAGGAGATCGACGAGCGCTACCCCGAGCTGCTCCCCGGCCTGCTCGCCTCCACCTCGATCGGGTTCGTGCTCGTCCGCTCGGGCGACGGAACGTCGTCGGCGCTCGGTGCTCACGGTTCGCGCAACCTGACGACGGGGGAGATCATCGGTGACGATCCCCTTGCGCCGTTCGGGCCGGAGGCGGTCCGGCAGGTCGCCCAGGTCGACGCGTACGCCACCGTGGCCGACCTGATGGTCAACAGCCTCTACGACCCGCTGAACGACGAGGTCGCCGCGTTCGAGGAGCAGGTCGGCTCGCACGGCGGGCTCGGCGGCCCGCAGACCCACCCGTTCATCCTCTACCCGACCGTGCTGTCCGAGCCGCCCGAGGAGATCTTCGGCTCGCCGGCGGTGTACCAGGTGCTGAAGGGCTGGCTGCTCGAGGTCGGCCAGCCGGTCACCGTCCGCGCCTGAAGCGAACGTGCGGTCGAACTGCGCCCGTTCCGGGCGCAGTTCGACCGCAAGAACCGTTGGGGGAGCGCCGTAGCGTGGTGGGTGATGACCGTTGACGTCCGCCCGACGTTCGAGTTCGACAACAGCTTCGCTCGCGAGCTCACCGGGCTGTACGAGCCGTGGCAGCCGGCCGCGGTGCCCGAGCCACGCCTGCTGGCGTTGAACCGCGAGCTCGCCGTCGAGCTCGGGCTCGATCCCGACGCCCTCGCCAGCCGGGAAGGGATCGCTGTGCTCGCCGGCAACGCGGTGCCCGCCGGCGCCTCCCCGCTGGCCCAGGCCTACGCCGGGCACCAGTTCGGCAGCTACTCGCCGCGCCTCGGCGACGGGCGGGCGCTGCTGCTCGGCGAGGTGATCGACGTGCACGGCCGCCGCCGCGACCTCCACCTCAAGGGATCCGGACGCACCCCGTTCGCCCGCGGCGGCGACGGCAAGGCGGCGGTCGGGCCGATGCTGCGCGAGCTGCTGATCGGTGAGGCGATGCACGCGCTCGGCATCCCGACGACGCGGGCGCTGGCCGTCGTGGCCACCGGCGAGGGCGTGCAGCGCGGCCCGGCACTGCCGGGCGCCGTGCTGACCCGGGTCGCGTCCAGCCACCTGCGCGTCGGCACGTTCCAGTACGCCTCGGCCACGGGCGACATCGATCTGCTGCAGCGGCTCACCGACCACGCGATCGCCCGCCACCATCCCGCGGCAACAGGTGCCTTGGATCTGCTCGATGCCGTCGTGGGCGTGCAGGCGAGCCTCGTCGCCCAGTGGATGCTCGTCGGGTTCATCCACGGGGTGATGAACACCGACAACACGACGATCTCCGGCGA
>CAZMGD010000043.1:17472-31264 GCA_964565705.1 uncultured Ilumatobacteraceae bacterium | reverse complement strand
AGCCCCACTCGTTGTCGTACCAGCCGAGCACCTTGACCAGCTTGCCCATGCTCATCGTCAGGTCGGAGTCGAAGATGCAGCTGTGCGGGTCGGTCGTGATGTCGTGGGACACGATCGGCTCGTCGGTGTACTTCAAGATGCCCTTCAGCGGGCCCTTGCTCGCGGCGGCCTTGTAGGCGGCGTTGATCTCCGCGACCGACGCCTCGACCTTCAGGTTGGCGACCAGGTCGCTGATCGACCCGGTGGGCACCGGCACGCGCAGCGACGTGCCGTCGAGCTTGCCCTTCATCGACTCGAGCACGAGGCTCGTCGCCCGCGCCGCGCCGGTGCTGGTCGGCACGATGTTGATCGCCGCGGCGCGGGCCCGGCGGAGGTCGCTGTGCGGACCGTCGACCAGCTGCTGATCACCCGTGTAGGCGTGGACCGTCGTCATCAGGCCGTTCTCGATGCCGAACGCGTCGTCGAGCACCTTGACCAGCGGCACGAAGCAGTTGGTCGTGCAGCTCGCGTTGGAGAACACCTTGTGCGTGGCTGGATCGAAGTCGGTGTGGTTGACGCCGTAGACGAACGTCGCGTCCGCCCCCGACGACGGCGCGCTGACCATGACGTAGGGCGCGCCCGCTTCGAGGTGCACCGCGGCCTTGTCGCGGGCGGTGAACAGGCCGGTGCTCTCGATCACGATGTCGACGCCGAGATCGCCCCACGGCAGCTCGGCCGGGTTGCGCACCGACAGCACCTTGAGCAGGTCACCGTCGACCGTGATGCCTTCCTTGTGCTCCTTCACGGTGCTCGGGAAGGTGCCGACGATCGAGTCGTACTTGAGGAGGTGAGCCATCGTCGTGAGCGAGCCGAGGTCGTTCACGGCCACGAAGTCGATGTCGGCGCCGCGCTGCTTGGCGGCCCGGAAGAAGTTGCGGCCGATGCGGCCGAAGCCGTTGATCCCTACCCGAACGGTCATGTGGAGACGTCTTTCTGCTGAGGAGGTCGTCGGCTGCGGACGCTAGTCGACGGTGTCGCTCAGCGTCCGATGTCGCGATGCTCGATCCGGGCGACGTGACCGGCGCCACGCAGCCGCTCGGCGAGCTCCTCGACGATCGCGACCGAGCGGTGGCGACCACCGGTGCAGCCGACCGCCACCGTGAGGTAGCTCTTGCCCTCGCTGGCGTACGCAGGCAGCAGGAACTCGAGCAGTCCCGTGAGCCGTTCGACGAACTCGTTCGCCCCGGTGCCGCTCAGCACGCGATCGCGGACCGCCGCCTCGAGTCCGGTCAGCGGGCGCAGCTCCGGATCCCAGTGCGGGTTGGGCAGGAACCGGACGTCCATCACGATGTCGGCGTCGAGGGGCATCCCGTGCTTGAAGCCGAACGACTCGAGCGCGACGACCATGCCCGCATCGCCTTCGTCCTCGAACATTCCCTGCACCCTCGCCTTGAGCGTGTTGACGTTGAGGTCGCTGGTGTCGATGATCAGGTCGGCGGCGTCGCGCACCGGCAGCAGTTGGCTTCGCTCGAGGTCGATCGCCTCGACCAACCCGCCAGCCTCACCATCGAGCGGATGGCGCCGCCGGGTGCTGTCGTAGCGACGCACGAGCTCGCGGGTGTCGGCATCGAGGTAGAGCACGCGAACGCGATGGCCAGCGGCGCTGATCGTCGCGATGCGCGGCAGCAGATCGACGTGCTGGCGGCCGGCGACGAGCGCGAGCTTGGTGATCTCGGACCCCGGAGCGCTCGCCAGTTCGACGATCGTCTCGACGAGCGAGGTCGGCAGGTTGTCGACCACGTACCAGCCGAGATCCTCCAAGACGGCGGCAACGGTGGATCGCCCCGCCCCGGACAAACCGGTGATCACCAGGATGTCCGTCACCGCGTCGACCCTACCGGCCGATGTGCTTGCGGGTACGGAGGTACAAGAGGCGCGGGATCGTGGCCGCGTCGGCGTACTCGGCGGCCCGTTCGAGGAACCCGGGCGGGGGCGCCGGCTCCACCATCCGCTCGATCAGAAGGCCGTTGCCGGCCAGCGCGTTGACGTACCGCCCGAGCGGTCGGTGGATGAACGGGATGAACACGTCCTTCTCGACCTCCTCGATCGAGAGGTCCTCGATGAGGTAGGGCCCGATCCGCCAGTACTGCTCGGGCGGATCGAGCACTTGGTCGTCGATCCATCCGCTGCTCGGCGTCTGGAGCAGTGGGTGGTTGAGGAAGAAGCAGAACCTGCCGCCGGGGACGAGGACGCGGGCGACCTCGGCGATCGCCGCGTCGACCTCGGTGATGTGCTCGAACACGAGGCAGGCAACGACCGCGTCGAACGTGCCGTCGGCAAAGGGCAGCTCGGCCGCGCCGGCCCGGGCGAAGTGGGCCCCTCCCCCACGCTCGTGGGCCACCGCCACCTGGTTCCAGGTCGGGTCGACGCCGACGACGAGGCGTGCGCCGCCGGCGACGGCGAGGCGCGACACCTGACCGTCACCGCATCCGACGTCGAGGACGCGCTCGGCGCCGGCGAGCTCCTCGGCGGCCAACGGCAGGATCTGTTCCTCGTACTCGGCGTCGGCGCCGTCGGTGAACCCCTCGATCCACCAACCGGCGTGGCGCTCCCACAGCTCGTCGTCGCTCACGGCCGCCAGTCTGCCCCAGCGTTCTCGGTCGGGTTCTGGTCGCCAGAGCGACCAAAACCCGACCGAGATCTCAGCCACCACCTCGGCTACGACCCGGCCGCTATCATGGCCGTCACGGCGATGGGGCTCGCCGAAACCGCCTCCGGGCTGATGGCTCCTACCAGTCGACCTCGCGCGTTGCGTGTGGGCAGCTGCGTAGAGCCGGGCGCCGCTGCCGATCGTGCGAGGCACCCACCGGCGCGAGAGGTCACGCATGGATCGCCACGCCACGACCCGTCGAGTGCGGGCCGAAGCGCTCGATCAGTTCGGGCTCGTCGCCCACCTGCTCCGCTGGATCGCCTTCGGGATCGTGTCCGGCGCGCTCGCCGGGCTCTCGTCCTGGGTGTTCCTGGAGGTGCTCGACCGCGTCACGTCGTTCCGCGTGGATCACGAGTGGATCGTGCTGTTGCTCCCGGTGGCAGGACTGGTCATCGGGCTCGCCTACCACCTGCTGGGCGGGCGGTCCGCCCGCGGGAACGCGTTGCTGATCGAGGAGATCCACCAGCCGACCGAGTGGGTGCCGCGGCGGATGGCGCCGCTCGTGCTGATCGGCACCTGGGCGACGCACCTGTTCGGCGGCTCGGCCGGTCGCGAGGGCACCGCGCTACAGATGTCCGGCAGCCTGAGCGATGCGTTCGCCCGGCTGATCCGGCTCGACGACGAGGACCGCCGTCTCTTGCTGATCACGGCGCTCGGCGGAGGGTTCGGCGCGGTGTTCGCCGTCCCGCTCGCGGGTGCGGTGTTCGCGCTGGAGGTGCAGACGATCGGGCGCGTGCGCTACGAGGCGCTCGTGCCCGCGCTCACCGCGTCGATCGTGGGTGATCTCGTCGTGCGCGGGCTCGGGTACGAGCACGCGCCGAAGCCGCAGCTGCTCGTCGACCTCGACTGGTGGCTGGCGGTGCGGGTCGCGGTCGCCGGCATCGCGTTCGGGCTGGCCGGTGCCGTCTTCGTCGAGGCGACCCACGCCGTCAAGCGGCTGATGGCCCAACTGCGCTGCCCGCCCCTGCGCCCGGTGTTCGGTGGGGTGGCGGTCGTCGGCCTCGCCGCACTGTTCGGCGACGACTACCTCGGGCTGTCGCTGCCGCTGATCGAGCGCGCGGTGAACGGCGAGCACCTGAGCTTCGCTGTCTTCGCGCTCAAGATCGTCTTCACCGCGGTCACGATCGGCAGTGGCTTCCCCGGCGGGGAGGTCACCCCGCTGTTCGTCGTGGGGGCGACGCTCGGCGCCGCCCTGGCCGCGCCGCTCGGACTGCCGGTGCCGCTGCTCGCCGCGGTGGGGTTGGTCGCGGTGTTCGCCGGCGCTGCCAACACACCGCTCGCCTGCACGATCATGGGCGCCGAGCTGTTCGGCGCCGCCGTCGCGGTGCCGATGGCGATCGGCTGCGTGATCGCCTACGTGTGCTCGAACCACCGCGGCATCTACACGACCCAGCGCATCCGGGTCGCCAAGGGCCGCGCCGGGATCAGCGGCACGCCGACCTTGGACGAATGGCGCGGCCGCGGGTCAGGACGCTGACGCGACCGTCAGGAACGTCGGCCGGTAGGCGGACGTGAAGTGGCCGTTCCACCGGTTGTGCGACAGGCCGATGATCAGCGAGCCGTCGACGTTGCGCCACGGCACCCAGGACGCGAAGTAGGTGTTGCACCCCTCGCACTTCGCCGGCGGGCTGACCACGTCGTAGGTCGTCCACGGACCCCAGGGGTCGGGCGCACGGTCGACGAACACCTGGAGCCCGAACCAATCCGAGTCCTTGGTGACGGCGAGGTACCGGTGGCCGTCCCACTGGACCTGCGACGGGTTCACGAGCCGGTTGGCCGTCGCGCTGATGACCGGGACGGCAGCGGCATCGTCGGCCGTCCAGCCGGTCGCGGTGCGGTATTCGGGGTCGGCGAGCGGCTGGCCCTTCGGCACCCGGGCGAGGTAGACGTCGGCCGCGCAGGGGTCGTGACCCTCCGGCGTCCACCCGAACTGCTTGTTGCAGTTGCCGTAGAGGTACGTCCACTCGGCGTCGGACGTGATCGACCAGCCGTAGAGGCGGGTTCCGGCGTCGGGCGCCGGCGCGAACCGCGTCGTGGTCAGGTCCGAGAGCCGCACCGTCGACACCCACGTCGCGACCGGCTCGGGGTTGGCGAGGTAGGACGCGCCGCGCTCCACCATCTCCATCGAGAACACGTAGAGCTGGCCGTCGCTCCCCATCGTCGCGCCCATCGGCCACCACCAGTGCTGCTCGAACGCGGTCGACTCGGCTCCGATCCATGGCCTCGGGTTGGCCGCGCCGCCACCGGTCACGAGCGTGAAGCACTGCCCGGACTGCACCATCGCCGCGTTGTGGATCATCCGGACGCTGCCGTTGGCGGCGCGCACCATCGCGTCCTGGAAGAGCCAGAGGATCCGGCCGTCGGGCAACTTCGTCGCCCGCTGGTAGTCGCCGCCGAACAGGCCGGCGTGCTCGCTGCCGAGGAACGCCGTGAGGTCGGAGTCATCCAGGCCGCCTGCGCACGCGAAGCCTCGGCTGGGCGCGCTGCCGCCGGCGCAGGCCGCAGCCGGCACGACCGCGCCCGGGCGCGCCAGCGGATCGGTGGTGGAGAAGGCCACCGGCGGGTGGTCCGCTTCGACCGGGGTGCCGGTGAACCACCCAGCGACGTCGACGAGCACGTCCGTGCCCGCCGATCCGTACAGCGCGACACCCGCCGTGCTGCGCTGGACGATCATCCCGTTGGCGACGGTGTCGCCGCTGCCGCCGGCGTTGACGTTGGACGTGCCCGGCATCGCTGATCCGGCCGGCCAGGCGGTGAGGTAGCCCGCCGTCCACGTCTCGGTCAGGGTCACGTTGGCCGCGACGGCGGCACCCTCACCGAGCACCGCGCAGATCGCGCTGCCCGGCATCACCGGCGATTCGGCCCGCCGGGTGTCGGTGGCCCGAGCCGGGACCAGCGGCACGAACAGGCCGTCGGCTGCCGCCGGCGCCGACGGCCCCGTGAACCAGCCGACGACGTCGACGATCAGGTGCCCGCCCCCGTAGCTGTACAGCGAGAAGCCCTGCGGGGTGATCGGGATGATGGCGAACGCTGCCCGCTCCTGGCCGGCGTCGTCGGTCGTGAGCAGCGATGCCTCAGGCCGCGGTTGCCCGGCGGGCCATGCCGTGACATAGCCGAGGCCGTTTGACGTACCGGTGGTCGTCACGTTGACGGCCACGGCGATCGCATCGGCCGCGACGCTGTCGGGGCGGGGCACGGTCCGCGTGCCGCGGGCGGCGACGCGCCCGCCATTGCCGGGTTGTCGGGTGTCGAGCACCCGGGTCGCGCTGCCCAGGCTGACGAACCGTCCCGCGGTCGCGCTTGGCGTGGGGAGGAAGGCGCCGGACACGTCGACGATCAGCTGCCCGGGCCGGAAGGCGTAGACGTCGACCGCCCCACCCTCGCCGAGGCGGACGATCGCCGAGTTGGCGCGGGTCTGGCCGGCGCTCACGTTCAGGACGGACGTCTCCGAACGTGGTGCCCCTGACGGCCAGACCGTCACGTACCCACCGTCGTCGCCCGACTCGGCGACGGTCACGGTGATCGCGACGGCGAACGCCTCTGCGGGCACCCCGGCTCGGCCGGCGATGACGACCCGGATGGTCGCCGGGGCGAGTCGTGTGCATCCGCAATCATCCTGGCGGGTGTCGGCGAGGCGCACCGGACCGACCGCCTGGTACGCCGTCGTGACGTCCTGCGCGGTTGCTGCCGGCACCGGCCCGAGCGCGCCGACCCCGCCCACCGCGACGACAACGATCACGAGCGCGACCGCCCCGAGCCACCACCCGACCACCCTGCGCACCGCCCGACACGGTAGACGCCCGCACTCGCGCTGTCCCGGTCTGGTTCCTTCGGAGCGGGTTCTTCTTTCAGTGTCGGACGACCCCACCCACCGAATCGGGGGAGGGCCGATGGAGGCGGGGCCCGTAGCCTCTGCGGCGATGACCCGGTTCTCGTTGACCACGCCGATCTACTACGTGAACGCGAAACCCCACCTCGGGCACGCGTACACGACGATCGTCGCGGACGCGCTCGCCCGGCGACACCGCCTCGCGGGTGACGACGTGTTCTTCCTGACCGGGACGGACGAGCACGGGCTGAAGATCGAGCGCACCGCGCGCGACGCCGGGAAGTCGCCGCTGGAGTTCGTCGACGAGATCGCGCCGGAGTTCGAGCAGGCGTGGCAGCGGCTCGACATCTCCAACGACGACTTCATCCGCACCACCGAAACCCGCCACCGCGTCGCGGTGCAGCAGCTGCTCCAGGCCTGCTACGACGCCGGCGACATCGAGCTCGGCCTCTACACCGGGAAGTACTGCGTGCCCTGCGAGCTGTACTACGCCGACGACGACCTGCTGCCGGGCGACCTCTGCCCGATCCACCGCAAGCCGGTCGAGACGGTCGAGGAGGAGAACTACTTCTTCAAGCTCAGCCGCTTCGAAGGCCGCCTGCTCGAGTGGTACGACCAGCACCCCGACGCGATCGTGCCCGACTTCCGGGCCAACGAGGTGCGCGGCCTGATCAAGGGAGGCCTGCGCGACTTCTCGATCAGCCGCACCTCGCTGCAGTGGGGCATCCCGCTGCCGTGGGACGAGCGCCACGTCACCTACGTCTGGTTCGACGCGCTGACCAACTACATCACCGCCGTCGGCTACGGCAGCGATCCCGAACGCTTCGCCGAGTGGTGGCCGGTCGACTACCACCTGATCGGCAAGGACATCATCCGCCAGCACTGCGTGTACTGGCCGGCGATGCTGCTGTCGGCCGGTCTCGAGCCTCCGAGGGGCTGGGCGGTGGGCGGATGGCTGCTCGTGGACGGCGCCAAGATGAGCAAGACCGATGGCAACGTCGTCGACCCACTCGATCTGATCGACGAGGTCGGCGTCGACGGGTTCCGCTACTACGTGCTCACCGCCGCCGCGTACGGCAACGACGGCGACTTCAGCTACGACGGGCTGATCGGCATCTACAACAGCGATCTCGCCAACAACCTCGGCAACCTCGTCTCACGGGTGACGACGGTGGTCGCCTCCAAGTGCGGTGGCATCGCACCCGCACCTCGGGCGGACAGCCCGCTCGCGGCAGCGGCGGCGGCCGCCGTCGAGGCCGACCAGGCGGCGTGGGACGTCGTGCAGCCGAGCCGCGCGCTGGACGCGACGTGGAACCTGATCCGCGCCACCAACGCCTACCTCGAGGCCAACGAGCCGTGGAAGGCCGAGCCCGGGCCCGCGGTCGACGCGGTGCTCGGCGATGCACTGGAGGTGCTGCGCATCGTCGCCCTGCTGGCCTGGCCGGCGATCCCGACGACCTCGCAACGCGTGTGGGAGCGGATCGGGCTGGACGGTCAGGTCGCCGAGCAGTCCCTCGCCAGCGCGGTCACATGGGGCGGCTACCCGGGCGGCGCGGCGGTCACGAAGGGCGAGCCGCTGTTCCCGCGCAAGAAGGCGTGATGGCGCACCGCGGCTACACCGACTCGCACTGCCACATCGACGACCGCCTGCCCGGCGGCGCAGACGGGGCGGTCGCCGCGGCGCGCGAGGCCGGCGTCACCCGGATGATCACGGTCGGCTGCGACGAGGCCAGTTCGCGCACGGCGATCGAGATGGCGGCACGTTTCGACGACGTCTGGGCCACCGTCGGGGTGCATCCTCACGACGCCAAGGACGGCCTGGACTTCGTCGAGGACCTCCTGGCGGCGCCGAGGGTCGTCGCCGTCGGCGAGTGCGGGCTCGACTACCACTACGACCGCTCCCCCCGCGACGTGCAGCGTGAGGCGTTCGCCGCCCAGATCGCGCTCGCCCATCGCCACGGCCTGCCGCTCGTCATCCACACCCGGGAGGCGTGGGACGACACGTTCAGCGTGCTCCAGGCCGAGGGCACACCCGAGCGAACCATCTTCCACTGCTTCACCGGTGGACCGGACGAGGCCCGGCGTTGCCTCGACCTCGGCGCGTTCGTCTCCTTCTCGGGCATCGTCACGTTCAAGACGGCGACCGACCTGCACGACGCCGCCCGGCTCTGCCCGGCCGACCGGCTCCTGATCGAGACCGACAGCCCCTACCTCGCCCCCGTCCCACATCGCGGGAAGCCCAACCACCCGGCACTCGTGACCGTCGTCGGTGACGTCGTCGCCGCGCTTCGTGGCGAGACATCTGACCAGGTCGCGGCATCGACGACCGCTGCCGCCTCGGTTGCGTTCCCCGGCGCCCACTTCTAGGGTTGTGCCCCCCGGGGGCGGGCAACGACGCCCGAACCCGGTGTGCACTGGCCACGACACGGAGCAGGAGCTGAGCCTCATCCCCGCCGACCGCCGACGGTTGACCGTCGCGACACTGATCACGGTTGCCGCACTGCCGGCGCTGTGGTTGATGCAGCGCGACCCGAGCACGCCCGGAACTGCCGGGGTGGCGGTGGCCGGACCGAACGGTGGGATCGCGATCGCCGGGCCCGGTGATGCGGTGACGAGCACGACCGTCGTGTCCACCGAATCCCCGGCCACGTCCGGACCGAACGTCGTGCTCGTGACGCAACCAGCAGCGAGCGACGTCGTCACGACCACGACGATCCCCGTCGACCGCCGGCGCACCGGCACGGCCACCTACAAGCGCTACTCGGGGTACGGACTCGGCAACCCGTGCATGGCACCGGCGGCTCCGATGAACACGACGATCACGGTGCGGTCGCTCAACACGGGCCGCAGCATCGAGTGCCTGAACGTCGTGCGCTACACCGCGCTCGCCGAACCAGACATCGTGGTGGTGGTGAACACCGACACGTTCCTCGCCATGGCCGAGACACGCGACGCGCCGGTCGCGGTCGAGATCTCCTGGTAGCCGGCCGCGTTGACCCACTCCCGCAAGGACGCCGCCGCGCTGCTCGACGCACACGGCCTGGCGCCGCGGCGAGCGCTCGGCCAGAACTTCGTCGTCGATCCCAACACCGTGCGCCGGATCGTCCGCCTCGCCGGCGTGTCGGAGCGCGACCACGTCGTCGAGGTCGGCGCCGGGCTCGGATCGCTCACGCTTGGCCTGGCCGACACGGGAGCCCAGGTGGTCGCCGTCGAGTACGACAGCGGGCTCGCCGCCGCGGTCAGCGAGGTCGTTGCATCGCGCGAGAACGTGCGAGTGGTCGAAGGCGACGCGATGTCACTGGACTGGCACGCGCTGCTGGCGGGAGCGGCGGACTGGGTGCTGGTGGCCAACCTGCCGTACAACATCGCCACCCCGATGGTCGCCGACCTGCTCGACGGTGTACCCGAGATACGGCGGTTCTTCGTGATGGTGCAGCGGGAGGTGGCCGAGCGCTTCGTCGCCCGCCCCCGTTCCAAGGCCTACGGCGCGCTCAGCGTCAAGGTCGCGTACTGGGCGACGGCGCGGCTGGTGGGCGACGTTCCCCCGACGGTGTTCCTGCCCAAGCCGAACGTCATGTCATCGCTGGTGGACATCACCCGTCGCCCCTCCCCCGCCGTCGACTGCGACCGCGACCGGTTGTTCGCATTGATCCGTGCCGGTTTCGCCCATCGACGCAAGACGCTCCACAACACCCTCGCCGGTCTGGCCGACGACGACATGCTCGCCGCAGCCGGCATCGCTCCGACCGCCCGCGCCGAGGAGCTCGACATCGATGCGTGGGGACGCCTCGCCGTCCAGTGTCCGCGATGACGACAGGGATCGCACGGGCCAAGCTGACGCTCTCGCTGCGGATCACGGGCGTGCGCGACGACGGCTACCACCTGCTCGACGCCGAGATGGTGACGCTCGCACTCGCCGACGAGCTGTCGATCAGCGCGGCGACCGCGTCCAGCCTCACGGTCGCCGGGCCATTCGCCGCGGGCGTGCCGACCGATGAGCGCAACCTGGTGATGAAGGCCCTGCGTGCCGTCGGGCGCACAGCGCAGGTGCACCTCTCGAAGCGGATCCCGCACGGCGGTGGGCTCGGCGGCGGATCGGCCGACGCGGCGGCGGTCCTGCGCTGGGCTGGGGTGAGCGACCCGATCGTGGCCGCCGGGCTGGGCGCGGACGTGCCGTTCTGCGTCGCCGGCGGTCGAGCGCGCGTCCGAGGCATCGGCGAGGTCGTCGAGCCGCTGGCGCCGGAGCACCGCGACCTGACCCTCGTGATCCCGCCTGTGCACGTCTCGACCCCGGACGTGTACCGGGCCTGGGACGAGTTGGGGGGACCTCGCGATGAGCTGACCGAGAACGACCTGACGGCGGCGGCGATCCACGCCGTGCCCGAGCTGGCGCGGTGGCGCGACCGGGTCACCGAGGCGACGGGGCGCACGGCTCAGCTGGCGGGGAGTGGGGCGACCTGGTTCGTGGAGGGCCACCAGGCGGGCCTCGACGAGGCGCTGGCCCCCGCCCAGATCGTCACCACGACGACCGGGTGATGACTCGGGCAGCGGGCCGAGCGCGACGCGGAACTACTTGCGACGTTGGTGGCGAGTACGCCGCAACATCTTCTTGTGCTTCTTCTTCCGCATGCGCTTGCGGCGCTTCTTGATCAGCGAACCCATAAGGTCGGACACGCTATCGCCCCGCTACCGTGAGGGACCACAGTCCGGGGTCGTTCAATGGTAGGACAACTGATTTTGGTTCAGTGAATAGGGGTTCGAGCCCTCTCCCCGGAGCGGTACCCTCCCCGCCGTGCGGGCGAGGCAGCGGGTCGCGGCGGGGTTGCTCATCGGGGCGATCGGGTTGGCCTTCGCCGACGCCTCGGTCGTCGCCCTCGCCCTGCCCGATCTGTACGGCGAGTTCGACACCTCCATCGTGGGTGTCTCCTGGGTACTGACCACCTACGCGCTCGCCGTTGCGATCACCTCGGTGCCCGTCGCGCTGCTGCACCGGCGCATCCGGCCGCTCGCGCTCGTGCTCGCCGGCGTCGCCGTCTTCGCCACGGCGTCGCTCGTGGCCGGAGCCTCCAACAGCCTGCAGGTGCTCCTGACGGCCCGCGCCGTGCAGGGCATCGGCGCAACCCTGCTGCTCGCCGGCTCGCTCCCCGTGCTGACGGCGATCGTCTCTGGAGAGGGACGGGCCCGCCGCTGGTGGGCGCTCGCCGGCGCGGTCGGCGCCGCCGTCGGACCGGCGCTGGGCGGCGTGTTGACGGAGCTGTTCGACTGGCGCGCGATCTTCTTCGTCCAGGCACCGATCGTGGCCGCCGCGCTCGTCGTCGCGTTCGAGCCGTCCGCTCGGGGGCTACGCCACGAGGGGCACGTGCACGGCCGGCCCGGCACCGGTTGGCGCGACGTGGCCATCGCCAACGTCGGGTTCGCGCTCGTCTTCGCGGCCCTGGTGGCCGCGCTGTTCCTCGGCGTGTTGCTGGCCATCGAGGTGTGGCGCTACAGCCCGATCGAGTCGGCGGTGCTCGTCAGCGCGCTGCCGCTCGGGATGCTGGTCGGACGCCGCCTGCAGATGGCCCCGGGCCCGGTCGTCGCCGTCGGCGGCGCGCTGCTGCTCGCCGCCGGGTTGCTCGGTCTCGCCTTCCTGCCCGGCGCCGAGCCCGTGATGGCTGCGGTCGCGTTCGCCGTGTGCGGCGCCGGGTTCGACCTCGTCCACGAGGTGCTCGACGGCGCTGCCGTGCCAGCGGACGGTCCTGCGATCCGGGCCAGCGCGGTCTCGGTCGGTGCCCGCCACGCCGGGCTCGTGCTCGGGCTGGCGCTGATCGCGCCGGTGCTGTCGTCCAGCCTCGACGCCGGCATCGAACGGGCGACCCTCGGGGCGACGCAGGCGATGCTGACCACCGACCTCGACCTTCGCGACAAGCTGCCCGTCACCTGGGCGCTGCGCAACGCGATCGAAGAGGCGCCGCGAGGTCAGGTACCCGACCTCGCTGCCGAGTTCGACGAGCGCGGTGCCGAGGGCGACAACTCGATGGCTCGCGCACGCGATGCCCTCATGGAGACGGTGACCGACGCGGTCACCCGGGCGTTCCGCCCGGCGTTCGTGATCGCTGCGGTCCTCGCCGCGCTGTCGGCGCTCGCCACGCTCGCCGTCGTCGCCCGGTCACCGCACGGGCGGCGGACGCGGACGGCAACCGCGAGTCGGTGGTCGGCGGCCGGCGTCGGCGCGCTGGGGATCGTCGCGGTCGGCCTGATCGTCGTGGAGTTCGCAGACGGCGCACGCGACACGGGCACCTTCGTGGCCCAGGATCCGTGCACTGCTCCCCCCGATCCATTCCCGGGTGGCGGGATCGATGCCGCCGTCCAGCGGATCGCACTGTCGGCCCTCAACGGCGCGGCCTGCGAGCTCGGCACCACGCGCGAGCGCCTGGTCCTCTCGCTCGACGAGAGCAGCGGCTACCACGACGTCGAGTGGGACCGCGAAACCGCGGAGGACGCCTTGAAGGTGGGTGCCCACCGGGCGATCGACGACGCCAACGACCGCGACGCGATCCCGGGCTGGGTGGCCGCCGTGCTGGGCTTCGCCGTCGACCGGGCGCCGATCGGCTGGCTGGTCGAGCGGATCCCCGGGCTGTGAACGTGGAAATGCTGTGTCGGAGCGCCACTGGTCTGCCATGCTGTACGGCGTGCTCCACGCCACGATGATCGCCGCCGCTGCACTTGCAGCCAACGCACTCGTGATGAAGCGCGTGCCCGCAGCATCACTCGTACGGATCGGCCGTGCGTGGACGCAGCGGGCAGCGACTCAACGCTGAAGCACCCGCCACGTCCACCCACCGCCAGCCGGCGGAGGGAGTGGCCTCCACCCGCCGGTCGGCAGCTCAACGAGGAGCCGCCATGTCTCTCACCGAGATCCACAGACCGACCACCGAACCACCCGGCCCGGGCACGACGCTGCGCGTCACCGTGCTCGGCGTCGTGTCGCCCCTCGCCGACGGCGAGGCCATGCGCGAGCTGATCGAGTCGATCGGCGCCGAGGTCGACGAGCTCGCGCCCCGCGGCGACGTCGCTCGCCGATTCGACGTGCGGTGCGCCGACGTGGCCCAAGAGCGCGAGGTCTTCGACCGCCTCGCCGCAGGCGACGAGTTCGGCCACGTCCTCGTCGAGGACGTCCGGGCCCAACCCGTCCAGGCTCCCGCGCACCCGATCACCGACGACCTGTCGTGGTCCCACCTCCCCGGCACCCTCCGCACGCAGTTGCACGAGACCGCACGGCATCACTGAGCCGC
>CAZMGD010000043.1:0-17372 GCA_964565705.1 uncultured Ilumatobacteraceae bacterium | reverse complement strand
GATCAGCTCGCCGTTCAGGTAGCTGCTCGCGTCGCTGGCCAGGTACAGCGCGGTGCCGACGATCTCCGAGGCGTCGGCGATGCGACCGAGGCTGATCCGCGATGCCATCGCTGCCTTGGACTCCTCGGTCGGCATCGACTTGTCGAGGCTGACGGTCTGGAACGTGCCGCAGACGATCCCGTTGACGCGGATGCCCCGCGGACCGAACTCCTCGGCGGCTGCCTTGGTGAGCGCGTTCTGACCGGCCTTCGCCGCGGCGTAGACGACCGTGAACGGGCTCGGGAACAGCGACGCCTTCGAGCTGATGTTGATCACCGACCCACCGGCGGGCATGTGCTCGGCGGCGAGCGCGGTCAGCCGTAGCGGCCCCTTGAGGTTGACGTCCATCGTCTTGTCGAACAGCTCGGGGGTGACGGCCTTCAGCGACGGGGGCACCGGGGCGATGCCGGCGTTGTTGACGAGCACGTCGATGCGGCCGAACTCCTCGACGACCGCGTCGACCAGCTGCTGGCACTGGTCCCAGTCGCCGACGTGGCAGGCGACGGGGAGCGCCCGCCGGCCGAGCCCGCGGATCAGCTCGGCCACCTCCTCACAGGCGTCGAGGCGGCGGCTGGACACCACGACGTCGGCGCCGGCCTCGGCGAACCCGAGCGCCATCGCCCGGCCGAGGCCCTTCGTCGCGCCGGTGACGACGACGACCTTGCCGTCGGCGCGCAGTGTGGGGATGGTCATCGCTTGCTTCCTCGCTTCGTGGTCGTGGACGGCGCCCCGGTGTCGGCGTCGCGGGCGACGCCCTCGATGACGTAGCGCATCTGGAGCGCGAACAGCTCGTCGGACTCGGCTCGCGTGACGCCGGCCGGGTCGCCGCCCGACCGGTACCGGCGGCCGGAGCGCGCCGGCGGCGGCTGGGTGGCGGACTCCATCGCGACGAACCCGACGGTGGCCCACATGATGAGCCGGCAGCCCTGTACCGCTGCGTCTGCGGCGAAGCCGGCGCCGCGCATGGCTGCTACCAGGGGGCGAGACGCGTCCAGGAACGCCGTTCGATCCGTCGTCAGGATCAACCGGCTGTCACGGGCCCGGCGCAACCGGTCGCGCAGGCGCTGGGCCCAGCGCCACGCGTACGCCGACCACGCCTCGCCGTCGTCCACCGGTGGCGCAAGGTCGCTGAGGAGGTGGTCGGCGATCGCCGCGATCAGCGCCTCCTTGTTGCCCACTCGGCTGTAGAGCGGCACCGGCGACACACCGAGCCGGGCTGACACGCTGCGCATGCTCACCGCGTCGAGGCCCTGCTCCTCGAAGATGTCGACGGCGGCGGCGACGATTTCATCGGCGTCGAGCGCGAAGTCCGCCGGCTTCGCCATCAGTCGGCGTCCGGGTAGTCGCGCGCCATCTCGTCGGGGAACATCATCCTGGCGATGTAGCCGAAGTCGCCCGAGGGCCGGGGCAGCGACGAGCCGCCGCACACCGACAACGTCTGACCCGTCACCCAGGCCGAGTAGTCGGACGCGAAGTAGACGACCGCGCGACCGATGTCCTCCGGGAGGCCGAGGCCGCCGAGCTGGCTGAGGTGGGCCAGGGGTGTGCCCTCGGCGATGATCGCCATGTTCTCCGGCGTCGTCGTCGACGCGACGGTCTCCGTCGCCACCCACCCGGGGCGGATCGCGTTGACCCGGATGCCGAAGCGGCCGAGCTCGGATGCCGACACCCGCACGAGCTCGTCGAGGCCTGCCTTGGTGACCGAATAGAGGCCCATGAACGCCGCCGGGCGGATCGCGGCGATCGAGGAGATGGCGACGATCGAGCCGCCCGTGGCCTGCATCGCCCGGGCCGCCTGCTTGATCGTGTGGGCGACGCCGAGGATGTTGACGCCGATGATCGACGCCCAGTGGTCGTCGGTGGCGTGGAGGATCGCACCGGGCATCGCGATCCCGGCGTTGGCGAGCGCGATGTCGAGGTGGCCGTCGATCGATGCCGCTTCGACCGCCGCCCGGACCTGCTCGTCGTCGGTCACGTCGGCGACGACCGTGCGCACGTCGCCGAGGCCGGCGCCGGCCATCTCCGCCGCCGCGCCGTCGAGCACGTCGAGCTCCGGGCCGCAGATCGTGACGGCGGCGCCCGCTCGGGCCAGCTCGGCGGCGCACGCCTTGCCGATGCCGGTGCCACCACCGGTGACGAGCGCCGAGCGCCCGTCCAACGACAGCACGGGCGGTGCGATGCGATCGGCCATGTCAGGTGTCTCCTCGTTCGATGATCTCGGTGGCGCTGGACAGCAGCAGGTCGACCTGCGTGCCGAAGAACTCGTGGACCGGCTTGTCCGACTGGCCGCGCACGAACTTGGCGTAGCTGCCCTCGAGCACGATCCCGAGCTTCCAGCGGCTGAACACGTCGTACCAACCGATGTTGCTGACGTCGCGGCCGGACCGCTCGGCGTAGCGCTCGACGAGGGCGGCCTTGCTCGGCAGGTGCTCGACCGCGAACCGCGGCTCCTTCGCCATGCCGAGGCGCATCGTCCCCTCGGGGCCGGGATGGAAGATCAGCGCCCAGGCGAGGTCGACGAGCGGATCGCCGATCGCCGCCATCTCCCAGTCGACGACGGCCAGGAGGTTCGGCGGTGCGTCCGGAGCGAACAGCACGTTGTCGAGCTTGTAGTCGCCGTGGAACAGCGCCGGTGCCTGGTCGGGCGGCCGATGGACCTCGAGCCAGTCACCGATCGTGTGCGCGGCGGGCAGATCGCGACCGCCGTAGGACGCGAGCTGTGACAGCCACCGATCATGTTGCCGTTGCAAGTAGTTGTCGGTGTGAGCGATCGCACCGAGCCCGCAGGCCTCCCAGTCGACAGCGTGCACAGCGACCAGTGCGTCGATCAGCTCCTCGAGCGCGTGTCCATGCGACTCGGGCGCAGCCGCCCAGCCGTCGGGCAGGTTGTTCCGGATGGGAACGCCGTCGATGCGCTCCATCACGTAGAACGCCGAACCGAACACCTCGGGGTCGTCGCAGGCGACGACCGGGCGGGCGATGCGCACCGGCTCGTCCTTGATCGCGTCGAGGATCCGGAACTCGCGCAGCACGTCGTGCGCGGTGGAGGAGCTGGCGTGGCGCGGCGCCTGCCGGAGCACCCAGCGCGCCTCGCCGCGGTCGATCGCGAACACCTCGCACGATCCGCCGCCGACCATCGGCGTGACCGTGATCGGCCCCCGCCCGCCCAACCGCGCGTCGAGGAACTCGGCGAGCCGCTGCTCGGTCACAGGGTCACTCCGACCAGATGTGGGACTTCGGCCAAGGAGTGGATGACGTGGTCGGGGCGGATGTCGCCGATCGCCGGCTTGGCGTCGGCGGTCAGCAGCGCGGTGCGCATCCCGACCGCGGCCGGGCCCTGGATGTCGTGGGCCACGCTGTCGCCGACGAACAGCGCCTCGCCGGGCTCGCACCCGGCCTTCGACAGCGCGCACCGGTAGATGCCCGGGTCGGGCTTGCAGGAGCCGGCCCCCTCCGACGAGGTCACGGCGTCCAAGCGGTCGCGCAGTCCGAAGCGGTCGACCATCGGTTGCAGCTGCTCCTCGTCGATGTTCGACACGACCTGGACGTGCAGGCCGGCGGCGCGCAGCACGTCGATCGCCGCGATCGCGTCAGGGCGGATCGTCGCCTCCTCGATCGTCGCCCGGTACTGGCGGTCGACCGCTTCCTGCACGGCATCCTCGGAGATCGCCGATCCGAGCGCGACCGCGGTCTCGGCGAAGGCGCGGCCGAACAGGGAGCGGTGGGAGTACGACGGGGCGAGCGCGATCGCGCGGTACGCCACGCCCATCCCCTGGCGGTAGGCGCGGCGAAGGTCGTCGTCGCTCGCCTCGACACCAGCCGTGTCGGCGACATAGCGCAGCTGGCGCAGGTGCGCGTCGCGCAGCGCCCGGTCGCTGAACAGCGTGCCGGCGAAGTCGAAGCACACCGCCTTCACGGCAGCCTCACCGCGATCTTGCCGACGTGCTCGCCGGCCTGCATCACGCGCATCGCCTCCGGGATCTCGTCCCAGCCGAACGTGTGGCTGATGTGCGGGGTGATACCCCCGGCGTCGATCGCGGCACAGAGGTCGCGGTGGGCGCGAACGCTGCCGACCGTGATGCCGACGAGTCGGATGTTGCGGGTCATCGCCACCGACACGGGGATCTCGGCGCTGCCGAACCCACCGAGGCCGCCGACGATCGCCACGGTGCCGTCCATCCGGGTCGCGAGCACGGATCGGCCGAGCGTGTCGGCGCCGCCGATGTCGAGCACGATGTCGGCGCCACGGCCGTCGGTGCGGTCGCGCACCTCCTTCTCCCAGTCGGGCGTCGCCCGGTAGTTGACGAGGTGGTCGGCGCCGAGCGACTGGCCGATCGCGAGCTTCTCGTCCGACGACGACGTCAGGATCACGGTCGCGCCGGCCGCCTTCGCCAGCTGCAACGCGAACAGCGACACCCCGCCGGTGCCCTGCGTGACGACGACGTCGCCGACCTCGAGACCACCCTCCTCCAGCGCACTGAACGCCGTGACCCCGGCGCACGGCAGCGTCGCGGCCTGCGTGTCGGTCAGGTGCTCGGGCACCCGGATCAGCGCCTCGGCCGGGAACGGATGGAACTGCTCCAGCCAGCCGTCGCAGGTGTCGCCCGGCATCGGCCGCTTGGTCTCCGGCCGCGGCCGCCCGTCCAGCCACGCCGGGTGGAACGCGCCGATCACCCGGTCGCCGGCGGCGACAGCGGTGACCCCGTCGCCGACGTCGACCACGGTGCCCGATCCGTCCGACATCGGCACCCGTGGCCAGGGGCCCTTGATCAGGCCGATCAGGTTGACGACGTCGTGGTAGTTCATGCTCGACGCGGCGACGCGCACGATCGCCTCGCCCGGACCGGGTTCGGGAACGGGCCGCTGCACCGCCTCGGGTGCTGCGCCGGCCTCGCCCATCACCATCGCGGTGTAGCTGTCAGCCAACGCCGGCCTCGGCCTGCAGCGCCGCCCACTTCTCCAGCGCGGCGGGACGCCGGCTGGGGATGTGCTCGGTCGGCCATCCCTCCACCGGCGTGTAGTTCTTGAGGATCGTGCGCGCCAGCACCGACTTGTGCAGCTCGTCGGGCCCGTCGCCGATCGGCCCGAAGCGGGTGCCGCGGTACCACGCCTCGACCGGCAGGTCGGTCGAGTAGCCGAGCGCGCCACACACCTGGATCGTGCGGTCCAGCACGCCGAGCACGACCTTCGACACGTAGGCCTTGACCATCCCGAGGTCGGCGCGCACGGCGGATGCACCGTGCTTGTCCATCTTCCACGCCGTCTGGAACGTCAGCAGGCGGGCCGACTGGATCTCCATGTGCGACTGCGCCACGTAGTCCTGGATCATCTGGTGCTGGGCCAGCAGCTTGCCGTGCGACGTCCGCGACACCGCCCGCTCGCACATGATGTCGAGCGAGCGCTGGGCCATGCCGAGCCAGCGCATCGCGTGGTGGATGCGGCCACCGCCGAGGCGCTGCTGAGCCAGCACGAACCCATCTCCGGGGTTGCCGATCAGGTGATCGGCGGGCACCCGGCAGTCGCGGAAGATCAGCTCGGCGTGGTTGCCCGGCCGGCCGTACTCGGTGTCGGGGTGGCTCATCGTGCCGATGTCGCGCACGATCTCGAGGCCCGGCGCGTCGGTTGGGACGATGAACACCGACGCGTGCTTGTGTGGCCGGCCCTCGGGATTGGTCTCGGCGAACACGAGCAGGATGTCGGCCGACGAGGCGTTGGTGATGAACCACTTGTGGCCGTTGATCACCCAGTCGTCGCCGTCGCGGTAGGCGGTCGTGCCGATCTTGGTGGGATCGGCGCCGGCATGGAACGGCTCGGTGAGCGCGAACGCGGAGGTGATGTCACCGTTGAGGTTCGGCCAGAGCCAGCGCTGCTTCTGCTCGTCGTTGGCTCCGTGGGCGAGCAGCTCCATGTTGCCGCTGTCGGGCGCCTGCACCCCGAAGATCGTCATCGAGATCATGCAGCGCCCGATGATCTCCGACATCAACGCCAGCTTCAGCTGACCGAAGCCGGGCCCGCCGAGCTTGGGGTCGAGGAACCCGCCCCAGAGGCCCTGCGCCTTCACCTGCTCCTGGAGATGGCGCTTGACCGGCGCCCAGTCCTCCTGCGAGATGTCGGGGAGGATCGGCTCCAGCGGCACGATCTCGCGGTCGATGAACTCGCGCATCCACTGCAGCTTCGCCTCGAACTCGGGCTCGGTCTCGAAGTCCCACGCCATCGACAGTCCCCCCACGGGTCGTTTCGATCACACTGTAATCACAGCGTTGGGCTACGGTGCGAACCCGAGCACGGCACGAAGGGGATGCGATGCGAGCTTGGCAGGTGCAGGGATCCGGCGAACCGACCGAGGTGTTCCACCTCGTGGAGCGCGACGCGCCGGAGCCGGGTCCGGGGCAGGTCCAGGTGCGGGTCGCCGCGGCCGGCATCGGGCTGCCCGACGTGCTGATGTGCCGGGGTGTCTACCCGCTCACCCCTCCCCTGCCGTTCACGCCTGGGCAGGAGATGGCCGGAGTCGTGTCCGCGGTCGGCGAGGGCGTCGACACGCCGATCGGCACCCGGGTGATGTCGACCAGCGGATTCGTCGAGGGCAACGGCTCCTTCGCCGAGTACACGGTGGCTCATGCCGCCCAGGTGTTCCCGGTGCCCGAAGCGCTGGATGACGCGTCTGCCGCAGGGTTCTGGATCCCGCACATGACCGGCTGGATCGGGCTCGTCGACCGCGGGCAGATCCGCGAGGGCGACTGGCTCGCGGTGCTCGGCGCCGCCGGTGGCAGCGGCATCGCCGCCGTGCAGCTCGGCAAGGCGCTCGGCGCGCGGGTGGTCGCCGTCGTCAGCGATCGGGCCAAGGCCGACTTCTGCCACAGCCTCGGCGCGGACGCCACCGTGCTGGTCGGTGACGGCGCGTTCAGCGGCGCGCTGCGCGAGGCGACCGGCGGCGCCGGCGTCGACCTGCTCTACGACCCGGTCGGCGGCGCGCCGGCGGAGGAGGCGTTCAAGGCCCTGGCCCGCGACGGCCGCCTGCTTGCCGAGGGCTTCGCCAGCGGCAGCTGGCCGAACATCCATGCCCACGACTTCGTGGTCACCAACACGTCGCTGGTCGGGGTGTTCGCCGGCGGGTACCCCCGCCAGCACCTCGACGACATCCATGCCCAGCTGTCCGATCTCCTCGCGTCGGGCCGCCTCCGCAACGCCGTCACCGAGCGGGTCGCGTTCGAAGACCTCCCCCATGCCGTGCAGCGCCTCGCCGACCGCAAGGTCGTCGGCAAGCTCGTCTTGACGCTCTGAGCTCGCCGGTGATGCCTCCGGAGGCTGTCCGGGTCTGAGAGACACGACCGTTCTGATCGAACCCGACGGCGCCCTCGGTGGCTCACAGCGCGCCATCGTCGTTCAGACGGGCACCTTCTTGCAGATGTGGACACGTGGGCCTCAGGTCGCGCGGCGCCTGCGGACCACGAGGACGAGGCCGACGAGTACCGCAGCGACCACGAGGGCGCCGATTCCGAGCGCGAGGGCAGGGCCATCGCCGTCGTCGCTGGTGGAGCGCACCGGGCCGGTCGTGTCAGCGTGCGACGCCGCCGCCGCAGCGATCGTCGTCGTCGCGGGCTCGGTGGTGGCGGTCGCCTGGGTCGGCTTGGGTTCCGTCTCCGCGATCGTCGTCGGCGCGGTCGTGGGCGGAGGGAGCGGGGCGGCGATCGGGAAGAACGTCAACGTCGCGCCGGTCGCGCCGGAGAGCTGGATCTCCGACGCCGTGGAGTAGCCGGAGCCGTCCGCGGCGAACGCGATCGCCTCCCCCTGGGGCTCGCTGACCTGTGGCGCGCTGCACGGCGTCGACGCGAACGCGTCCGCCAGCGATCCGCCGGCGGGCCGGGAGTAGGCCAGGACCTGCTGGTAGGTGCGCACGAGGATCGCCGATCCATCCGGAGAGATGTCGGCGGCGGTCGCCATCGTCGACGGCAGCGCCAACGGAGCTGACCGATCGAACGCGCCGGTGTCGGGGATCGTGATCGTGGCGATCTGCTGCATCGCGACGTTCGCGCCGTCCACAAGTTCCGACGCCTCGGCGAGCAGCACATGCGACACACCGCTCACCTGCTTGGTCACGATCACCAACCCGCCGGTCACCGGGTCCACGAACATCGACTCCGCGTCCTCTGGCCCGCCCGGATAGGTCAGGTCGATCCGCTCCGCGGGCAGCGAGCCGGACGCTTCGATGAGTGCCGGCTCCGGGGCCCGGTACACCTCGACGTGGTCGCGCGATCCACCGTTCTGGCCGATGTCGCCGACGTACAGGTACTGCAGCGCCGGATCCGGACCCGGGCCGACGGCGATGTCCTCCCAGTCGATCGCCTCGGCGCCGGCGACGTCGTAGACGCCGAGCAGCTCGCCCGCGGACGACAGTGCGTACAGGCGAGGCCCGTCGCCGCTGTCGTTGTTGGCCCACAGCACCTCCGGCACCGTCCGGCTCGCCGCCAGTCCGCTGATCTCGACCAACGCCGGGTCCGTGATCGTGCCCGCCGTGACGCCCGGCCCAACCGCGGCGCAGAAGTCGCCGGTGGCGGGCGACGCCGCAGCCGCCGGCGCGAACACCGCGGCGAGCAACAGCCCCACGGCCAAGGCACGCATCCCCGGAACGTATCGCGAGCTTCGACTGCACGAACCGGAAGGGTGGGGCGCGATAGAACGGGGTCATGCCTGTCTCCGCGATCGTGCTCGCCGCCGGCGAGGGCACTCGCATGCGGTCGGAGCGACCGAAGCCGTTGCACCCGATCTGCGGGCGGCCGATGGTGCTGCACGTCATCCACGCCCTCGCCGATCTCGACGTCGACAAGACCGTGGTCGTCGTCGGTCACCGCTCCGACGCCGTGCGGGCCAAGGTCGCCACGCTGGCCCCGCACTGGGCGAAGGTCGCGTTCACCGAGCAGCGCCACCAGCTCGGCACCGGTGACGCCGTCGCCGTCGGACTGACCGAGCTCGACCACGAGATCGACGGCGACGACACGCCACACACCATCGTCGTCGTGCCCGGCGACACGCCGTTGCTGCGCGCCGAGACGCTGGCCGACCTCTGCGCCACCCACGCCGCCCAGGGCCTCGCCGCCACGGTGCTGACCACGCGGATGGAGGATCCGACCGGCTACGGCCGGATCGTGCGCGGCAAGGACGGGCGCGTGCTGCGCATCGTCGAGCAGCGCGACGCCTCGCCGGACGAGCGGGCGATCGACGAGATCAACAGCGGCATCTACGCGTTCCGCGCCGACCTGCTCGGCCCGGCGCTGCGGCTCGTGAGCCCCACGAACGCGCAGGGCGAGTACTACCTCACCGACGTGCTGGAGGTGCTCGCCGGCATGGGCCACCGCGTCGGCACCGAGGAGGCCGACAGCGCCGAGGTGCAGGGCGTCAACGACCGCTGGCAGCTGGCGCTCGCCGAGCGCGAGCTGCGCTCGCGCACCAACCGACACTGGCTGCTGAACGGCGTCACGATGCACGACCCGCGCCAGGTGTTCGTGGACGTCACCGTCGAGATCGGCCGCGACGTCACGCTGCTGCCCGGCACGATGCTGCACGGCAGCACGGCGATCGAGGACGGCTGCGAGATCGGACCGGGCACCCGCCTCACGGACACGATCGTGGAGTCGGGAGCGACCATCGAGTACACGGTCGCGGTCGGCGCCAAGATCGGCACGGGTGCCGCGGTCGGACCGTACGCGCACCTCCGATCCGGGGCCGTGGTCGTTTCCGGCGAGCGCACCGGTGCGTTCTACACTTCGGGTGGCGACGAGCACTGACGGAGGACCTGGTGGACGAGGCGACAGGGCAAGTGCTCGGCGACGGCAACCCGTTCGGTGACGAGCCGAGCACCGTGGAGAAGTTCACGACCAAGCGGATGGCCCTGTACACGGGCACCACCCACCCTGCGCTCGCCGAGGAGGTCGCCGAGCACCTCGGCATCCAGCTCGGCGATCCCGGGCTCGTCCAGTTCGCCAACGGCGAGATCCGCTGCCGCTTCAAGGACAGCTTGCGCGGCAACGACGTCTTCATCATGCAGACGCACTTCGGCACCGAGGGGTGCTCGGTGAACGACAGCATCATGGAGCAGCTGATCATGATCGACGCCGCCTCCCGGGCGTCGGCGAAGCGGATCACCGCCGTCTGCCCGTTCTACGGATACGCCCGCCAGGACCGCAAGGCCGAGGGCCGTGAGCCGATCACGGCCCGCCTCGTCGCCGACCTGTTCAAGGCCGCGGGCGCGAAGCGGATGGTGTCGATCGACCTGCACAGCGGGCAGATCCAGGGCTTCTTCGAGGGCCCGGTCGATCACCTCACGGCGATGCCCGTGCTCGAGGACTACCTCAAGGAAAACGCCACGGATCCCGTGATCGTGTCCCCGGATGCCGGGCGCATCAAGGTCGCCGAGCGGATGGCCCAACACGTCAATGCCGACCTCGCCTTCATCTACAAGCGGCGGCCCAAGGGGATGCAGAACATCGCCCAGGCGCTCGACGTCATCGGCGACGTCAAGGGCCGCCAGTGCATCCTCACCGACGACATGATCGACACGGGCGGCACGATCGTGTCGGCCGCCGAACTGCTGCTGTCGCGCGGCGCGACCGAGGTGTGGGCGATGGCGACCCACGGCGTCCTGTCGGGCCCGGCGATCGACCGGTTGAAGAACTCGGACATCGGCCGGGTCGTGTTGACGAACACGCTGCCGCTCTCACCGGACAAGCAGATCGACAAGATCGAGGTGCTGTCGGTGGCGCGGATCATCGCCGAGGCACTCGCCGCCGTCTTCGACGACACCAGCGTCAGCGAGATCTTCGGCGGCGAGAACCAGGCGTAGTTTCGACATCATCGCCCCCATCCCGATATCGTGTCGGCACAACGTTTTAATGCATTGCATTACTACCCTGTCGTCCAAGGGGGACACATGGAGTTCGGAGTCTTTCTCAACGGCTACATCCCGGGTCCGGCGGCCCACTCGAGCGAGATGGAGCACCTCGAGCTCCTGCGCGAGTGCGAGTTCGTGATCCACGCCGACAAGCACAACTGGAAGTACGCCTGGTTCGGCGAGCACCACTCGCTCACCGAGTACAGCCACATGTCGGCGCCTGAGGTGGCGATGGGCTGGGTGGCCGCGCAGACCGACTACATCCACCTCGGCACGGGCATCAACAGCCTCTCGCCGCGCAAGGAGCACCCCGCTCGCTTCGCCGAGCGGGCCGCGATGCTCGACCACTTCACCGACCGCCGCTTCGAGTGGGGCACCGGCCGCGGCGCCGGTAGCCACGAGATGGCCACGTTCAACATCATGGACAAGAACTCGACCAAGCCCGAGTGGGCCGAGGTCGTCCGTGAGATCCCGCGGATGTGGGAGCAGCGCGACTACGACTTCCAGGGCGACACGTTCACGGTGCCGTACCCGCACAACATCCTCCCCAAGCCCTACGGCCAGGGCCACCCGCCGATCTGGGTGGCGTGCGGCAACCCCGGCACGTTCACGACCGCCGGCGAGCTCGGCATCGGCGCGATCGCGTTCAACTTCGAGCCGATCTTCAACCTCCGTGGCCGGATCGATGCCTACAAGGAGGGCGCGGCCAACTGCACCGATCCGATCGGCCAGTTCAAGAACGACAACGTGATGATCACCAACTCGGTGATCTGCTGCGACACGACCGAGGAGGCCCGCAAGATCGCCCTGCGCCGTGGTCGCGGCTACCTCGTGACGATGGTGAACATGTACCACGACACGATGCCGAAGTCGATCGACGCCATCACCTGGCCGGACGCGCCCATCTCCCTGTACGACATGGTGCAGGACCCGAGCGTCGACGCCAACGAGCTCCTCGACGGCATCATCGACGGTGGGTTCATGCTGTGCGGCTCGCCCGACGACGTCGCCGAGCAGATCACCAAGTGGGGCGACGTGGGCATGGACCAGCTGGTGTTCGGCCTGCCGATCGAGGGTCTCCACGACGAGGAGGTCTTCGCCACGCTCGAGCTGTTCGGCGACAAGGTCATCCCCGAGTTCGACAAGGACCGCACCCACTCGACCGACTACTACCGGGCCCAGGCCACACCGAAGTTCCCGGAGTTCGCCCACCCGCTGCCGAGCGACGTGGCGTGGCCGACCGTGCTCCCGACGAGCGCGAGGATCCAGCTGGACTGAGCGCCTCAGCCCATCTGTTCGTCGACGTAGCACCAGAGCCAGGCTTCGCCTGGCTGGAAGCTGCGCACCACCGGGTGATGGGTGCGGTGGAAGTGCGCGGTCGCGTGCTTGCCGATCGAGGAGTCGCAGCAGCCGACGTGCCCGCACGTGAGGCACAGGCGCAGGTGCACCCAACGCTGTCCGATGCGCAGGCATTCTTCACAGCCCTGCGGCGTCGCGGGATCCGGGTGCTCGTTTGCGGCAGCGGCGAGGTGCTCGCAGCCGCCCCCGGGTTGTGCGTCTGACATGACCTGAGTCTCGCGTTCTCGGTCGGGTTCTGGCACCCAGGACGACCAGAACCCGACCGAGAACCTGGGGCAGGGCCGCGGCGGTGCGACCTCGTTCTTCGGCGATCGACCTGATCGCCGCCGCATGTGGTGGTTGAGCGGGCTCCGACCGTAGACTTGCCCGCCGTCCTGGCCGGACCAGGTCCGTCCCCATTCGTCGAAGGTCACGCCATGCCCACCACGCTCGTCGCCAACACCGGTCGCCCCACGGGCAGCCCCGCCGCCCGCCGCCTCCGCCGCGAAGAGAAGATCCCCGGCGTGCTCTACGGGCACGGCATGACGCCGCTGTCGGTCACGGTCGACCGCCGCGAGCTGCGCCACGCCGTGTCGGGCAGCGCCGGGATGAACACCCTGCTCAGCCTGCAGGTCGACGGCAAGGCCTATCCGGCGATCATCAAGGAGCTGCAGCGCCACCCGGTGCGCCGCACGGTGACCCACATCGACTTCCTCCAGGTCAGCCTCGACGAGCAGATCACGGTCTCGGTGCCGATCGTGCTCGAGGGTGAGGCCAAGGCCGTGCAGAACGACGGCGGTCTCGTCGACCCGGCGCTGAACGACCTCGAGCTCACGACGACGCCCGACAACATCCCCGACTCGATCGTGATCGACATCACCGACATGCAGCCGGGCGGCGTCATCCGCCTCTCGGACATCACGCTGCCCGCCGGCGTCACCGTGTCGCTGGATCCCGACACCCCGCTCGTCACCGCGCTCACTCTGGCCGGCTCGGCGGAGGAGACGGCCGAGGGCGAGGCCGCCGAAGGTACCGAGGCGGCTGCCGACGGCGAGGCCGGCGCGGCCCCTGCGTCCGACGACGCCGCCGAGTAGGCGATGTTCGGCCGCGAGCGTCGCGGCACGCCGTTCGACGCCTTGGTGGTCGGCCTGGGCAACCCCGGCAAGGAGTACGCCCGCAGCCGCCACAACGTCGGCGAGGAGACCGTCGTCGAGCTCGCCCGGCGTGCCAGCGTCACGCTCAAGGCAGGGCGCGACCGGGCGCTCGTCGCCGAGGCCAAGGTCGGCGGGAAGCGGGTCGTCCTGGCGTTCCCGACCACGTTCATGAACGACTCCGGCGTCGCCGTCGGCGGTCTCGTGCGACGCTACGCGCTCGACGGGCCCGGCTCGATCATCGTCGTCCACGACGAGCTCGACCTGCCGGTCGGTGCCGTGCGGATCAAGGTCGGCGGCGGGCTGGCCGGCCACAACGGACTCCGGAGCATCACCCAGCACCTCCACACGCAGGACTACGTGCGGGTGCGAATCGGCGTCGGCAAGCCACCGTCGAAGGAGCGCGGCGCCGCCCACGTGCTGAACCGCGTGCCGGCCAAGGACCGCGAGCTGCTCGACGTCGCCGTCCAGCGCGCCGCCGACGCCGTCGAGGTCATCGTCGCCGACAGCCCCGACGCGGCCATGCAAACGTTTCACGCACTGGAACCCTGACGAACACAGGTCCACCAGCACGACGAACGCTGCGACGAACCTGCGCCGCAGCCGCTGGCGCGAGCGTAGCGAGCCTCACTCGGCGCGCTCAGCCGCAGACAGCGAGCGCAGCGAGCCTCACTCGGCGTGCTCAGGCGCAGACAGCGAGCGCAGCGAGCCACCAGCTCGGCGTGCTCTGGATTCGAGGTGGCGGCGCTCGGGGAGGCTGAGGGTTCTCCGTGCGGCCTCGCGGTAGGAGGCGAGCGCGGCGGCGTGTTCGCCGGCCATCTCCTGGAGGTGGGCGCGCACGGACAGCAGGCGGTGACCGCCGCGCAGGCGTTCGTCCTGCTCCAGTTCGTCGACCAGCGCGAGGCCGGCCTGCGGGCCGTGGACCATGGCGACCGCGACCGCCCGGTTCAGGGTCACGACCGGGTTGGGGGCGAGGCGCTCCAGCACCTCGTAGAGGGCCAGGATCTGCGGCCAGTCGGTGTCGTCGGGGGTGGCCGCCTCGTCGTGCACGGCGGCGATCGCTGCCTGCACCTGGTACGGGCCGAGCTGCCGGTTGGCCAACGAATCGGACACCAGCGCGACGCCCTCGTCGATCATCGCCACGTCCCACAGGTCGCGGTCCTGCTCGTCGAGCGGCACGAGCATCCGGTCCGGCGACGTGCGCGCTGCCCGCCGGGCCTCGGTGAGCAGCATCAGGGCCAGCAGACCAGCGACCTCGCCGTCGCCGGGTAGCCGGGCGTGGAGGTCGCGGGTCAGCCGGATCGCCTCGGTGGTCAGGTCGGCACGGCGCAGTTCGGTGCCCGACGACGCCGTGTACCCCTCGTTGAAGATCAGGTACAGCGCGTGGAGCACGGCGCGCAGCCGCGCGTCGCGCTCGCCCGCCGACGGCAGCTCGAAGCGCGCACCGGCGGCCTTGATCCGCTGCTTGGCCCGGCTGATCCGCTGGCCCATCGTCGACTCGGGCACGAGGAAGGCGGACGCGATCTCGGCCGTCGTGAGGCCTCCCACCGCCCGCAACGTGAGCGCGATCTGCGACGCCGGCGTGAGCGCCGGGTGGCAGCAGAGGAACAGCAGCGTCAGCGTGTCGTCGGCACCCCCGACATCGGACGTCGACATCTCCGGTGAGGCGTCGGCCTCCTCCCGCCGGCGGCGGGCGATGTCGCTGCGGGCCTGGTCGGCCAAGCGTCGCGAGGCGACGGTCGTCAACCAGGCCGCCGGGTTGTCGGGCACGCCGTCGCGCGGCCACTGCACGGCCGCGGCCAGCAGGGCCTCCTGGACGGCGTCTTCGCAGGCGTCGAAGCGCCCGTGACGGCGCACCAGCGCGCCGAGGACCTGTGGCGCCAACGGGCGCAGCAGGTCCTCGACGGCAGCGGCGGCCATCAGTTCGAGTCGGACTCGTGCATCAGGGGACGGATCTCGACCCGGCCGATCTTCGCGAACGGAACGCGGGAGGCGATCTCGATCGCCCGCTCCAGGCTCTCGCAGTCGATGATGTCGAAGCTGCCGAGGTACTCCTTGGTCTCGATGTAGGGGCCGTCGGTCACGACCGTGCGGCCATCCTCCAGGTGCACCTGCTTGGCCATCACCTGGTCGCCGACGCCGTAGGCACCGACGAACTCGCCGCTGGCCTTCAGCTCGACCTGCAGTGCCTCGGTCTCGTGGATGATCGGCTCCAGGACCGCAGGATCCAGGCCCTCCCACAGCTCCTGGTTGCCGTAGATCAGCAGCATGTACTTCACGGTGGTTCTCCTCTCGGCGACCCGCCCCCGGTGGGCGCTCGCACCTCTCCCGTCGGAGCCGTCGTGTGCCGTTCGACATGCTCCCGGAGGAATCTTCGCGGGCGTGGATCGCCGTGTTCGGACCTACCCTCGTAGGGACCCATGTCGCTCGCCTCGCTCCCCCCGCTGCTGCGCTCCGAACCGGCACTGGCCGGGCTGCTCGGCCACCCCGACGCCGTCGTCGCCTGCCCCGAGCCGGCCCGCCCGATCCTGCTCGCCGCGCTCGGCCACCTGAGCGGGCGCCGCCCGCTGGTGGTCGCCTGCCCGACCGGTTCGATGGCCGGCCAGATCTACGACGACCTGGTGCAGTTCTTGCCCGCGGGCGAGGTCGTGCTGTTCCCGGCGTGGGAGACGCTGCCGTTCGAGCGGGTCAGCCCGAGCGTGGAGACGATGGGCCGTCGCCTCGAGATCCTCTGGCGCTTGCGCGACCCCGACCGGGCACCGGCGATCGTCGTCGCCGGCGTGCGCGCCCTCCTGCAGCACCTCGGGCCCGACGCCGCCGAGATCGAGCCGATCGTCGTGCGCCCGGACGCCGTGATCGACCCCGAGGAGCTGCTGGCCGACCTCGTCCACCAGGGCTACCGCCGCGAGGAGATGGTGGAGCACCGCGGCGAGGTGGCGCGGCGGGGCGCGATCATCGACGTGTTCCCCTCCACCGCCGACGCGCCGATCCGCATCGACCTGTGGGGTGACGTCGTCGATCGCCTGACGACGTTCGGGGTCAACGACCAGCGCAGCATCGCCGACCTCGAGGAGGCGCTGATCTTCCCCGCTCGCGAGCTGCTGCCGAGCGAGGAGGTGCGCGAGCGAGCCGCCGCCCTGGTGGCCACCGAGCCGTGGGGCCGCGAGCAATGGGAGCGCCTGGCCGAGGGAACCATCTTCGACGGCATGGAGAGCTGGCTGCCCTGGTTGGTGGACCGGGACGTGCTGCTCACCGACGTGCTCGGCGCCAATGCCAAGGTCGTGCTGATCGAGCCGCGCCGGATGCGCGACCGCGCCGCCGACCTCCTCGCCGAGGAGGACGATCTCGCCCGCACGCTCGCCGGTACGTGGGGCCGCGATCCCGACGTCGCCGTGCCCCGCCTGCACGCGCCGACCGAGCGGCTGCTCGGCGGCACCGACGTGCAGACGTGGAGCATCGTCCCGACGCCCGAGGGCCCGGACTCGCCGCACCTCGCGGCGAGCGGGTGGGGGCCGCTGGCCGCCGACGGCGGTGACGGGCTCGCCCAGCGGATCACCGCGCTGCTCGCCGACCGCTGGACCGTGGTCGTCGCCGCTGACGGCGAGGGGTCGGCCTCCCGCCTGGAGGAGCTGCTGCGCGAACGCAACCTCGACTTCGCCCGCGCGACCGAGTCCACGGACCTGACCCGTCCCGGCGGCTACGTCGTCGTCGCCCCGCTGCACCGCGGCGCGTCGATCCCGAGCGCCCGCCTCGCGCTGATCGCCGAGGCCGACCTCACCGGCCGCCGCCGTACGCACCGCCAGCCGCGGGCACGCAAGCGCGAGTCGGCCGGCTTCTTCGAGGACCTCAAGCCCGGCAACTACGTCGTGCACCACATGCACGGCGTCGGCAAGTACGAGGGCATGGTCAAGCGCACGATCGGCGGGGTCGAGCGCGACTACCTCCTCATCGCCTACAAG
>CAZMGD010000042.1:21721-31325 GCA_964565705.1 uncultured Ilumatobacteraceae bacterium | reverse complement strand
AGTCGTCGTTGCGCCAGATCACGAACGTGAAGTACGAGGTCACGTCGTCGATCGGCGCCGACAGCATGAGGATGATGTGCTGGAGGCCGCTGCTGTAGCGGATCGTGCTGCGGACGACGAAGGGCAGGATGAAGCCGCTGCTCATCGAGCGCTCGACGATGTCGACGTCCTGACCGCTGGCGAGCGAACCGCGCGTGTTGCTCGCGCGCACCTCGTACCGGTACCCGAAGTAGCCGTCGTCGAGCTCGCCGAGCTCGACCTTGGGCACGACCGTGTCCTGGCGCAGTCCGAACGTGCCGGTGTGCACGTAGGGGAAGTGCGTGATGTCGAGGAAGTTGTCGGCCATCCGCGTGGCGGACGTCTTCCAGACCTCGACGGGCGTGTTGATCCGGCGAAAGGTCGAGTCGTCCTCGAACCACGACGCCGGTACCGGCTCGCGCGGCGAGCCGAGGCACACCCAGACGAGGCCGTAGTGCTCCTCGCAGTGCACGGGCGCGAGGTGCGCACGAGGCGGCGGTGGCACGCCGGGCGTCGCCGACGGCACGCGCACGCAGCGGCCCTCGTCGCCGAACGTCCAGCCGTGGTAGGGGCAGACGAGGCAGCCGTCCTCGACGAAGCCCTCGGACAGCGGTGCCTCGCGGTGCGGGCAGCGGTCGGGCGTGGCGAGCACCCCACCGGACGGCGTACGCCAGAGCACGAGCGCCCGCTCCAGCAGGGTGACCGAGCGCGGCTCGGTGGTGGTGACCTCCACGCTGCGGGCGACCGCATGCCAGGAGTTCACGATGGCGGCATTCGAAGCGAGCACGCCAAGGACGGGATCGGCTGGTCTGACCATCAGTCCAAGAGACTCTACGCGACCGGCGGCCTTGCGGCAAGCGCGCCGTCACCCTAATGTTCCAATGGTCAGACCAACTGTTCCGGAGGACGCGCATGGATCAGGTCGCCGCACCACCCACCTCGCTGCTGACCCACATCGCGCTGCCCGTGCGCGACCTCGAGGCGACGCTCGCGTTCTATCGGAAGTACACGACGCTCGAGATCATCCACGAGCGCCAGGACCCCGAGACCAAGCTCCGCACGGCGTGGCTGGCCAACGCCGGCGACAAGACCGACGCCGGCGACGAGCTCGGCGTGCAGGCAGCGAAGTTCGTGATCGTGCTGATCGCCGGTTCACTGCCCAAGAACATCACCGGCGACATCAAGGAGGAGTACGGCTTCCTCCGCTCGATCAGCCACCTCGGCATCTCCTGCGACACCCGCGACGACGTCGACCGGATCGCGGCGATGGCCAAGGAGGACGGCTGCTTGCTGCTCGGTCCGATGTACCGCAACCCGGTGGTCGGCTACATCTGCGTGGTCACCGACCCGGACGGCAACAACCTCGAGTTCTCCGTGGAGCAAGTCCTTGGCTGACCTCCTGGTGACCGGCGGCGACGTCGTCACGATGGACGGCGAGCGGCGGATCATCCTCGATGGCGCGATCGCCATCGCTGGCGGCACGATCACCGACGTCGGCACCACCGCCGACCTGATCGCGCAGTTCCCGGATGCCGATCGTCTGGACGCCTGCGGGTGCGTCGTGACGCCGGGCTTCGTCAACACCCACCAGCACGTGACGGGCGATCCGCTGGCGCGCAGCTGCGTGCCCGACGACCTCGGGCCAGGTGAGTCCATCTTCTCGTGGGCGGTTCCGCTGAACGACGCCCACACGCCCGACGACGACGGCCTGGCCGCGACGCTCACGCTCGTCGACAGCCTGCTCAACGGCGTGACGACGGTGATCGAGGCCGGCACGATCGGCCACCTCCAGCCCGCTGCCGACGCCGCACGAACGGTCGGAATCCGCGCCGGGCTCGGCGTGTGGGGCTGGGACATCGAGCATGGCCCGTTCACCGCGCCGACCGCGGAGACGCTCGCCCGCCAGGCGGCGACGCTCGATCTCCTGCCGGCGGGCGGGCTCGTGGAGGGCTGGATCACGCTCGTCGGCCACGACCTCGCGTCGGACGCGCTGCTGAGCGGCGCCGCCGAGTTGTCCCGCGAGCGGGGGGCGCACATGACGATGCACATCTCCCCCACGAGCAACGATCCGGCCGCGTACCTCGCCCGCGTCGGCGTCCGCCCGCTCGTGCACCTCGGCCGCCTCGGCGTGCTCGGCCCGCACCTGATGCTGGCTCACGCGGTGTGGCTCGACGACGAGGAGGTCGAACTGCTCCGCACGTCGGGCACCACCGTCGCGTACTGCCCGTGGGCGTACCTCCACCACGGACAGGGAGTGTTCCGCGAGGGCAAGCACATGGCGATGCACCGGTCCGGCGTCGCGATCGGCCTCGGGTGCGACGCACCGAACGCCAACGACGGCGTGGACATCCTCGACGCCGCCCGCCTTGCGGTCGGGATCGCCAAGGACGCGGCGATCGACCCGACGTGCTGCAGCGCGTACGACGGGCTGGAGATGGCCACGGTCGGCGGCGCCGCCGCGGCGGGCATGGCCGACCGCATCGGCTCGCTCGCGCCGGGGATGGCGGCCGATCTCGTGGTCCACGACGCGACCCGGGCCCAGTGGCGCCCCCGCGGCAACCCCGTGCAACAGCTGATCTGGGCGGCGCAGGGTCGCACCGTGCGCGACGTCCTGGTCGACGGCCGAGTCGTCGTCCGCGACGGCCGCTGCACCACCGTCGACGAGCACGACCTGCGTGAGCGCGCCACCCGCCACCAGTCCGACGTGCTCGCCCGCGCCGGCCTCGGCGTCCCCCAACGATGGCCCGTCGTCGACGGCCGCACCGCCGAGGTCCGGGCATGAGCTGTCCACGTCTGAAAGAAGTGGGCGCTCTGAAAGAACCGGCGCCGCGGCCACCTGCCTCACAGCGATGTGATGTCGTTCAGACCGGCATGTTCTTTCAAAGCGGGACACGGGCGTGAAGATCTCGGCCGTCACGCCGTTGACCGCCACGTTCTGGTTCGAGCGCGACCCGATGTCGTACTGCTTCGTGCGGGTCGAGACCGACAGCGGGTTGGTCGGCTACGGCGAGGCGTGCGACAGCTACGGGTGCTCGTTCGCCGGGGTGCTGGCGACGGTGATCACCGACGCCCTGGAACCGTTGCTGGTCGGGCAGGAGCTCGACTCGGTGGAGCGGCTGGCCGAGCGGATGCGCCTCTACACCCGCCGTCGGCTCGGCGACCAGGCGGTCGGGCCCGAGGCCCGCAGCGCGGTCGAGATCGCCATGTGGGATCTCGTCGGCAAGGAGACCGGGCGCTCGGTCAGCGACCTGCTCGGCCGCACCCGCGACTCCGTGGACGTGTACGCGTCCAGCGTGTTCCTGGAGGAGGGCGACGCGGCCTGGCACCGCCGGCTGCTCGCGCCGCTCTTGGACCGCGGCGTGCGCATGGTCAAGGTGCGCGTCGGGCCCGACTGGCGCGCCGACGTGGCCACGCTCGAAGCGCTGCGCGAGCTGATCGCGCCGGGTGTCGAGATCATGGTCGACGGCAGCGAGATCTTCACGCTGCCGACTGCGATCGAGGTGGCCCGCCGCCTCGCCGCGATCGGGGTGATGTGGTTCGAGGAGCCGCTGCCGCAGAACGAGCGGGCGGGGATCGAGCAGCTCGTCGCTGCCTCGCCGGTCGCGATCGCCTACGGCGAGCACCTGTACGGCAACGTCGACGCGCTCGAGGTGCTGACCCGCCGCCAGGCCACGGTGCTGCAGCCCGACGCGTCCACGTGCGGCGGCATCGGCGAGGCGCGACGGATGGCGAACACGGCCGTGTACTTCGGCGCCCGCGTCGTACCCCACATCTGCGCCGGCCCGGTGTCGCTGGCGGCCAACCTCCACGTCGCCGCGTCGACCGGGCACATCCGTGCGGTCGAGCTGCCGTTCACGATGGAGGCGTCATGGCGGGCGTTCGGAGGCGCGACGTCGCTCGGCGTGGACGACATCGTCGATGGTCGCCTGCCGATCCCCGACTCCCCCGGCCTCGGCGTGGTCCTCGACGAGGACGCCGTCGCCGCCAACCCCTACGCACCACCTGGCGCCCGAGTGGGCGGCAGCCGCGCCGGCCTCCCCGACCGATTCGTCGGCGACCGTTGATGTTCCCGCCCGTCCACCCGCTCACTCGGACCCACACGTCCACCGAGGAGATCCGATGACGTCATCGACCACCACGATCACCGATTGGAGCACGCTCGCCGTCGCCGACGGGCACGACTTCGCCGGGCCGATCGGACCGCGCATGTCCGAGTTCAGCCCTGACTACATGACCCACGTCGAGCACCACATCGACCTCGACAACGAGTACGTGCCCGACCGGATCCTGACGATGCTGCGGGCCACGGACTCGCTGATCCAGGGGTTCCAGGTCAGCCAGCTCGTGCACGGGCTGCAGACGGCGACGATGGCCGAGCGCGCCGGCGCCGACGTCGACATGATCGTCGCCTCGCTGTGCCACGACATGGGCAAGATCATCTCCAACGCCAACCACCCGGCGATGGCCGCCGAGATGATCCGGCCGTGGGTGTCGAACGAGGCCTACTGGGTCGTCAAGGTGCACCAGGACTTCGAGGGCAAGCACTACTACGCCCGCATGGGCCTCGACCCGATGATGCGGCTGAAGCACCGGGACCATCCGTGCTACGAGCTGGCCGAGCGCTTCGCCGACGACTGGGACCAGAACGCGTTCGATCCCGACTACGACACGCTACCGCTGGAGCACTTCGAGCCGATGGTGCGCGAGGTGTTCGGCAAGCCACCGCGGCGGGGATGAACCAGCAGCACCGCTGGCGCGGCTTCACACCGGTGCCGCGACGCAGCCTCGCCGACGAGGTGCGCGAGCAGCTGGCGGCGAACATCCGCGCTGGCGCGCTCGCCCCGGGTGAGCTGATCCCGAGCGAGGATTCTCTCGGCGAGCAGTTCGGCGTGTCGCGCACCTCGGTACGGGAGGCGATCCGCGAGCTGATCACCCTCGGCGTGATCGAGCGGCGCGGCAACCGCGCCTACGTCGTGGAGCACCTGCCCGAGGTGAAGCTGGAGGCGGACATCCGCCGCGAGCGCATCCGCGAGGTGTTCGAGACCCGGCGCCTGCTCGAGGTGCAGCTGACCGAGTACGCCGCCGAGCGGGCGACGGACGCGGAGCGAGCCGAGATCTCGACGATCGCGGAACGGATCCGCGCGGCGATGTCCGTGGAGGAGCTCCGGCCACTGGACCGCGCGTTCCACGCGGCGATAGCGGCTGCCGCTGGGAACCCGTTGCTCGGCGAGCTGCACATCAAGGTGCTGGACGCGGTGTTCAGCTCCGATCGCTACGACGGGCTGCTGAACGAGGACACGTCGGACCGCGAACACGACCAGGTGCTGGCCGAGAGCCGCGCCACGCACACCGCCATCGCCCGGGCGATCGCTGAGCGCGACCCGGTCGCCGCGGCGGACGCCGCCCGCAGCCACCTCGCCGACGTGGAGGGCCGCCTCACCCGCTGACGGCGCGCGAGACTCGACGCCGTGCTGGATCCCGAGCGGGCAACGATGGGCAGCGTCGGAGTGGCCGGGAGCATCGCCACCGCGGCGAGCGCCGGGGTCGCCGCCAGCATCGCCACCGTGGCAAGTGCCGGGGTCGCCGCCAGCATCGCCACCGTGGCAAGTGCCGGGGTCGCCGCCAGCGTGGGGACGAGCAGCAGCGCCGGGGTCGCCGCCAGCATCGGTACCGCCGCCAGCGCGGGCGTGGTCGGCAGCCTGCTGACGTTCGCGAGCGCCGGCGTCGCCGGGTGCATCGCCGTCGTCGCGTGCCTGCGCTGCAAGCGGTGCATCGCCTGCGTCGGCTGCACCGACTGCGTGGGCTGCATCGGGTGCGTGGGCTGCTCCGGCCTGCGCGGCGCGATCGGCCAGCGCGGCGTACACGCCTGACCCTGCACCCGGGGGTTCGACCACAAGTTCGGTGGAGGTGGGCCGTGGAGTGCACCCGCCCGTCCGGCACGGCGGTACGGTCAGGTGGCGCACCACGGGCGAGTGCGCGCGGACGAGGGAGACATCATGGGGAATCACCGTCGGGCTGGGCGGCTCGCCGTCGCCAGCGCACTGCTGATCGGCACGATGGTCGTGGCGATCGCTGCGCCCCCTGCGACCCCCGCGTCCGCGCTGACGACGGTCGTGGTCAACTCGACGCTCGACGAGCCCTGGAACGGCACGCCGAACACGTGCATCAGCACCCCGGGAGGTGCGTGCACCCTGCGCGCTGCACTGGAGATGCTCAAGGCGAAGTGGAACCTCGCCGAGTTCGATGACGTCATCGTCGACCTGACCACGCTGCCCGCCGGTTCGATCATCGAGACGTCCGGCACGCTCGACGTCCCCAACATGTTGGGCAGGACGGTGGAGCTGCGCGGATCGCTCGTGCCGTCGCGGCGGGTCGTCATCCAGGCCGTCGGTGCCGCGCACCGCGTCATGGTCTTCAACGGCACGCCCTCGGACACGCTGATCGTGAACGGGCTCGCGCTGCGCGGCGGCTCGGCCGATCAAGGTGGCGCGTTGCGGGCCAGCGGTGGGGTGGTGCTGCGGAACGTCGAGGCGTCGGGCAACACCGCGACCGACGCCGGCGGCGCGTTCCACGTCTCGGACTGGAACCTGACGATCGAGGACAGCGCGATCTTCGGCAACGTCTCCCAGGGCGACGGCGGCGGCCTGTTCGGCGCGGCGACGACGCTGTCGATGACGCGGACCGCGGTGTTCGACAACACGGCGTCAGGCGACGGGGGCGGCGTGCTGATCAACCCGCGCGCCTCGAGCAGCCCGACGTTCCGGCAATCCGCGTTCCGCGGCAACCTCGCCGCCGGCAACGGCTCGGCGATCGCCTGCGGCTCGTGCTCCTCGGGCGTGCACAACCTCAACCTCCTCGACAGCTCCGTGGTGACCAGCCGCGGGCCGTCGCCAGCGGTGTGGACCGACGGTGAGCTCTTCGGCACGAACCTGACCGTCGCCGACAACGCCGGGATCGGCCTGCGGGCTGCGGGCGGCCCGTTGACCCACGCCACGATCACCCGCAACACCGGCACTGCGTTGGTCGCCCTCGGCTCGGCGTGGAACGGTGGCCAGGGGTTCAGCGCGACGAGCAGCGCGCTCGACGGCTCGTGTACCGGCCCGGCCGTGCTCGTCAGCGGGTCGGTGCTCAAGTCGGCGGCGTGCCCGACGTCCGGCGGCACCGCCAGCACGGGTCCGTACACCGTGGGGATGCTCGCCGAGATCGGCGGCGTCCGGACCGGTGACGGCCGTGAGCTGCCCGTTGCCCAACTCACCGACCACCTCGACGGCGCGCCCTGCGCCTCGCCGACCGACGCCCGCGGCCTCACCCGGGAGTCGACGAACTGCGAGTTCGGTGCGGTCGAGTCCAACGTCGGCGGTCCGAACCTGACGCTCGAGGTCACCAGTGCCGCCGACAGCCAGGACGCGATCACCGGCGACGGTGTCTGCGCCGACGCCTACGGCGAGTGCACGCTGCGTGCCGCCGTGATGGAAGCAGAAGCGTTCCCGTCGCAAGACGAGATCCTCCTCGGGAACTTCTCGATCGCCCTCGCCGCCCCACCGACGAGCGGTGTGTACACGTGCGACCTGGGCGCCGACTCCGCTCGCTGCGGCGACCTCGACACGACGTTCTTGACGGTCAGTGGACGCAACCTCCCCGCCATCTCGGTGAGCGCTCCGTACCGCGTGTTCGAGGCCCGCGGCAACCTGACGCTGAGCAACTTCAACGTCGCGAACAGCGGTGGGCCCGACGAATCGACCGGCGGAGTGCTGCTGGCGAACATCGCAACCGGGCAGACCGTGACGCTGCAGGACGTCGGCGTGGCGAGCGGCCACGCCCAGCGCGGCGGCGGGCTGTACGCGACCGGTACCGGCAACCTGGTGCTCGACGACGTCGCGTTCTGGAGCAACCGGGCAACCCTGGGCGGCGGTGGCATGTACGTCGCCAGCGGCCTGTCGGTGGACGCCAGTCGGGTGCGTTTCGACGGCAACACGGCCGGCAGCGGCGGCGGCGGCTTGAGGATCGACGCCGGAACCTCGCTGCGGCTCACGAATTCGTACGTGTTCGACAACACCGCAGGCTCCGGCGGCGGTCTCTCGTGCACCTGCACCGACGTCGAGCTGCGCCAGGTCACCTTCGCCGGCAACACCGCATCGTTCGGGGGTGGCATCGCCACCGGCGACGCCACCAGTCCCCCGACCGATGCGCTGCGCCTCGTCAACGTCAGCGTCGTCGACAACCATTCGTCGCAGGGCGGTGCCGTGGAGGTCAGCGGTGAGGGCCTCGTCGGCCGCGAGGCGGTTCCGATGCGCATGACGCACACGACGATCGCCGGCAACGACAGCGGTGGCCCGACGGCGGGGTTGGTGGTCTCCGAGCTTGCGGGCGGCGGAACCGTGACCCTGGTTGCCAGCGTGATCTCCGGGAACAGCAGCGACGTCAGCGAGACGGCGATCGACTGCACCGGGCAGGTCGCGACCGACGGCGCGAGCTTCGCGACGTCGTCGGCCTGCGTCGTCACGTCCGGCCCCGCGCTGGCTCCCGCCGGCGAGCTGCAGCCCATGGTCGACGTCGACATGCCCTACGCGGGCATCTCGTGGAACGACCTCGAGCTGGTCCCGGTGGTCGAGCCAGCCAGCGGCTCGCCGGTGATCGATTCGGTGGTGTGCGACCCGGCGATCCCCGTCGACGTCGTCGGCGCTCCCCGCAAGGTCGGCGCGGCCTGCGACGCCGGTGCGGTCGAGGCCACGGGCATCGCGATGCGGCTCTTCGCGTCCTCGGCTGCGCCGACCGCCGCCGGGTCGGTCGTACCCCTCGCCAAGCTGCCGCCGAGCGCGGTCAAGTCGACCGTGCTGCCCGGCGGCGGGCAGGCGCCGACGGTCGACAATCAAGCGATCCGTTCGATCGACCTCCAGGGGTCGCCGCTCGGGCGCATCGCCCTCGGGGACCTGCCGCTCGGCCGCATCGCACTCGCCGGCTCGCCGCTCGGCCGCATCGCGCTCAGCTCGATCCCGGTGTCGATCGACGGCGGCTGGGAGGGCCTCCTCGAGAACACCCAGCTGAACGGCATCCCGCTCCAGAACGTCACGTTCGCCGAGGTGCTCGCACTCGATCCTCCGGTCGCCGACGATCTGCAACTCGGTCAGCTCGACCTGTCGGCGACGCCCCTCGGCCGAATCCCCCTGGGCTCGATCGCGTTCGCCACCGTGCCACTGAGCGAGCTGTCACTGCCCGCCGGCTACACCTGGTGCGGCGTGATCGAGGAGAGCGTTCCAGGCACCGAGTGCGGCCCCGGCACAACGCTCGACCCGGCCCGCCCCGACACGACCCTGATGTCGGTCAGCCTGGCCGGCGTGCCGCTCGGCCGGATCCCGCTCGGGCGCATCCCGCTCGGCCGCATCGACCTCACCGACACCCCGCTCGGACGGATCGCGCTCGCCGAGATCGACCTCGCTGCCTCACCCCTCGGGCGCATCCCCCTCGGCCGCATCGACCTCACCGACACGCCGCTCGGACGGATCTCCGTGCGGGATGTGCCGCTCGGCCGGATCCCGCTCGGGCGCATCCCGCTCGGGCGCATCGACCTCGCCACCTCACCGCTCGG
>CAZMGD010000042.1:0-21621 GCA_964565705.1 uncultured Ilumatobacteraceae bacterium | reverse complement strand
CGCATCGACCTCGCCACCTCACCGCTCGGGCGGATCCCCCTCGGCCGCATCGACCTCGCCACCTCACCGCTCGGGCGGATCCCCCTCGGGCGGATCCCGCTGGCCCGCATCGCCACCGTCGTCGACTGCACGCGGATCGACTGTGCGACGGCGACGATCGCCCAGGCGGCAGCCGCGCAGGCGCTGGTGCCCGGCGCGACGCTCGCTCAGGTCGGTGAGTACGGCGACGCCACGCTCGCCGACCTCGTCGGCCTGTTCGACGGTGGACCGGGCGATGCCGACGACCTCGTGCTGCAGGATCTCGGTGAGTACGGCGACGCCACGCTCGCCGACTTCGAGGCCCTCATCGCCACCCTTGCCGGCTTCGACGGCGTGACGCTGAGCACGCTCGGTGCCGGCGAGCTCGGCGACCTCACCGGGTGGGAGACGTTCGACGAGATGCTGGCGACGATGACGATCGCCGAGCTCATCGCCCTGCTGCCGGCCGACGTGGTCGAGCAGCTGACGCTCGGCGCGCTGCTGCAAGGCGTCGTCGACCCCGGCGACTACCCGTGGGAAGACCTCGATCTGGCCGCTGCAGCCGATGATCTCGCCGGCACCGGTGGCGTCGTCACGTTCGTCGCCGAGATCACCTCCAATCTGCAGGATCCGACGGACTACGCGGTCGACATCGACCTGCCGGCCGGGTTCCGCTACGTGGCCGACAGCCTGACCTACGACGGCCTGATCCGCTCGACGACCGTCGCTCCCGGTCGTGCAGGTGTCGACGCGGTGCTCGAACCACGCACCGGCACCACACAGGTCACGTTGCAGGCCATCGTGCCCCTGGCCATCGGCGCCGCGGGAGCTGCCGCGGCGTCGCTCACGACCAGCACCCCCGACGACGGCACGATCACCATCGAGGCGTCCGGCGTCGACCAGGTGGTGTCCGAGGCGTTCGAGGTCAACGACACGGCCGACGTCGCCACGCCGATCGAGCCCGACACGCTGTACCTCACCCACGTCGGCACCGCCACCGACGTCGACTGGTTCTCGATCGACCTCGACCAGGGCGATCGGATGTCGGTCATCCTCTCCAACCTCGACGAGGACCTCGACGTCGTGCTGTTCGGGCAGGCTCCCGATCCGCTCCGTGGCACCCCGGAGGGCTCCGTGCTCCCCGCGTCCGACGGTGGGCGCAGCCTCCTCGCCCAGGGCACCGTTCCGGCGGTGGTGCCGCTCGACGACCTCGACACCACTCCTCCGCCCGGTGGCACGGTGATCGCCGTCTCCACCAACCGCGGCACGACCGACGAGCGGATCGAGACCACACCGCTCGAGGCCGGCCGGTACTGGATCCGGGTCACGGGCTATCAGGGCGCGAGCAGCGCCCAGCCGTACGCGCTGCGCGCCACGGTGACCCGAGCGCGGTTCTCCGGCCAGTGCCCGGCGATCACGCGCACGGCGCCGAGCGTGTTGCCGGCGAACCGCACGGATCTGCCCGAGGGGGCGACGACGCTCTTCGTCGTCGACAGCGTCCGCCTCGCGACCGTGTACCCGGCGAGCGATGCCGAAGGGGTCGTCGACGGACCCGATGTGCTCGACGCGCTCGACGCGCTGACCGAGGCCGTGAACGCCCCCGCTCCCGTCGGCGGCGACGATCCGTTCGGCACCGAGACCGCGGCCGTGCTCGACGTCTCGTCGCTGGTCGGCGTGCAGCGCGCCGACCGCGACTGGGACGCCGACCCGTGTAGCCCAGCAGCCGCCAACGGCGCGGTGACCGCGATCGGAGCGGCCATCGACGCCACGAGGGCGAGCCTCCCGACGATTGCCCACGTGGTGATCGTCGGCAACGACGACCAGATCCCGTTCGCCCGCCTGCGCGACGCGACGGTGTACTCCAACGAGCGCGAGTACGCCGCCGAGCTCGGCGATTCGCAGAGCCCGCTCACCGCCGCGCTGTCACTCGGCTACCTGCTCAGCGATGACCCCTACGCGGACGAGCACCCGCTGAGCGTCGGGCCCCGCGAGCTGTTCGTCCCGACGGTCGCCATCGGCCGGCTCGTCGAGAAGCCGGCCGAGATCAAGACCGCGATCGACAACTACGTGCGCTTCGAGGGCGAGCTCGACCCGAGCACCGCGCTGTCGACCGGGTACGACTTCCTCAGCGACGGTGCCGACGCCGTCGCCCAGGCGCTGGAGGCGAACGGCCTGCCCACCGACGACCGGCTGATCAACGACCACTGGACCACGGAGCAGCTGAACACGGCGATCGGCGACGGAGCCGACGTGATCTCCCTCAACGCCCACTTCGATCACTACCGGGCGCTGCCCGCCGACCAGAACGCGCGCGGCGTGCAGGACGACCTGTTCACGATCGACAACATGAGCGACGCAACGCGGGCGGCGCTCGAGGGCACGGTGCTGTTCTCGATGGGTTGCCATGCGGGCCTGTCGGTGAGCGACGTCACCGTGTCCGGGCTGCGCCAAGGCGATTGGGCACAGACCCTGACCGGTGCCGGTGCCGTGTTCGCCGGCAACACCGGCTACGGCTACGGCGACGACGCCGTCGTCGGAGCGACCGAGGATCTGATGCACCGCTTCGCCATCGGTCTCGACGGCACGATCACGATCGGCCAGGCGATGGCCCAGGCCAAGCAGCAGTACATCGCGGCGACAGCGGTCCTGACCCCCTTCGACGAGAAGGTCGTGTCCCAGGTCGTCATGTACGGCATGCCACAGCTGCGCATCGGCGACGGCACCCCCGAGCAGCCTCCCGCCAACCCGCCGGTGGCGGTCGATCCGGCGACCGGGCTCGACGCCGCGGGTGTCGCCCTCACCGGCACCGTCGGCCAGGCCGGCTCCGAGTTCCAGGCGGTCACGACGGACCGCGGGTCGTACTACACGTACCGCGGCGACACGCTCACGACCGCGGGTCAGCCGATCCAGCCGCGGGCGGTGGTCGACCTCACCCAGCCCGGCCACGAGCTGCGCGGCGTGCTGCTGACCGGGCTCACCTCCACCGACACGCCTGCCCCCGACCCCGTGTACTTCACGCCGACGGTCGACCTGGGCGCGACATCGGCCGAGATACCGGCGGCCCCGAACACGTTCCCGACCGCGCTGCAGTCGGTCAGCAGCTACGGGTCGGTCACCGGGCGTCGCGACCAGGCGGTCCTGGTCCCCGGCCAGTTCATCTGGAACCCCGGCACCACCGGCGGCACCCAACGCCTCTTCACCTCGATCGCGGGGACGGCGTTCTACGCGCCGACCAGCGGCTCGGCCGCAGCGGACGTCGTCGCACCGACGATCCTGCGCTCGACGGCGGTGCTGGACGCCGGATCGCTGTCGCTGCGCGTCGAGGTCGCCGACGAGTCGGCGATCCGCCTCGTCACCGTGCTGTACACCGACGCCGCGAACCCTGGCGCCTGGACGGAGGTCCGCCTGGCCCCACTCGGCAACGGCGTCTTCGGAAAGGATCTCCCCGCGGTCGGGTTCACGTCGATCGACTTCTTCACCCAGGCCGTCGACGCCGGCGGCAACGTCGCCCGGTCGAGCAACAAGGGCACGTACTTCGCGTCCGTGACCGCAGCTGCACCCCGGATCGCCGTGTCCGGTCCGCTCGACCCCAGCGGCTGGTACACGGGGCCGGTCGAGGTCATGGTGACGCCTGTCGTCGCCGGCGACGCGGTGTCCGTCCAGCTGAACGGCACCGAGATCAACCTCGACGGCGCGCCGATCCAGCTGTCGAGCGACGCCGTCTGGGACGTGACCGCGTCCACGCGCAACAGCCCGAGCGAGCGCGCGATCGTGCGCATCGACAGCGCTGCACCGACGATCAGCGGGACGCGGAACCCCGCCGCACCGCGCGTGGTCGGGCCCGTCGACGTGACCCTGCTCGCCGCCGACGACGGCATCGGTGTCGCCTCGCTGACCTACACCACCACCGGTGCCCAGGCGTCGGGCCCGACCACCGTCGCCGCGGCGACGACGTCGGTCCGGATCGCCGCCGTCGGGGACACGACGCTGACCGCCCGCGCCGTCGACCTGCTGGGACACGAGAGTGCGCCGTTCGAGGTCCGCGTCACCGTCGATCCGATCCCCGACGTCGACGTCGACCCGCCGGTCGCGGCCTGCGGCGCGTCACCGACGGGCTGGAAGGCGGCGAACGTCACCGTCTCCTGCCAGGTCAGCGACGCCGGCGTCGGGCTCGCCGATCCGGCGCAGGGAACGATCCAGCTGTCGACCTCGGTCGGGGTGGGCGCGGCTGCCACCGACGCGATGACGAACACCGCCGATGTGTGCGACCGGAACAACAACTGCGTGACGGTCGGACCGTTCGGACCGTTCTCCATCGACCGTGCTGCGCCGACGGTCGACGTTCGCTATCCGCTGCCGAACGGCACGGTGTACCTCAAGGACAACGTGCTCGGTGACGTCGGGTGTGGTGACGTCGGCAGCGGCGTGGTGTCGTGCTCGATCGGTGCGATCGACACGTCCACGCTGGGTACCAAGACCGTCACCGCGACGGCTCGCGACGCCGTCGGCAACACGGCGACGTCGACGGTGACCTACCAGGTCACCTACCTGTGGGGCGGGTTCTACCTACCGTTCCGCGAGCCACCGCAGGTCAACGCCGGCATCAGGGGAATGACCTATCCGGTCCTGTTCAACGTCTTGGACGGTCGCGGCCGGCGGATCACGACCCGCAGCGCGATCACCGCGATCGAGTCGGTCCCGCGCACGTCGTGCACCAGCTCGACGTTCGGCGCGCCCGTCGCCCAGAACGTGTCGGGCCTGACCGACGCCCTCCTGTTCTGGCTCTACCCGTGGAAGACACCGACGAAGGCCGGCTGCTACCAGTTGCGGGTACACCTCGACGACGGCACCGTCCACGTCGCCGACTTCCGCCTGCTCTGACCCGAGGTCACGCGGTGGGCATCTCGATGACGACCTTGCCCAGGGCGCGGCGCTCGCGCAGGCTGCGGATCGCGTCGGCGGCCTGGGCGAGCGGGAAGCGCTGGCCGATGTGCGGGCGGACCTTGCCGTCCCGGTACCAGGCGAAGAGCTGGCCGAAGTCCTCGTTGTTGGCGCCGGGGTCGATCACGGCCGACATGCCGTAGGCGACGCCGACGATCGAGATGCCCTTGAGGATCGTCTGGTTGGCCTTGAACGTCGGGATCTCCCCACCGGCGAAGCCGACGACCAGGTACCTGCCGTTCCAGGCCAGGCAGCGCAGCTCGTCGCGCACGTCGGCGCCGCCGACGTTGTCGAAGAACACGTCGGCGCCTCGACCACCGGTCGCTTCGCGCACCGCGGCCGACAGCGACTCGGTCGTCTGGTGGTCGATCACGACGTCGGCGCCGAGCTCCCAGGCGAGCGCGCACTTCTCCGCCCCACCGGCGACCGCTATCACCGTGGCGCCGACGGCCTTGCCGATCTGGACGGCCGCCGAACCGCAGCCACCGGTCGCGCCGTTGACCAGCATCGTCTCCCCCGGCAGCAGCCGGCCACGGCGGATCAGCCCGTGGTACGCGGTGCCGTAGGTCAGGTCGAACGCGGCCGCCTCGTCGAACGGCATCTCGTCGGGGATGACGTGCATCTGCGACTGCCCCTGCGTGAGCACGACATCGGTGGCGAACGCGCCGGAGCCCGTCACGGCGAGGATCCGGTCACCGGCCGCCAGGCCGTTCACGGCCGGCCCGACACCGGTGATCACGCCGGCGATCTCCGAGCCCGGCACGAACGGTGGATCCGGCCGGATCTGGTAGAGACCGCGGACGATCAACACGTCGGGGAAGTTGACCGAGGCGGCTCGGACCGAGACCGCCAGGTCGCTGGCGCCGAGCTCGCGCACGGGCCACTCCTGGATCTCGAGGGAGTCCTCACCGGTCAGGGCGGTGCACACAGCAGCGGTCGTCACGCCGGCCAGACTTGCAGCTCACGGCCGCGCGGACGAACGCGGTCAGGCGATCGGCAGGTCGGCCAGGCGCGACGCGGCGAACGCGATGAGGATCCCCGATCCCGACAGCAGCATGACCTGTGGCAGGCGGAGCCGGAACGACGTCGTCAGGCCGGCGAAGAACAAGGCGGACGCGAGGAGGAGCGTCGTGAGCACGTAGTCGTCGGCGTTGTCACCGGCAGCCCGGGCCTGCTCCGCTGCCACCGACGATCGCTCCGCGGTCTCGCGGTACGGCGCCAACTGGGCGTCGAGGTACTCCTGATCGGTCACGAGGCTGCTCGGGTTCTGGCCGGCGGCGATCTCGGCCCGCCACGCCTCGAGCGTCGGCAGGAACGGCGGCCTGAACAGCGAGTCGAGGTAGAACTCCTGGAGCCGCTCGTCACCGTTGACGACCGCCTGCGCGTACTGGGCCACCATGATGCTGTCGTACGACACCTGCTGGGTGGCGAGGCCGAACTGGCGCGCCGCCTCCACCTGCAGGTCCGACGCCGTGCGGGCGTGGTCCTCCTCCTCGCCGTTCCATCGCGTCGCCTGATAGCCGCACCACGCCGTGCCGATGGTCGCGATGCCGAGCATGACCACGGCGAGCACTTCGAGCACACGGTGGTTGCGGTTCGCTCGAGATGTCGTCACTGCTCCGCCTCGCCGTCGTCGACCGTCGCGTCAGGCGCATCGTCCTCGACCGGCATCACATCGCTCCCACTCGATCGGCCCGGTGCGGGCACCATGCCCTTGCCGGTCCGGGCCACCTCGCGCCACGAGTCCACCTCGCGATAGCGCAGCGCGAGCGCGGAACCCGCTGCGCCGACGAACGGCGTCAGGTCGGCGTCGATGCGCGCCCGAGCGATGCGCATCGCGGCCTCTGCCTGCTCGCGCTCGAGCTCGAGGCGTGCGCGCGCGGTGGCCTCGATGACCTCACCCGTGCGGCCGAGGTCGATGTCGCCGAGTTGCAGCATCGTCACGACGATCCCGAACTCGTCGAGCCGCTGGCCGACGACGGTGGCGAGGCGCTGCTCCAGCGGCGCCCTGGCCCCGCCGAACAGGTCGTCGATGGTGGCGCCACCCAGCGCCTCGCGCATCGCCGCCTCGCTCTCGTCGCGCACCGCGGACCAGATGCCTTCGGGACCGAACCGATCGTGCACCGTGCGCAGCCTCGGAGTGTCGAGGCGGAAGCGCACGGTGTACGACGCGGTCGCGGTCGAGCGGTCGACGAGCGACGTCCGGATCGATGGTCCGGCCCGTTCGAGCATGCTGACCGTGGTCGTGTCCGGTGCCCCTGCCCGATACGACATCTCCGTCGACGGGTAGGTCTGGACCGTTCGCCGGCGCATCGCCGGCACCCAGTGCGGGCCCGGTTCGAGCGCCTTGTCGGTCGCCTTGCCCTTGATCAGCAGCAGCCCGAGCTGGCCCGGCTCGATGCGCACGAACGAGTCGTCGAGCGCGATCCACAAGAGCACGGCGACGATCGGCACCGCGATCGCGAGGAAGATGATCCACACCACGTCAAAGCCTCCTGAGATGAGTGGCGTCAGCATCGCGCAGGAGAGTGGTGCGGCGACTCCTCCGCCAGCGGGTGGTCCGCGCCCGATGCTCGACTGCGGGCAGGCGGACCGAGCGGGAAGGATCCTCGTCGTGAAGTTCTCGGTGGGGTTCCAAGCCCAGTTGACCGATCCGACGCCCGAGCGCGAGCACCGGCTGGAGCTCGGCGCCGGGCGCGGCGCCACCGGTGCTCGGCTTCGGCGGCCTCGACGAGTCCGAGGGTTCCGACGACGTGCTCGCCGACGTCGCCCGGGTCCGCGAGCTGCGCGACATCGGCGTCGACGACATCATGCTGATGAGCCAGATGGGCACCGTGCCCCACGAGGTCTGCATGGAGACCCTCCGGCAGTGGGGGGAGCAGATCATCCCCGAGTTGCGCCGACCGGCCGGCGCCGGTCGCGCGTCAGCGGGCGCGGTCGACGTGCTTGGCGACGACGTTCTCGAGACGCTCCTGGCGCCCCGAGTGCCGGGCCGGCTCGCCCGCGGTGAACGCTCTGGTGTGGAGGTCCGCCAGGGTCGTCGTGCCGTCCAGGATCGAGCGGCCCAGCTCGCCGCCCCACCCGGCGTAGCGATCCTCTCGGAACGCGTCGAGCTCACCGGAGTCGATGATCGACGTCGCGACCAGCAGCGCGCGGGCCATGGTGTCCATCCCGCCGATGTGGGCATGGAACAGGTCGGTGCGGTCGATCGACTGGCGGCGCAACTTGGCGTCGAAGTTCAGCCCGCCCGTCGTGAAGCCACCACCGCGCAGGATCTCGAGCATCCCGAGGCTCATCTGCTCCACCGAGACGGGGAAGCGGTCGAGGTCCCAGCCGAGACGGTCGTCACCGGCGTTGGCGTCGATCGACCCGAAGATGCCGGCGTTCATGGCGACGGCGATCTCGTGGGCGAAGTCGTGACCGGACAGGGTGGCATGGTTGACCTCGATGTTGACCCGGTACTCGTCGGCGAGGTCGTACTTCTCCAGGAACGCGTGCACCGCCGCCACGTCGTAGTCGTACTGGTGCTTGGTCGGTTCGAACGGCTTGGGTTCGAGCAAGAGCGTGCCGTGGAAGCCGATTCGCTGCTTGTGCTCGACGACCATCGACAGGAAGCGGCCGAGCTGATCGAGCTCGCGCGCCATGTCGGTGTTGAGCAACGTCTCGTAGCCCTCGCGTCCTCCCCAGAGCACGTAGTTCTCGCCCCCGAGACGGTGCGTGACCTCCAAGCACTGGGCCACCTGCGCGGCGGCGAAGGCGAAGACTTCGGGGTCGGGGTTCGTCGCCGCGCCCGCCTGGTACCGCGGGTTGGAGAACAGGTTGGCGGTGCCCCACAGCAGCCGTACGCCGGTGCGTTCTTGCTCGGCGGCCGCCCGCTCAGCCATCGCGTCGAGCAGCTTGGCGCTCTCCCCGAACGACGCTCCTTCGGGCGCGATGTCCCGATCGTGGAAGCAGTAGAACGGCGTCCCGAGCTTGTCGAAGAACTCGAACGCGGCGTCCATCTTCGTCTGCGCCGCCTGCAGCGGGTCCAGCGACGGCGACGCCGACGGGTGCCAGGGCCGGTCGAGCGTGCCGGCGCCGAAGATGTCGAAGCCGTCCCACGCGAACGAGTGCCAGTAGCAGACGGCGAAGCGCAGGTGCTCGGCCATCGTGCGGCCGGCCACCACCCGGTCGGGGTCGTACCAGCGGAACGCGAGCGGGTTGTCGGAGTCTGGACCCTCGTACGGGATCCGACCCTCGACCTCGGTGAAGAAACTGGACATCTGTGCCTCCCAGTTCGCGCGACCCCAGGTGCGCGGATATGTGAGTGACGATAACAAATCCCGCTGGGCCGTGCGCCTAGGCTGGCGTCATGACGCCGGGGGGCATGCGCAACGAGCACGTTCGGCGCGCCAACCTGAGCACCGTGCTGCGGCACGTCCACGCCGGGCCGGCCACCCGCTCGCAGCTCAGCGCGACCACCGGACTGACGCGGACGGCGATCGCCTCGCTCGTGACCGAGCTGGCCGACGACGGCCTCGTCCGCGAGCACGACACGGCCCTGCGCGACGGGCCCGGACGCCCCTCACCAGTCGTGTCAGCCGCACCCGACGTCGGCTCGATGGGCATCGAGATCTCGGCCGAGTCCGTCGCCGTCGCCGCTGTCCGGTTGGGAGGCGACGTGGTGCACCAGGAGCGGGTGGCGCTGCAGCACCCGCAACCCGACGCGGTGGTCGATACCGTCCGGATGCTGGCGAGCCGCGTGCGGAGGCGCAGCCGCTCGCTCACGCTGGTGGGCTGCGGCGTCGCCGTCGCCGGGGTCGTCGACCGCGATGCCGGCATCGTGCGCGTCGCCCCGAACCTCGGCTGGCGCGACGTGCCCCTGCACCAGCTGCTCCGAGCACGGCTGCGCGGGCTCGACCCGTCCGTCGCCAACGAGGCCGACCTCGGCATGCGCGCAGAGGTCGGGCGCGGCGCGGCGCGAGGGCACCTCGACGTGCTGTACCTGTCGGGTGAGGCCGGGATGGGCGGCGGGGTGCTCGTGCGCGGTGCGCCGCTGCGTGGCACGGCCGGGTATGCCGGCGAGCTCGGGCACCTGCCTGTGAACCCCGACGGCGCTCGGTGCCGGTGCGGGTCGCGGGGCTGCTGGGAGACGGAGGTCGGCGAGGCCGCCCTCGTGCGCCGCGTCCACGGTGCCCGTGCCCGGCACGGGCGCGCGGCGACGAGCGCGCTGCTGGCTCGGGCGCAGGCCGGCGAGCCGCGCGCCGTCGGCGCGCTGGCCGAGACCGGACGTTGGCTGGGGATCGGCCTCGCCGGCATGGTGAACGTGTTCAACCCGGAGCTGATCGTGCTGGGCGGGTTCTTCGCCGACGCGTTCGACCACCTCCGCCCGGCCATCCAGGTCGAGCTCGATCACCGTGCACTGGCCACCCCACGGTCCTGCGTCTCGCTCGCCGCCGCCCACTTCGGCAGCGACGCCGCGCTGATCGGCGCCGCCGACCTCGGGTTCGAGTCCCTGCTCGACGACCCCCGCCGACCGAGGAACCGGGCAGCATGACCGGGCGCCCGCTCGCGAACGTCCACGTCTGTGTGACGCGCCCACTCTGTGTGAACGTAGAACGCTGTGAGCCAGGTCGGAGGCTCCGGTCGTCACACAGAACACGGAACTCACACAGAGTCGGACACGTCCGGTGAACGCGGAGACCCTCGTCGCCGGGGTGGATTCGTCCACGCAGTCGGTCAAGGTGCTGCTCGTGCGCGCCGAGGACGGGACCGTGGTGGACGAGGCGTCGGCGCCGCACCCGCCCGGAACGGAGGTGCACCCCGCCGCGTGGTGGGACGCGCTGCAGCGCGCCGGTGCGGACCTCTTGGAGCGGGCGTCGGCGATCGCCGTCGCCGGCCAGCAGCACGGGATGGTGGCGCTCGACCGCACGGGCGAGGTGCTCCGGCCCGCGCTGCTGTGGAACGACCTGCGGTCCGCGCCCCAGGTGCGCAAGGTCGTGGAGCGGTTGGGTGGGCGGCAGCCGTGCGCCGACGCGATCGGCTCCGTGCCGAGCGCCTCGTTCACCGTCACCAAGCTGCGATGGATGGCCGAGCACGAGCCGCCGCACGCGACGCGAACGGCGTCGGTACTGTTGCCCCACGACTGGCTGACGTGGCAGCTGGCCGGGCGGGGCACGGAACCGACGACGGACCACGGCGACGCGTCGGGCACGGGCTACCACTCGCCGGCTCGGCGGGCGTGGCTGCCCGACATCGCGGCCTGGGCCCTCGACCGCACCGACGCACCGTCCCTGCCCAGGCTCGTCGAACCCGGCGACGTGGCGGCCACCACGCCCGCCGGGCAGGTGTTGGCCGCCGGCACCGGCGACAACATGGCGGCTGCCCTCGGCCTCGGTATCTCCGTTGGCGACGTCGTCGTGTCGATCGGCACGTCGGGCACCGCGTGCTGCGTCGCCGACGCACCGTCGGCGGACCCGACGGGTTCGGTCGCAGGGTTCTGCGACGCCTCAGGCCGGTACCTGCCGCTCGTGTGCACCGTGAACGCGTCACGGATCCTCACCCTCACCGCCGCCCTCCTCGGTGTCGACCTCGACGAGCTCGCCCGGCTGGCACTGGCCGCGCCGCCGGGCGCCGGCGGGTTGACCCTGCTGCCCTACCTGGACGGCGAGCGCACCCCGGACCGCCCCGAAGCGACCGGCGTGCTGCGCGGGCTCACCTCGGCGACGACGCGCGAGCAACTCGCCCGCGCCGCGGTCGAGGCGTTGCTCTGCTCGCTGGCCGACGGCGTCGATGCGCTCGGCGTGGAGCCGAGCCGAGTGCTCCTGATCGGCGGTGGGGCTCGCAGCGCGGCGGTGCAGCAGCTCGCCCCGTCGATCTTCGGGCGACCGGTACAGGTGTTGCAGCCAGCCGAGTACGTGGCGATCGGCGCTGCCCGCCAGGCAGCGTGGGCACTCGCCGGCACGGCGGCGCCGCCCGACTGGCCGCCGGCGCCGGCCGTGACGTTCGACGGTGAGCCGCAACCCGAGGTCCGGGCCCGGTACGCGGCGCTGGCCGACGACACATCCGGCTGGTGAGCCCGGCTCTCGCGTGATCCGACCCGCTCCCTACGCTGGCCGCCTCCGTCATCCGCCGCGAGCCATCCAGGGAGCCGCTTCGTGACCACCGTCGAGATCGTCCCCCTCGAGCCCCACATCACCATGGTGCGCCTGGCCCGTGCGGAGCGGCTGAACGCGATCAGCTTCGATCTGGTCGCCGACCTCTACACCGCGCTGGACACCGTGGGCGCCGACCCCGACTGCCGGGTGATCGTGCTGACCGGGAGCGGACGCGGCTTCTGTGCCGGCCTGGACCTCAAGGACTGGGGCGAGCCGCCGGCACCGGGCGCCCACCCGCACATGAACGCGATGGGCGACGCCCAGGCCTTCGTGTCGAACCTGGTCGCCGCGGTTCGCGACACGCCCCAAGTCGTGATCGCCGCGGTCAACGGCCCGGCGTTCGGCGGCGGGTTCGCGCTGTCGTGCGCGTCCGACATCCGCATCGCCGCCGCGTCGGCGCGGTTCTGCTCGGCGTCGATCCGCACCGGCCTGTCCGGCTGCGAGATGGGCATCACCTACATGCTGCCCCGGCTGGTGGGCAACGCCCGGGCGTTCGACCTGATCCTCACCGGCCGCGACATCGACGCCGCCGAGGCGCTGGAGCTGGGCATCGTGTCCAAGGTCGTGCCCGACGAGGAGCTGATCGAGACCGCGCTCGGCTACGCCCGGCGGATGACGTCCTACACGGCCGCCGGTCTTCGCACCACCAAACAGGTGCTCTGGCGCAACGTCGAGGCACCCGACCTCGACGCCGCGCTGGCGCTCGAGATCAACGCCCAGATGCGCCTGTCGAGCTCCCCCGAGGTGACCGCCTACATGGACGCCTACCGCCAGGCGACCACCGGCCCCCGCCCCTGATCGGAGCGGGCGGTCACCAGGGGCGGTTGAACCAGCGGGCGATCCGGGTGGTGCCGAACCGCTGCTTCTCGGCGGTGAAGTCGAGCGAGGGGCCGCGGAGGTGACCGACCGGTGGCTGGCCGGACACGAACGTGACGTCGACCATCGCGACGCCCTCGTTGCCGAACTCCAGGTAGCAGACGCCGCGCCCGTCGTAGCCGTCGGCGTCGCCGCCGCGGACCGAGGCGATGATCTCGGCGGCCACGACCGACGCCTGGCCCTCGGCGAACACGCCGGCCTTGGGCGTGCCCACGCTGGTGACGTCGCCGACGGCGTAGACGCCCGGGTGGCGAGTCTCCAAGGTGATCGGGTCGACGGGGATCCAGCCGTCCACGCACATCCCCGACTCGGCGACGACCTCGGGCACGCGGTGCTGCGGGACGCCGAGGAACAGGTCGAAGGGCATCTCGCCGTCGTCCTGGAACTTCAGCACCTTGCGCGCCGGGTCGATCTCGCGCACGAGGCGGTTCGGGTGCCACTCGATCCCGCGTGTGGCGAAGCCCTCGAGGATCGCCGCCGACGCGTCCGGCGACGGCGGGATCGGCAGCGGCAGTGGCATCACCAGCGCGATCTCGGACCGCTCGCGCAGCCCCCGCTCGGTGAGGAAGTCGTGCATCAACAGCGCCGTCTCGCTCGGCGCCGGCGGGCACTTGAACGGCGTCGAGGTCACGCCGACCACGACCCGGCCGCCTTCGAAGTCCGCCAGCACCTCACGGAGGGCGAACGCTCCCGGCACGGTGTAGAACTCGTGGCCGCCCTCGACCAGCCCCGGTGTCGCCGACGGATGGAGGTCGGCGCCGAGCGCGACCACCATCACGTCGGCGTCGAACGTGCCGGCGTCGGTCTCGACGCGGCGGGCGTCCGGCTCGATCGAGCGGATCGTCGTCTGGACGAAGCGCACGCCGGGCTTGACGACGTCGGCGTAGGAGTGGATCACCGTGTCCGCGCTGCGGTGGCCGAACATCACGTCGAGCTTCGAGTACCCGAACACGAAGCCGTCGCTCTTGTCGACCAGTGTGACCTCGACCTCGTCGCCCAGCACCTCCGACAACGTCGTCGACAGCTCCAGACCACCGAACCCGGCACCCAAGACCAGCACCCGCATCTCGCCCTCCTCAGTTGCTCGACCGGCACGGATGATACGCACGGCTCGCCACCCACCGAACCTGCGGTCGGATCGCGCCCAAAACGGGCCCAGTTCGACCGCAAGTTCGCCAAGCCCACCGAACCTGCGGTCGGATCGCGCCCAAAACGGGCCCAGTTCGACCGCAAGTTCGCCAAGCCCACCGAACCTGCGGTCGGATCGCGCCCGAAACGGGTCCAGTTCGACCGCAAGTTCGCCAAGCCCACCGAACCTGCGGTCGGATCGCGCCCGAAACAGGTCCAGTTCGACCGCAGGTTGCCGGGGACGGCTGGTCGTAGGGTCGAGGCATGGTGATCCGCGCGCTCGGCTTCGACGTGTTCGGCACGGTGGTGGACTGGCGATCCAGCGTCGCTCGCGAGGTCGCACCGTTCCTCGCCGGTCTCGGGCGCAGCGACGTGAGCGGCGACGAGTTCGCCATGTCGTGGCGCTCCCGGTACAACCCGGCGATGGAGGAGGTGCGCAGCGGCCGGCGGCCGTTCGTCGTGCTCGACACGCTGCACCGCGAGATGCTCGAAGCGACGCTGGAGCAGTTCGGCATCGAACCGGCGACGCTCGGCGAGCAGGTGCTCGCCGAGCTGACGCTGGCCTGGCACCGCCTCGACCCGTGGCCCGACGCGCCGGTGGGCCTCGCGCGCCTCCGCAGCCGGTATCCCGTCGTGGCACTGTCGAACGGCAACGTCGCGCTGATGGTCGGCCTCTCCCGCCATGGCGGGCTGACGTGGGACGCGATCCTCGGCGCCGAGCACGCCCGCTCCTACAAGCCGGACCCGGCGGTCTACCTGCGCAGCGCCGAGGCGCTCGCATTGGAACCCGGCGAGCTGTGCCTCGTCGCCGCCCACCACGCCGACCTCGCCGCGGCCCGGGCGTGCGGACTGGCCACCGCGTTCGTGGCCCGTCCCAACGAGTACGGAGGACGAGCCGCCCCGGACCGTGACATGGGCCAGGAGTGGGAGTACACGGCGACCTCGTTCCTGGATCTCGCCGACCAGCTCGGCTGCTGAGCCCGCCCATCTCGGGCTTCCTGCAGTCGGATCGGTCCCACGCGGGACCGATCTGACTGCAGGAACGGTTGGGGGTCAGTGTCCGGACGGCTCGAAGCCTGGATCCTCACGGGGGTCGGACAGCTCGACGGACGCGATGTCCGGGTCGGCGTCGCGCAGGCGTGCCGTCGCGATCTGGACGAGCATGTCCTTGGGCAGCACGCACTCGGGGCAGTTCGACGCCGACAGGTCGAGAGCGAGGGTCACGGTGCTGCCGTCGACGCCCCGCACGAGGAGGCGGCCACCGTCGGCGGCGACGATCTCGTCGAGCTCGGCGATCACCCCGGCGGCCGCGGAGCTGAGCCCGGCGGCCGCGCGGCCGGTGACGACGAGCTCGTGGGTCGGCGCGGACAGGTGCGGCGCGATCACGAACGACTGGGCCAGACCGGGCCCACCGGCGGCGACGATCAGGATGTTGTCCGGCGACGCCAGCAGCACCTGCTTGTTCGCCTTGTCGACGGTGTCGGCAGTCAGCAGTGGGTAGAGGTGCTCGGCGATCGCCGCCTTCGTCCAGCCGCCCTCGACCAGGCGGCGCTGGTGCTCGAGCCCGACCACCACGACGATGCTGCGGGCGTCGCCGGCGAACTCGTCGCGCTGCAGGCCCTGCACGCGCGCCATCCGGGCGATCGTGTCGAGGATCTCGCGGGGTGCCGGATCGAACTCGGTGCAGGAGAGCTGGGCGAGGACCGACTGCACGGTCACGACACTCTGCTCGCGCTCGTATCCGAGCTGCACGTGCAACGGCACCCAGTCGCTGCGCTCCTCGTCCTCCCCGAAGCAGAAGGAGTAGCGCGACGGGGTGCTGAAGCTCGCCCGGTCGAGCACACCCGGCACGGTGCGACAGACGTTGCGGATCACGAGGCGAAGCGCCCGCCCGATCGTCGCATTGGCCTGGAACCCGGGCCCGAAGCAGGCCTGGCCGCACTCGATGTCGATCTCGCGGCGCACGGGCCCGTTGACGATCACCACGTGCGGCGATCCCGCCAGTGTCGCGGTCGTCGAGTGCGCGTTCGCCTTCGGCTGGAGGAAGGCCCGCACCGCGGCGACGACGACGGGGAAGTAACCCGGCCGGCACCCGGCCATCACCGCGTTCGCGGCGACCTTCTCGGCCGTCGCCTCGACGTTTCGCGTCGGCACCGACCCGAGGATCGCATCCGGGGCCAGACCGGCGCCGGCGAGCATCGCCTCGACCCGCGCCGGGGTCGGGATCACCACCGGGAGGCCGTCGGTGTAGCCGCGGTCGAAGAAGTCCGCCAGCCCGGCCGCGTCGTCCTCGAACTCGTAGACGGTCGACGTCAGGGTCATGCGCTGGTCAGGCAGCCACGCACGGCGTCCACGATCGCGTCCGCGAGCTCGGTCGCCTCGTCCTTCTCCCACATCGCCGTCGGGTTGTAGGGATAGTCGACGATCACCATCGGGTAGTCGGTCGCGCCGACCAGCTTCGCCAGCGCGTTGACCGCCGGCAGCAACGCCGTGTGCACGATGCACACCGCTGGGATGCCGAGCACCTCCAGGTCGAGCGCGTCGCGCATCGACCGCGTGCTGCAGCTGCCGCAGCCACCGAACCCGGTGATCGCGACGGTGGCGTGCTCGGTGATCTCCGCCCACTGCTCGGGCCACGCCGGTACGGCGAGGCTCGGCTTGACGACCTTCACGACCCCGGCCAGCCCGTCGCGCTCGCGCAGGATCTCCCCGACGCGGTCGAACATGACCTCCGAGATGCCGAGGCCGTTGGCGACGATGCCGAGCACCTGCCCCTCGAGCGTGCGCGGCCGGGGGGCGAAGTCCATGCTGGCGCCGGTCTCGACGCCGCCGGTGGTGGGGTCCAATGCGAGTACCGTCATCTCGCGCCTCCTCACTGCTGACTGCCAGCCACCCCGTGGCCTGCAGGCTCGTTCTCCTGATCACCCTACGCGACACCACCGGCGTCACGCGTGCTGAACTGGGGCCATGCCCAAGGCCTACGTCATCGTCGACATGGACGTCATCGATCCCGACCAGTACGCGAAGTACCGCGAGTTGGCAGGACCCGCGGTCGAGTCCGCCGGCGGGCGCTACCTCGCCCGAGGTGGCACGACGGTGGTGCTCGAGGGCGAACGGGTGCCGAACCGCACGGTGCTGCTCGAGTTCCCGAACCTCGAGTCGGCGCAGGCGTGGTACGACTCCCCCGCCTACGCCGCCGCCCGCCAGGTGCGCGAGGGTGCCTGCACGGCTTCGTTCATCGCCGTCGAAGGGCTCTGAGGGGAGAACCGTCATGCTCGACACCTTCGACTCGTTCCACACGTCACTGACCGCGCGCCTGCGTACAGGCGACCTCGGTCGAGCGGCGGCGCGCGACGTCGCCGGGCAGGCGGCGCTCGCGCTGCGGCTGGCGGGCAGCGACGCGGCATACACCTATACCAGCGACCCCGACGGCATCACCGTCGAAGCCGGCGACACGGACGCGGCGACCGTGGTCGAGCTCGATGCGGCGGCGTTCGACGACCTGATCGCGGAGCGGGCGACGATCTTCGGCCTGCTGTTCCCCGGTCGGCTCCAGGTCGTCCGCGGACGCTTCGACGACTTCGCCGCATGGGAAGCTGCGCTCACCAGCATCTGGTTCGACCGGCCGATCTACGGCGACGACCTCGACGCGCTGCGCGACCTCGACCTCCACACGACCTTCCGGCTGAACGACAGCGACGAGGAGATCGCCGCCTTCCTCCGTGCGGCTGGGTTCGCCGTGATCCGCGACGTCTTCGACCCGGACGAGATCGCCGCCTTCGACGCCGAGGAGCAGCGGCTGCGTCAGCTGGCCTCACCGGACGACCATCGTTCGTGGTGGGCACGCAACGCCGCCGGCGACGACGTGTGCTGCAGGTTGACCTACGTCAGCCTGCGTTCCGACCTGTTCGGCGCACTGCACGACGATGCGCGCCTGCGCCGGATCGCTGAGCTTCACGGCTCGCCGCTGCGTCCGTCGTTCGATCGCCTCGACGGCCACAGCGTCGTCATCAAGAACGGACACGTCGTGTCCGGTCTGTCCGACCTGCCCTGGCACCGGGACTGCGGGATGGGGGGCCACCCGGTGTTGTGTCCGAGCCTCCTGATCGGCGTGCAGCTCGACGTCGCCGACGCGGCGAACGGCCAGCTCGTGTTCCTCGCCGGCTCGCACCACCACACCAACCGGATCACGTCCGTCGCCGAGCACCCCGGTTGGCCGACCGTGCCCGTCGAGGCTCGCCCCGGCGACGTGACCGTGCACTACAGCCACGTGCTGCACGCCGCGCCACCGCCGACGGCACCCGATGCGCATCGGCGCTCGCTGTACGTCAGCTTCAACAACCCGGCGGTGTTCGACGTCGTGCCACCCGGCAAGGGCTACAACGATGTCGTGTTCAGCCACGGCGACGGCCGGGTCAAGGCTCCCGCCGAGATCAGCTGACCCCAACGAGCGGGCCGTCAGCCCCCCGGCACGACGGCCACCGCGCTGATCTCCACGAGCATGCCGGGCACGCCGAGCTGGCTGACGCCGATCAGCGAGGATGCGTTCGGAGGGAACGCCTCGCCCTCGAGCGCTTCGTTCATCGCCGCGACGAACGTCGCCGTACCGGCCTCGTCGAGGTCGACGACGTAGAACGTCGAGCTGACCACGTCGGTGGGGGTCGCTCCGACCGCCGCCAGCGCGGCTCGGAGGTTCCCGAAGGCCTGCACGACCTGTCGGTGCAGATCGCCGCGTCCGACGAGCTCATCGTCGGTGTCGAACGCGCCCTGGCCGGCGACGAACGCGAGTCGTCCGGCTGGTGCGATCACCACCTGCGAGAACCCGGGGTACTTCGGCAAGGTGTCGGGATTGACGTGTTCGATGGTCACTCGTTGCTCCAATCGTCGCTCGGTCCGAGCACTTCCACCGTGTCGCCGACGCGCACGGTGCCGGGCTCGAGGACGATCGCGTTCACGCCGAGCAGGCGACGCATGTGGCGAACGAGTGCACGGGTGAGGTCTCGGTCGTCATCGATCCCGGCGAGGGGTTGCGGGCGGGCGGGCATCGAGCACCGCATCGTCGGCCCACGTACGGCCAACAGCACCTCGCCGACCCGCAGCACGCGGCCGACCCAACCGAGCTCTGGCTCCTCGTCGTCGCTCTCCGCATCGATGAGCACGTTCGGCCGGAAGCGCGCCACGGCAGCGTCGCGTCCGCTGCGTCGAGCGAAGGTGCTGAGGGAGTTCGACGTGACGAGGTGCACCGGATACCCGTCGACGTAGCTGCCAGGAGGGGTTGCGAGCGTCTGCAACGACGCCACCAGCTCGTCGTCGCTGCCGCCGAAGTCCGGGAACACCTCGTCGTCGAAGAGGCCCATGTCGGAGGCGATCTCCTCCGGCGTTCGCGCCCAGGGCAGGCGGTAGTGGTCGCGGTCATGGGCCGGTCGGCGTCGCGACAGCCGTGCGGGCCGCCCGAGCCGGTCGGAGAGCCACTCGTCCACCTCGGCGGCGTCGCTGGAGCACGACGAGCCGTCCACCGAGCGGATCACGATCGACGCGACCTGCTCGTCGTAGGCATCCGGCGGTGGATCCACGAGGTACGTGGCCTGCAGCGTGAGCAGTTCGGGCCATTGCTTGGCGCTTCGGATCACGGACTGACGTTCGTCGATGATCGCCCAGTTCCGATCGCCGACCGGGCCGAGCGACGTGACGCCGACCTCGCCCAGAGACTCTCCGCCGAGGCTCTTCACCGGGTATCGGTGCACACCGACGACAGCGCCCCTCCCCACGCCCGGGAGGGTAGACGACTCAGTGGGTGTGGTGCTGCACCGCACCGTGTTCCCGAGGTTCCCGCGTGCCCGCGATCCACAGGATGGACCCGCCGAGGATGGACGCGACGAGAGATGCGGCGAGCACCCCGGCTTTGGCGTCTGCCAGCGGCTCGCCCGAGAGCGACAGCCCGGCGATGAACAGGGCGACGGTGAACCCGATCCCGGCGACGGCAGCGACACCGACGATGTGGACCCAGCGCACACCGTCGGGGAGCTGCGCCAGACCACACCGGACGGCGAGCCACGCCGCGCCGCTCACACCGACCAGCTTGCCCACGACCAAGCCGACGAACACGCCGACGAAGATCGGCGACGGCGATGTCAGCGACTCCCCCGACAGGACGATGCCGGCATTGGCCAGCGCGAACAGAGGGACGATCACGTACCCCGTCCACGGGTGGAGGACGGCGATCGCTCGATCACAGTCCGAGACCGACGCCCTGACCGCGTTCGCGGTCGCCCGCACCTCGTCCACGTCGAGGTCGGCGCGGTTCTCCAACGCATCGACGAGACGCTCCGCGTCCTGCTCGTCGAGGCGCGGTCGCGCCGGCATCAGCACCCCCATGATCACCCCGGCGATCGTCGCGTGCACGCCCGACTCGTAGACCGCCAACCAGAGGGCGGCGCCGGCGACGACCAGCACCGGCACGTACACGACCGACATCCGGTGCAGCGCGATCACCACCGCGGTGATGCCGACGGCGACGGCGATCCACCCCAGCGAGATCGAGTCGCTGTAGAACACGGCGATGACCCCGATGCCGGCGATGTCGTCGGCGATCGCGAGCGTGAGCAGGAGCACCTTGATCGCCGCCGGCACGCGCGACCCGAGCAGTGCCACCACGCCGAGCGCGAACGCGATGTCGGTGGCGATCGGCACCCCCCACGCCGACGAGCCGGACCCGCCGGCGTTCACCACCGCGAAGATCACCGCCGGAGCGACCACACCTCCGGCCGCCGCCGCGACCGGCAGCGTCACCGCCCGAGCATCACGCAGCTCACCGACGACCATCTCGCGCTTGATCTCCATCCCGACGACGAAGAAGAAGACGGCCATCAGCAGATCGTTGACGAGGTGGCCGAGATCCTGGGCGAACGTGTACCTGCCGACGCGCACGACGATCTCCGTCGACCACAGCGACTCGTAACCCGACTGCCACGGCGAGTTGGCCCAGACGAGCGCCGTCGCGGTCGCCACCAAGAGCAGCAGCGCACCGGCCACCTCGATGTGCAGGAACCGGACCAGCGGCTGCGCGGCGCGCGCCAATCGGCTGTCGCCGGCGAGGAAGCCGACGCCAGGGGCGCCGCCGGGAACCGAGGTCATCACATCTCCAGGGGGTCGACGATGGATCGCCGACCAGACTTCCCGGCACCCCGCCCGACAGGCGATGCCTCACCCTGGGAACGTGCGGTCGAATCGGGCCCTGGAAGGGCCCGATTCGACCGCAAGAACGCGTTGGGGTGGTTGGGGTGGTTGGGTGGTGGTTGGCGCTGTGGATCGAGGCCGGGCGGGCGTCAGCCGTTGAGGAGTTGCGCCTTGGCGGCGGCGAACTCGGCGTCGTCGAGCACCCCGGAGCTATGCATGTCCGCCAAGTTCTGCAACTTGGTCATCAGATCATCACCCCCCGCAGCCGGCGCCGGTGGCGGCGGTGGCGGAGGAGGAGGCGGCGGTGCCGCCTGCTGCGACTGCAACTCCGCCAACTGCGCCTGCA
>CAZMGD010000041.1:0-31888 GCA_964565705.1 uncultured Ilumatobacteraceae bacterium | reverse complement strand
GCACCGCGGAGAACTGCGGACGGCCGACGCCGGTCATCATCCGGGTCGTGCACATCGCGCCGGGCCCGACACCGACCTTGACGATGTCGGCGCCGGCCTCGATCAGATCGCGGGTGCCGTCCGGGGTCACGACGTTGCCGGCCACGATGACCGCATGCGGCGCCGCGTCGCGCACCTCCTCGATCGCGTGGAGGGCCTTGGTCTGGTGACCGTGGGCGGTGTCGATCACGAGCACGTCGACACCGGCAGCGTCCAGCGCCTTGGCCCGCGTGGCCGGGTCGCCGTTGATGCCGCAGGCGACGGAGGTCATCAGCTCGTTGCGGGCGTTGACGGCGGGCCGGTACAGCGTGGAGCGCAGTGCGCCCGTGCGGGTGATGCAGCCGACGAGACGTCCCTCGGCGTCGACGACTGGTGCGGCGGTGATGCGCCGGTCGGACAGCCGCTCGAACACGTCGTCGAGGTCGGTGCCCTCGGCGACGGTGAACAGGTCGCGGCTCATGACGATCCGGAGCTGCGTGAACCGGTCGAAGCCCGACGCGTCGTGCTCGGTGAAGATGCCGACCGGGCAGTTCTCGTCATCGACGACGACGACCGCGCCGTGGGCACGCTTGTGGATCAGGTTCAGCGCCTCGGCGACCGTCGAGGTCGGGCCGAGCGTGATCGCCGAGTCGTACACCTTGTGCCGGCTCTTGACGTAGGCCACCACGTCCTCGATCACGTCGAGGGGGATGTCCTGTGGCAGCACGGTCAGGCCGCCACGGCGGGCGACCGTCTCGGCCATGCGCCGGCCGGCGACCGCGGTCATGTTGGCCACGACGACGGGGATGGTGGTGCCGACCCCGTCGGGTGTCGTCAGGTCGACGCTCATGCGCGACGGCACCGCCGACAGGCTGGGCACCATGAACACGTCGTTGTAGGTGAGGTCGTGCCCCGGGACGGCGTCGTTCAGGAATCGCATGCGTGCTGATCTCCTCCCCGCGGCACCGGCCGCGGCCCTTCGGCCCTCGGCAGGGCCGCACCAGGTTACTGCCGCTACGGTGCGATGCCGATGGCTGATGAGGTGGTGCTGGTGCACGGCTGGGGCGGTTCGTTCGCCACGACCTGGGAGGCGAGCGGCTTCACCCTGCTGCTCGAGGAGTCCGGCAAGCAGGTGATCGGCGTCGACCTGCTCGGCCACGGCACCGCCCCGAAGCCGCACGATCCAGCCGAGTACGCCGATCTGACGACCCGGATCGTGGAAGCGCTTCCCGACCGCCCGGTGAGCGCGATCGGGTTCTCGATGGGCGCGATCACGCTGCTGCGGCTGGCGACGCGCGAGCCGCAGCGCTTCGACCGGCTGGTGCTCGCCGGCATCGGCCGCAACGTGCTCGGCAACGACGCCGACCGGCAGCGCACGATCATCGACGCCCTCACCGCTGCCGACGATGAGGTGGCCGACCTCGACACGGTGGGCCGCCTGTTCCGGCAGTACGCCGACCAGCCCGGCAACGACCGCCTCGCGCTGACGGCGGCGATGCAGCGCGGGCCATCGGTGGCGTTCACCGATGACGACTTCGCGCGGGTCACCTGCCCGGTGCTGTTCGTCATCGGCGACCAGGACTTCGCCGGGCCCGCCGACGAGCTCGCCGCCAAGCTCCCGAACGCCTCCGTCAAGGTGCTGCGCCACGTCGACCACTTCGCCACCCCGGAGGCCTTCGGCTTCATCGACGCCGCGCTCGACTTCGTCGCCTGACACGATCGTGGAGGTCGGCACCGACGTCGCCCGTGCCGTCGAGGTGCTGCGCGCCGGCGGGCTGATCGCCCTGCCGACGGAGACGGTGTACGGCCTGGCCGCCGATGCCACCCACGACGAGGCGGTGCGCAGGATCTACGCAGCGAAGGGTCGACCAGCCGGACATCCGCTGATCGTCCACGTCGCCGCTGGCGACCGGTTGACGCACTGGGCGGCAATGGTGCCCGCCGCCGCGGCCGTGTTGGCCGATGCCTGCTGGCCGGGTCCGCTCACCCTGATCGTCCCCGCCGCGAGCCACGTGTCGCGGTTGGTCACCGGAGGCCTCGACACGGTCGGCGTCCGGGTGCCGGCCCACCCGATGGCGCTCGAGGTCCTCCGCCACGTGGAGGGGGTGGCCGCCCCCTCGGCCAACCGCTTCGGGCGGGTCAGCCCGACCTCGGCCGCCCACGTGGCCACCGAGCTGGGCGATGCGGTGGACTACGTGCTCGACGGCGGGGCCTCCCCCGTCGGCGTCGAGTCGACGATCGTCGACACGACGGTCGATCCACCCCAGATGCTTCGCCCGGGAGCGATCACCCCCGAGGAGGTCGCCCGCCTGCTGGGCGCCGAGCTCGGCGCGCCGACCGGCCCGAGCCGCGCCCCGGGGATGCTCGCCAGTCACTACGCCCCGGCGACGCCCGTCGTCCTGGTCGACTCGATCGACGCCGTCGAGGCCGCAGCCACCGGGCGCAGGGTGAGGGTGCTGCACGACGACGACCTCGTCCGGTACGCCCAACGGCTGTACGCCGAGCTCCGCGCCGCCGACGAGTCCGGCGTCGAGGTCGTCGTCGCCGTGCTGCCCCCGGCCGCCGGCCTCGGTCACGCCATCCGCGACCGCCTCGCCAAAGCCGCCGCGCCGCGTTGACGCCTCCCGCATGGGCGCGGAACCTGCCGCACACCCCGGTGTGGGCGCGCCCATGGCGCTGGAAACGCGGCGGTGTGCTCGGATCGCGTCGGCGTAGATTCGGCGGGATGGCGACGCGGATCGTGCTCGGGACCTGCCACCACGACTGCCCCGACTCCTGCGGCTGGGTGGCGACGGTGCACGACGGTGTGGCGACGTCGCTGCGCGGCAACCCGGCGCACCCGTACTCGCAGGGCGAGCTGTGCCCGAAGGTCAACCACTACTTGGACCGCGTCTACAGCCCCGAGCGCGTGCTGCATCCCCTCGTTCGGATCGGGCCGAAGGGTGAGGGGCGGTTCGAGCGGGCATCGTGGGACGACGCGCTCGCCCTGATCGGCACCCGTGTCAGCGAGGCGGTCGCGACGCACGGCGGGGAGACCGTGCTGCCGTGGAGCTCGGCGGGCAATCAGAGCCTGCTGTCGGTCGGCGCGCTGTCGATGCCGTTCTTCACGCGCATCGGAGCGACCCAGCCGGTCGGGTCCCTGTGCGGGGCGACCGCGCGGGCGGGCACGGCGCTCACCTACGGGGACGGGCGCGGCATCGACCCCATGGATCTGCGCCACAGCAGGTTCATCATCCTGTGGGGCACCAACACCCGGATGACGAACCGACACCTCTGGCCCTTCGTCGCCGAAGCCCGCACGGCGGGCGCCACCGTGGTCGTGATCGATCCCGTGCGGACCGCGACCGCCCGCAGCGCCGATTGGTTCGTTCAGCCGCTGCCGGGCACCGATGCCGCGCTGGCGATGGCGATGATGCACGTCATCGTCCGCAACGACCTCGTCGACACCGACTACGTCGAGCGGTACGCCACCGGACTCGACGACCTGCGCCAACGGGTCGCCGCCTGGACGCCCGAGCGCGCCGGCGAGGTGTGCGGCCTGGACCCGTCGGAGATCGAGCGGCTGGCGATCGCGTTCGCGACCACACGACCGGCGGCCATCCGCATGCTGATCGGCGCCGAGCACCGCGAACATGGCGCCATGCTGTTCCGTACCGTCGCCTGCCTTCCGGTGCTGACCGGTGCGTGGCACGACCGGGGCGGTGGATTCGCCCGATCGGTCGGTACCTGGAACTCGGTGGGCATCGACGAGGCCGCGGTGCACGGCCCGTCGCTCGCCCCACGTGGCCAGCGGGTGCGCGAGGTCAACACGAACCACCTCGGGCGGGCGCTCACCGAGCTCACCGACCCGCCGGTGACCGTCCTGTTCGCGTGGAACGGCAACCCGATGGTCAGCGTGCCCAACACCGAACTGATCCGCCGAGGGTTGCTGCGCGACGACCTCTTCACCGTGGTCCACGAGCAGTTCGTGACCGACACCGCGCGCTATGCCGACGTCGTGCTGCCGGCGACCACCCAGCTGGAGCAGGCCGACGTCGTGCCAGCCTGGGGCCACCTCTACCTCGGTTGGAACGAGGCGGCGATCGAGCCACGCGGCGAGGCGGTCAGCAACACCGAGCTGCTCCGGCGCCTCGCCCGGGCCCTCGGCTTCGACGACCCGGAGCTCCGGCGCTCGGACGTCGAACTGCTCGAGGCCGGCCTCGGCCTGCTCGACGACGACGCCCGCAGGGCGTTGCGCACCGACGGCTTCGTGCGCCTGCCCCTGCCGGACGACCTCCGGCCGTACGCCGACGGCGGGTACGCCACTCCCGATGGCAGGGCCGTGCTGTCGGGGCTGGCCTACGAGCCACCCGCCGAACGGGTCGGGACCGACGACCGCTACCCCCTGTCGCTGATGACCACGAAGTCGCAGCCCCGCTTCCTGAACTCGTCGTACTCACACCTGCCCAAACACGGTCCGGTGGAAGGATCGCCCGTGCTGTCGATCAGCGCCGGCGACGCGGAGCCGCGGCGCATCGTCGACGGGGCTGACGTCACCGTCTGGAACGACCGCGGTGCCCTGTGCCTGCGGGCGGTCATCTCCGACGCCGTCCGACCCGGAGTGGTCAGCGTGCCGTTCGGCTGGTGGTCGCACCAGCATGGCAACGTCGGTGTCGCCAACTCGCTGACGAGCGACGCGATCACCGACGCCGGAGGCGGTGTCGCGTTCCACGACACCCTGGTGCAGGTCGCGCTCACCGAGGACAGCTGAGCTCGATCACTCCGCCTCCCAACGGGCGAGCTGGTTGAGGTGGGCGATCCAGGTGTCGCGCACCTCGATCAAGGGTGGCGACGGCTCGTCGGCCGCAGGGGCGACGAGCATGCTGACGCTGGTGGCCCGTCCCTCGGGCAGCAGCTCCAGCCGGCACCAGCACGGCGCGGGCTCGGCGAGCAGCACGTCGAGCGCGTCGGGCGGCTCGTCCGATGCCAGCTCACCGATCCAGCTCGTCACGACCAGCAGCGCGTCGAACGCGTCGGGGACGGGGAGCTCGATCACGAACGCCGCGGCCTCCCACTCTCCCCGCACCGATCGCCGCTGGCCGCCACCGAAGCGGGCCGCTGTGTGCGGTGTGCCGGCCGGCGCCGATCCATCCGCCGCCCCCGGGTCGAGCGGCGACTCGACCTCGCGCTCGACGCCGACCTCGGCCATCGCCCGGTCGAAGGCGACGTTGACCCGCTGCATCCGCACCGCATCGCCGCCGCGATCGGGGTGCACCTGTTGGGCGAGGCGACGACGCGCGGCGCGCAGGTCCGAGACGCTGGCGTTGCGGTCGAGACCGAGCTCGGCGAACGGATCGTCCTGCACCGCCCCAGCCTCCCGTCTGGAACGGCTCCTGCCAAGAACCCGACAGTTCACGCGCTCGCAACACGTCCCTGACCAGGCACGTTGCCCGATCGAACAGGCCGAGTCCTTGTCGGACGATCCAGAAACACCCTAGATTGGAAGCTTCACACCAAACGGGCCGCTCCGGCGGATCCATTTCTCCGAGGGGGAGAACAACTACATGCGAACCACACGCGCAGTGCGTGCCGGTGCCGCCATCGCCAGCTTGATGCTGATCGTCGCAGCCTGCGGCAGCGACGACAGCGGCGGCGACGACACGACGGCAGCACCGGCCACCGAAGCACCCACCGAGACGACGGCGGCCGGCGGCGGCGGCGAGACCGCCGGTGCCCTCGAGGGCTTCCAGGGCACGACCCCGCTGGTCGACCTGTCCGACGACTTCAAGGAGCGGCTGGCCACCACCGACGCCGGGGCCAACCTCAGCGACTACAACTACGCCGCCGAGAGCTACGACGCGGTGATCCTGATCGCGCTCGCCGCCGAGTACGCGCAGAGCGACGGCAGCGACTTCGCCGAGCACATCGTCGCCATCAGCGGCGGCGGCGACGAGCCCGGCGAGAAGTGCACGACCTACGCCGACTGCAAGGCGATCATCGACGCCGGCAACCTGCCCGACTACGACGGCCAGTCCGGTCCCGGCACCATGAACGGCAACGGTGAGCCGCTCGTCGCGAGCTATGGCCTGTTGCACTTCGGTGCCAACAACCGCATCGACGATGCTCGGACCACCTTCATCGAGGCCAACGCGCCCGAGTCGGTGGTCGTGCCGCTGACCCCGGTCGACGTCGAGCGCGCCGGCGACGGCGTGCTGAAGATCGGCAGCCTCCTGCCGCAGACGGGTTCGCTGGCCTTCCTCGGGCCACCCGAGTTCGCCGGCGTCGAGCTGGCCGTCAACGAGGTCAACGAGGCCGGTGGCGTGCTCGGCAAGGATGTCGAGTACTCGGCCGGTGACTCGGGCGACACGTCGACCGACACCGCCAGCCAGACGACGGACCGCCTCCTCACCGAGGGCGTCGACGCCATCATCGGCGCCGCGTCCAGCTCGGTGAGCCTCACGGTCATCGACAAGATCACCGCCGCTGGGGTCGTCCAGTTCAGCCCGGCCAACACGAGCGACAAGTTCACGACCTACGCCGATCACGGCCTGTTCTTCCGGAACGCGCCGCCCGACGTGCTGCAGGGCTCGGTGCTCGGCCAGGTCGTCATCGACGACGGCGTCAGCACGGCGTACATCCTCGCCCTCGACGACGCCTACGGCACGGGCCTCGCCGCCCGCGTCGGGGATGTCATCTCCGGCGGTGGCGTCGAGGTGCTCGACACGGTCATCTACGACCCGAAGGCCACCAGCTTCTCGAGCGAGATCCAGGCGGTGAAGGACGCTCAGCCGGACGCGATCATCCTGATCAGCTTCGACGAGGGCAGCCGCATCCTCCGCGGCCTCGTCGAGGCCGGCGTCGGCCCGAACGTGATCCCGACCTACGGCGTGGACGGCAACACCGGCAACGCCCTCGGCGAGAACTTCGACGCAGGCAAGTAGTTTGACCTGACGTCTCGAACATCACGAGCCCCCGGGGAAACCCGGGGGCTCGTCGTGTTGATGGCTCGCTTCGCTCGCGTGAGTGGCTGCGGCGCAGGTTCGTGGCCGCGCTCGCTATGTCCGGGTTGCTCGCTTCGCTCGCGAAGCCTCGGTGACGGTGTTGATGGCTCGCTTCGCTCGCGGTCTGCGCCTGGGCCCACCGAGCGGGGGCTCGCTTCGCTCGCTGTCGGTTCTGGCAACATCGCTCCATGACGTTGGTGAACCGGCAGGACGTGGGCGGCGGCGTGTGCGTCGTCGAGTTGGACGATGCGCAGCGCTACAACGCGCTCTCGAACCAGCTCGTGCGCGAGCTGCGTGCCGCCCTGGCCGAGATCGCCGACGACCGGTCGGTGCGGGCTGTCGTGCTCACCGGCTCCGGACGAGGGTTCTGCGCCGGAGCGAACATGACCGGCGGCGACGAGCCGAACCCCGCGGCGGAGGGACGCGGCCCGGTCGGGTTCATCCAGGTGATCCAGGAGCACCTCGCCAAGCTGATGCTGGCGATCCGGGAACTGCCCCAGCCCGTCATCGCCGCGGTGCACGGGGCTGCCGTGGGCGGGGGGCTCGCCCTGTCCCTGGCCTGCGACCTGCGCGTCGCCAGCGAGGATGCGTTCTTTGCCTCCCACTTCATCCGCGTCGGTCTGTCATCGTGCGACGTGGGGACCAGCTACCTGCTCCCCCGCCTGGTCGGGCCGACGATGGCCGCCGAGCTGATGCTGACCGGGCGCCGCTTCGCTGCCGCCGAGGCGCTGCGCATCGGTCTCCTCAACCGGGTGGTGCCCGCCGACGAGCTCCGCCAGACGGCGATCGAGCTGGCGACGGAGATCGTCGCCAACAGCGAGTACGGCGTCTACATGACGAAGATCGGCATGTGGGCCAACCTCGATGCGCCCAGCCTGCGGCACGCGATCGAGCTGGAGAACCGCACCCAGGTGCTCGGGACGTTCACCGGCAACATGACCGAGGCTCGGCACGCGTTCATCGAGCAGCGCGAACCGGACTGGAAGCCCATGTGACGCTGTCGGACGTCAGCCGCCGGTCGCGCGAGCAAGGGTGCCGAGGTAGAGCTCGATCACGGCTGGGTCGGCCAGCAGTGCCCGGCCGGTGCCCGTGTACGCATTGCGACCCTGATCCAGCACGTAGGCGCGCTCGCAGACCTGGAGGCAGCGGCGTGCGTTCTGCTCGACCATGAGGATCGCCACGCCGGTGGCGTTGATCGTCCGGCACTGGAGGAACACCTCGTCTTGCAGCACGGGCGACAGGCCGGCGGACGGTTCGTCGAGCAGGAGCACCTTGGGCGCGAGCATCAATGCCCGCGACATGGCGACCATCTGCCGCTCGCCCCCCGACAGCGAGCCCGCCCGGGTCTTCGCCCGCTGCAGGAGCCGGGGGAACAGCGTCGTGACGAACTCGAAGCGTTCGCGGAACAGCGCAGGCTTGAGGAAGCAACCCATCTGCAGGTTCTCCGTCACCGTCATCGTCTGGAACACGTTCTTGTTCTGCGGCACGTAGCCGACCCCGAGGCTGACCAGCTCGTGCGCCTTGTGACCGGTGATGTCGCGGCCCTCCAGTGCGACGGTGCCGCTGCGCACCGTGCACAGACCGAGGACCGCCTTCAAGAACGTGCTCTTGCCGGCGCCGTTGGGCCCGATGATCCCGACGAAGTCTCCCTCGTTCACCACCAGGTTGCAGCCGTTCAAGATGTTGACCTCGGGGATGTACCCGGCGACCAGATCGGTCGCCTCCAGCACGGCGCTCACTGGTTCTCCTCCTCCTCTTCCTCGGCGGCTGCGATGTCGGCCTGCAGCGAGGCCTCGATGTGGTCCGCCTCCTCCAACGCGGCCTCGATCGGATCCTCGGCCGCCAGCAGCGACTTGCCCTGGTGGGCACCCAGGTAGGCATCGATCACCGCCGGGTTCGACGAGATCTGCTCGGGTGTGCCCTCGGCGATGATCCGGCCCTCGGCCATCACCACCACCCAGTCGGAGATGTCGTGCACCATGTCCATGTCGTGCTCGACGAACAAGACGGTCATGCCCGCGTCGCGCAGGCCCTTGATGTGGGTGTTGAGGCTCTGCTTGAGCGCAGGGTTCACGCCGGCCATCGGCTCGTCGAGCATCACCAGCGTCGGATTCGTCATCAGCGCCCGCGCCATCTCGAGGAGCTTGCGTTGACCTCCCGACAACGTGCCCGCGTACTCGTCGCGCATGTGGTCCAGCTTGAAGCGGGCGAGCAGCTCGTCGGCGCGGGCCTCGATCGCCCGCTCCTCGCCTCGCCAGGTGAACGGGAACAGACCGGTCCACCACTTCTCGCCGGTCTGGTCCGTCGCACCCAGCTTCATGTTCTCGATCACGGACATCTTGGTCAGGCTCTTGGTGAGCTGGAACGTGCGCACCATGCCGAGCGCCGCCGTCTTGTGGGCGGCGATCGACTGCATCGGCCGGCCGTCGAACGACCAGGTGCCGGTGTCAGGCTTGTCGAAGCCGGTGAGCAGGTTGAACAGCGTGGTCTTGCCCGCGCCGTTCGGACCGATCAGCGCGGTGATCGCTCCGCGCTGCACCTCGAGGTGGTCGGCGTCGACCGCGGTGATGCCACCGAACGTGCGCCGGATCCCGTCGGCGACGAGGATCGCATCAGGCTTGGACACCCCCGGTTCCGGGGCCACGCCGGCCAGGGCCGCGCGCGCGGCGAGGGCTGCTGCGGTCGGCTCCTGCGTCGCGAGGTCGGCGTCAGCGTCCATCGAGCGCCATCTCCTGGCGGTTGCCGAACACACCCTGCGGTCGGAACACCATGAGCAGGATCAATCCCAATCCGACGAGCATGAACTTGATCTGCCCGATCTGCGTGACGTTGTCGATCACCTGGACGCCGAGGATCTTCACCCGGCCCGACGATCCACCCGCCTGGGTGAGGAAGGCCTCGGTGAACGCGAGCACCGCCCAGAACAGCATCGGGCCCACGATCGAGCCGGACACCTTGGCGACGCCGCCGAGCACGAGCGCGGTCAAGATGTAGAAGGTGGTGTCACGGCTGTAGTTGTCGGGCTGCACCGACCCGCGGTCGAGGGCGAGGAGCATGCCCGCGAACGTGGCGATGACGCCACCGATGACCAGTGCCTGCATCTTGTAGGAGAACACGTTCTTGCCGAGGCTGCGCACCGCGTCCTCGTCCTCGCGGATCGCCTTCAGGATGCGCCCGAACGGGCTGCGCATCAACAGCCACACGGCGACGGCGAAGACGGCGACGACGAACCACCCGACGACCAGCGTGTAGAACGTGTAGCCCGTGTACCTGATCGGCCCGATGCCGTACACGGCGTTGTTGGCGTCGAACGGGTTCAGGTCGCGGTAGGGCTTCGAGAAGTTGTTGATGCCGTCGCTGCCCCCGAAGTACGTCTTGAACCGCACGGAGCGCACGAAGAGCCGGATCACCTCGGCGATCGCGATGGTGACGATCGCCAGGTAGTCCGCACGCAAGCGCAGGGTCGGGACACCCATGATCAGGCCGAGCGCGATCGAGAACACGATCGCGATCGGGATGCCCCACCACATCGAGATGTCGAAGTAGTGCGCGGTCATCCCGATGCCGTACGCACCACAGGCCATGAACCCGACCTGGCCGAAGTTGAGCAGGCCGGTGTAGCCGAACTGGACGTTGAGACCGATCGCGGCGATCGCGAAGTACATCGCGTCGATGCCGAAGAACGCGCGGACCGTCAGTTCGACGACCAGTCCGAAGTCGATCGAAGCCAGGAGCATGACTACCCCACTCTCTCTCGCCGACCGAGGATGCCCTGCGGCCGCACGAGCAGGATCAGGATGAGGACGACGAGCGGCGGCACGTTCTTGAGCTCGTTCGGCACGCCGAACTGCGTGCTCATCTCGACGAACAGACCGACGAGGAAACCCCCGAGCAGCGCGCCGTACGCGGAGCCGAGCCCGCCCAGCGTGATGCCGGCGAACATGACGAACAGCAGGCTGCTGCCAGTCTCGGGGCTGACGCCGCCGTTGGTGTCGAGCGCGCGGAACAGGCCGCCGGCGGCCGCCAGCGCACCGCCGACGATCCACACGATGCGGATGACCCGCTGGCTGTTGATGCCAGTGGACGAGGCGAGATCGGGGTTGTCGCTGACGGCTCGCGTCGCCTTGCCGAAGCGCGTGTACTGCAGCGACAGGGCGACAGCCAGCAGGATGATGATCGACAGGATCATCGTCGTCAGATCTCGGGGCGTGATGCTGAACGGACCGAAGTCACGGGCGAGCTGCCCGTTGAACGACGGCAGCGGTTTGGTGCGCCCGCCGAACTGGAACAGGAAGACGTTGCGCAGCAGGATCGACAGGCCGACGGAGACGACGAGCTGCGACACCAGCCCGATCCCCTTGCGGCGCAACGGTGCGAACAGCACCAGGTCGAACAGGTATCCGAACACTCCGCCGGCGACGATGGCCATCGGTCCGGAGATGTAGATCGACCAGCCCAGCGTCGAGTTGAACCAGAACGCCATCAGCGCCCCGAACGTCACCATCTCACCGTGGGCGAAGTTGGTCAGGCCCGTCGTGCCGAAGATCAGCGACAGGCCCACCGAGCACATGGCGATGATCAGCCCGAGCCGCGCTCCGTTCAAGAAGTTCTGGGCGGACTTCTCGAAGAAGTTGGATCCCGACACCGTGCGGCCACCGGTGAAGAACGCGACCGTCTGGGTCGTCGTCACGAACTGGCCGGCGGTGATCGTCGCCGTCGGCTCGCCACGCGAGATCACCTTGCCGTCCGGCAGGGTCTCCGTGTCGACGGTGACGGTGTAGTCGGCTCGGGCCGGCACGCACACCTTCGCCAGACCCCTGTCGTTCGACTCGGCGGTGCCGATCTCGGCCCCAGATGCGTCGGTGACCGTGATCGTGACCCCGGCGATCGGTTCGTTGACGTTCTCCCCCTGCTCGTCGGTGCCTCGGTCGGTGAAGCGGGCCTGGATCGCGTAGTCGTCGCATTGGACGGGCGGCGTGGTGGCACGGGCCGACGATGCGGAGGCGGCGCCGAACACGATCGCCGCGGTCAACGCCAGCAGGATCAGCGCGAACCGACGTGTCCTGTTCACCACGAGGGTTCAGCACCCCGTGCTCGTGTCCCGCTGATCATTGGCTCCCCGTGCACGGTCGATGTGCATCGCTGATCGACATGTTCGCCCGCGCTGATCGCGGTTGCGGTATTCCAGCCGGTTCGCGCGCCGACGTCAACCATCCCCGAACGCGGAACTGCGTCCTTCACGAAGGTGCAACACGACGTTCACGGTCGCCAGCCAGACCAAGCAGGCGAGGAAGATGTGGATGCCGACCAGGGTCACCGGCACATCGTTCAGGTACTGGATGTAGCCGACCGCGGCCTGCATCGCGCCGACCACGATCAGCGCGGTCAACGGCTGCTCCAGGATCCGACGGTCGGGGGTGCGCCACGTCCGCCAGATGACGAACAGCACCGTCGAGAGGAGCACGAGCACGGTCACTCCGTGGACGCGGGCCACCGACTCGATCTCGAAGCCCCAGCGACGCACCGGCTTGCCCTCGTGCGAGCCGCTGTGCGGTCCGGTTCCGGTCACGACCGTTCCGGTGACGATCGCGGCGGCACCGAGCACCCCGATCGCCCAGCCGAACCAGAACGTGCTGCGGCTCACGGCGACGACGCGCCGCTCGTCGTCGGGCAGCGCAGCGCGCCGGTGCAGGGTGAGCGCTGCAGCGAGCAGCACCATGCTGAGCAGGAAGTGCTGCTGCACCGCGGCGGGATGGAGGTGGGTCAGCACCACGACACCACCGACGACCGCTTGCCCGATCACGCCGACCACGAGCGAGAGCGACAGCCACACGAGGTCACGCCGCCGCGGGTCGCGCAGCAACGAGCCGAGCACCGCGGCGATCACGGCGATGCCGACGAGCCCGGTGAACAACCGGTTGAGCTGCTCGATGCGGGCGTGCCAGCTCGACACGTCGATGAACTCCTGCTCGTTGCAGTTCGGCCAGTCACTGCACCCGAGGCCGCTCTCGGTCAAGCGCACCAGGGCCCCGGTGACGACGATGGCGACCAGCAGCACGAGCGCAGCCAGTGTGAGCCCGCGGTACCTGCCGGGGCTGACTCGCGGGAGGCGCATGACGCCGCGAGCGTAGGAGCGGCACGGGCCGCCCGCCCAATGCCGACGCGGGTCGCCGCACCGTGGCTACGCTCGTAGGAGGTGAAGAAGCCGACCGTCGACCAGCGCCGGGCCGAGATCCTCGACGGCGCCATCCAGGTGCTCATCGAGCGGGGGTTCGCCAACACCCGCGTCGCCGATGTCGCCAAGCGCCTCGACGTGTCGACGAGCCTGATCCACTACCACTTCGACTCGAAGGAGTCGCTGCTGGCCGAAGCGTTCGCCCAGGCGGCGAACCAGGACATCGCCGAGCTCGAGGCCGACATCGATGCCGCGCCGACGGCGGTCGCCAAGCTCGACGCGCTGATCCGCAACTACGTGCCGGAGGGCTCCGACGACGTCGAGTGGATGCTCTGGATCGACGCCTGGGGTGAGGCGCTGCGCAACCCGGAGCTGCGCAAGATCTCGCAGCGCCTCGACGCCGAGTCGCTGGGACTGGTCGAGCGCGTGCTGCGCATCGGTGTCGAGAGCGGCGAGTTCTCCTGCGACGACGTACCCGGGGCGGCGATGCGCCTCGCCGGGCTGATCGACGGGCTCGCCGTGCAGTTCGCCGCCCACGACGGCGTGCTCAACGCCGACCAGATCGTCGAGCACGTGCGCATCGCTGCGGCCACGGAGGTCGGGCTGGGGCTCGAGGCGTTCACGGGCATCGGCGCGTCGGCGTCCGCCGGTGGCGGCACGCGGAACGCAGCCGCCGAGCAGGCTCGGTCGTCGCGTGAGGCGGCCCTGCGCAGCCGGGTCGAGCGGTACCACGACGCACTGGTCCGCGGCGACACCGAGCGGGCCACGAGCGCGCTGCTCGGGCTGCTCGACGACGTCGGCCACTGACGATCAACCGTCGAGGTAGGCGCGCTCCTCGTCGGTCGCCATCGGGTACGTGTGCTCCTCGGTCGGGAATGTGCCGTCTCGGACGTCTGCCGCGTAGCGCCCGACGGCATCGAGGATCTCTCCGCGCAGCGACGCGTACTGGCGGACGAACCTGGGTGGGGTGCCTGCCGACATGCCGAGCAGATCGTGGAGCACGAGGACCTGCCCGTCGACGCCGGCACCCGCGCCGATGCCGATCACCGGGATCGTCAACGCGTCGGCGATGCGCGCGGCGACGACTGCCGGGACTGCCTCGGCGACGAGGCAGCAACACCCGGCCTCTTCCAGCGCGCGGGCGTCGCGTTCGATCGCGATCGCAGCCTCCGCGCGGCGACCCTGGGCCCGGTAGCCGCCGAGTGCCGTGGCGGTCTGGGGGGTCAGCCCGACATGGCCGACGACGGGGATCCCGGCGGCGACGATCGCTCGCGCGCGAGCCACCGAGCTGCCGCCGCGCTCGATCTTGACCGCGTCGGCGCCGCCCTCCTTGGCGAAGCGGATCGCGGTGCGGACCGCGTCCTCGTCGCTGACCTCGTACGAGCCGAACGGCAGGTCGGCCACCAGCAGCGCGCGGCGCACGCCGCGGCGCACCGCGCGAACGAGGACGAGCAGCTCGTCGGTCGTCACCGCCACCGTCGAGGGGTGACCGAGCACGACGTTGGCGGCGCTGTCGCCGACCAGCACGACGTCGACCCCGGCCTCGTCGACGATCTGCCCCGTCGGGAAGTCGTAGGCGGTGATCATCACGATCGGGCGGCGGGCGGCGGCCCACGCGGCGAGGTCGGGCAGGGTCACCGGCCTGGTCGCTCGGTCGGTCGCCGGGCGCGGCGGGCTGGACATCAGACGACCTCGGGGAGCGACACGGTCACGTTGTCGATGAGGCGCACCGGCCCGACGGGCGCGGCCGTCACGAACAAGGCTGGTCCGTCGATCCGCTCCAGCGGGTGCAGCGTCATCGGGTGCACGCCGGCGAAGTACTCGGCCTCCACGCCGAACGGCGCGAACGCGGTTCGCCCGATGCGTTCCAGGGCCGGCACGTCGCGCTCGCCGCGGGCGACCGCGTCCTCGACGGCTGTCAGGCCGGCGAGCAGCGCGAGCGCACGCCGGCGGTCGTCGTCGCCGAGACGGACGTTGCGGCTCGACATCGCCAGCCCGTCCGGCTCGCGGACCGTCGGGCAGATCTCGATCCGCACCGGCAGGTCGAGGTCGTGCACCAGGCGGCGGACGACGACGCACTGCTGCGCGTCCTTCTGCCCGAAGAAGGCGACGTCGGGCTGCGTCATCGAGAAGAGCTTCGCGACCACCGTGGCGACACCCCAGAAGTGGGCAGGACCCCGCACCGCACCCTCCAGGGTCTCGGTGACCGGTCCCTCGATGCGCACCGACGTGCAGAACCCGTCGGGGTACACCTCGTCGGGCGGCGGGGCGAACACCACGTGCGCACCGGCACGGGCCGCCAGCTCGACGTCGCGCGCCTCGTCGCGGGGGTAGGCGGCAAGATCGTTCGGGTCGTTGAACTGGGTGGGGTTGACGAAGACCGACACGATCACCAGATCGCACTCCGCGGCCGCGCGACGGATCAGCGAGAGGTGACCGTCGTGCAGCGACCCCATCGTCGGCACGAGGCCGACGTGAGCGTCCTCACGGCGGCGCGCGGCGACCAACGTGCGCAGGTCTGCGACCCCCCGGATGACCACCATCGGACGATTCCTAACCGGCTGCGAGCGGTCGCCGCAAGCGACGTCGGTTCAGCGGGTGCGGTCCTCGACCGCCAGGTGGTCGACGATGCCCATCGCCGTCAGGCAGAACGTCCACCCGTCACCGAGCTGGATCGCCTCGATCCGGCTGACGGACGAGTGCCCGAGCACGAAGCGCTCCCACTCCCATGGCGTCGGCTGGAGCCCGAGCAGGTGGCAGATCAACACGCTGTTCACACCGGCGTGGGCCACCAGGCAGATGCGCTGGTCCGGCGCGTCGATGTCCCACACCGGCAGCTCGTGGTCCAGCCGGGTGATGCCGCGCTCGGCGAGGAACATCGTCGCGCCGAGGTGGATCCGGTCGACGAAGTCGCGCACCGGCTCGCCGCCGTCGAGACCCGACCAGCGCTCCGCGGCCGGGCGCGCTCGATCGTCGCGGTAGGCGGCCTCGGCCTTCTCGCGGGGCGTGCCGTGCCACAGCGGGCTGCGGATCTCCTCCAGCCACGGCTCGATCACCTCCGACCGCTGCTGGGCCGCGTAGAGGGGTGCAGCGGTCTGGCGAGCGCGCACGAGCGGCGACACGAGCACCTCGTCGAAGTGCACGGGAGCCACGGCATCGGCCATCGCCTTCGACTGGTGGTGACCGCGGTCGGTGAGCGGGGGGTCGACGACGTTCAGGCCGTCGAGCACCCATTCGGGCTCGCCGTGGCGGATGAGGTACAGCTCCACGTGACCCGATCGTACGGCAGCCGGGGCGCCGGGGGGCGGGCAGAACCGCGCCGCTACAGTGCCGCGGTGCCCAAGCGTGTCGACACATGAGCAGCCACCCAGCCGGGTGGTTCCCCGACCCGTTCCGGCGCTTCGAGCTGCGCTACTTCAACGGTTTCAGCTGGACGGCGGACGTCTCGACGGCGGGTCAGCGGATGGTCGACCCGCTCGGGACGCAGCACACGCCGACCGGCGCCCCATCGGTAGCGTTCCAACCCTCCACGCCCCGCCGCGGCAACGGCATGGGCATAGCGGCGATGGTCCTCGGCATCGTCGCGATCACGACCGCGTGGATCCCGTTCGCGTTCGTGGCCGGCGCCGTCTGCGGCGTGCTCGCGGTGGTCTTCGGGATCGTCGCCCGTCGCCGCCGTGCCGAACGAGGACCGTCGCCTGCGGCGACGGTCGGGCTGATCCTCGGGCCGATCGCCCTGCTCTTCGCGATCGGAGGCTTCGTGTTGACGCGGGTGGTCCTCGACGTGATCCGCCCCGGCAAGTACGAGATCGCGTCGACGTCGTGCGAGCTCGTCGACGGCCGGCAGGTGTTCCAGGGGACGATCCGCAACGAGACGGGCCGCACCCGCAGCTACACGATCCACGTCGAGTTCGTGCGCGCCGGCACCCGCAACGTGCTCGACCGAGCATCGACCGACGTGCAGGACGTGCCGAGTGGTGGCGCGGCACCCTGGACCGTCAGCGTCCGCAACACCGGTACCGACCTCGATTGCCGCGTCGACACGGTCGTGGGGCTGTTGGACTTCCTGGACTGACCGGTGCTCAGGCTCGGCGTCGCCCATCACCTCGGTTGGGCCGTGGTCGTCGCGGCCACCGATCGGCACGAGGTCGTGGATCGGCGGAGGATCGAGCTGATCGAGCCGGGCCTCCCAGCGGCACCGATCCACCACGAGGGTGGCCTGCATCCGCTGCACCGGCACGGCCCACCGCTCGACGACGCCGAGCTGGATGCGATGGTGGCCGCGGTTCGAGCATCGGCCGTCAACATCGCATCGGCAGAGCTGGACACGTTGGCGGCGGCGCTGTCCGGAGCGATCGTGTCGATGTCGTTGCGACTCTGGCCTCACGACTTCCCCGCCGACATCGCAGTCCAACGTCGAGCACCCCACGAGAGCCGCGCCGACTCGATCATGTACCGCCAGGTGCTGGCCGAGCTCGCCCGCGAGCGAGGCTGGGACGTCCAGATGTACGACGCGAAGCACGTCGAGCGCGAGGCGGCGACCATGCTGGGCGATCGAGCAGATGAGGTGTTCGACGGCCCGCGACGGCGCTTGGGTCCGCCGTGGTCGAAGGATCACCGCATGGCGCTCGCGGCGACGATCATCGCGTCACCAGCGCGCTGAGTGACGCGACCGGCGGTCGATGAACTCGTCGTCGAGCGGATCCCCCACCCCGACGCTGCCCGAACGAGGAGCGGGGTCAGGTGCTGGTCGAGCGGATCCAGGACTCGTACATGCGGGTGTAGATGCCACCGGCTTCGACCAGTTCGCCGTGGTGACCGTCCTCGACGAGGCGACCGCGATCGAGCACCAGCACGCGGTCGGCGCGCGCCGCGGTGGAGAGGCGGTGGGCGATGGCGATGATCGTGCGACCCTCGGCCAGGCGCTCGAGCGCATGCGCCAGGCGCACCTCGGTGAGCGCGTCGACCGACGAGGTCGCCTCGTCGAGCACGAGGATCGCCGGATCGACCAGCGAGGCGCGGACGAGCGCGACCAGCTGCCGCTCGCCGGCCGACAGCTGCGCGCCGCGCGGCCCGACCATGGTGGCCAATCCCTCGGGCAACGTCTCGAGCCACTCCCCCAGATCCAGCGCCTCGACGGCGGCTTGGAGCTCGGCCAGAGACGACCCCGGGCGAGCGAAGCCGAGGTTGTCGGCGATGGTGCCGTCGAACAGGAACGGCTCCTGGGGCACCACGACGAGGCGGGTCCGCAGATCGTCGTTGCCGACATCGGTGAGCGCCACCCCGCCGAGGCGGACCGTTCCGGCGGTCGGGTCGGCGAACCGGGCCAACAGCCTCCCGAGGGTCGTCTTACCCGAGCCCGTCTCCCCCACCACCGCGACCTGCTGACCGGCCGGGATCGACACGTCGACGCCGATCAGCACCGGCGCGTCGTCCTCGTCGGACGTGTCGAGCGCCGAGAGCCGATTCCGGTAGGCGAAGCTCACACCGTCGATGTGCACGTCGAGCGGGCCCTCGGGCAACGCGACCGCGAGCGGCGGTGGCGGCGGTCCGACCGGGATCTCGAGCACGCCGAGCACGCGCCGCAGGCCCGCCACCGCGGTCTGGGTCTGGTCGAGGATCTCCGTGAACTCGGCGATGGGTTCGAGGAAGCGGTACGTGAGGAACACGAAGCCGATCAGCGCTCCAGCGGTCAGCCCGCTCTCGGGACCTCGCCAGACCCCGACGCCGATCACCGCCGCGATCGTCAGCGCGTTGAACACCTCGCCCGACGGGAACAGCAAGGCGCCGATCACGCCGGCACGGATGTTGGCGTCGGCGCGGGCCTTCACGGTCCGCTTCGTCTCGGCACCGAAACGGTCGCCGGCGTCGTACACGCGGATGGTCTCGGCACCGGCGACGAGCTCGCTCGCCGCCGTCAACTGCTCCGCGTTGCGGGCCCGGGCTCGGTCGTAGGCAGCGACCAAGCGGCGCTGCACCTTGCGCAGCACGAACCCGAGGGGGGCGGCGACGACGAAGGCGACGAGCGCGAGCAGCCAGTTGTAGGCGATCATCACCGCGGCGACGACGAGCATCAGCGTGCCGTCGAGCAACCAGGCCAACCCGCCCCACTGGAAGAACTGGGCGAGCGTCTCGGTGTCGGACGTGACCCGGGCCACGAGCGCGCCCCGTCGCTCGTCGTTGTGGTCCTCGAGGCTCAGCCGATGGATGTGCTCGAACAGGCGCACCCGCAGGCCGTACAGCGCCTCCTCGCTGCGCCGACCCAGCCGGGCAACCGCTGTGCGCTGGGCCAGCGTCGCGACCGCGACCGCGCCGAAGCCGGCGAGTGCCAACCACCCGACCAGCCCGACGTCGATGTCACCGGGCTGGAAGCCCTTGTCGATCGCCTGCTGGATCAGGACCGGTACGACGACGCGTCCGCCGGCGCCGACCATCGCCAAGAGCAGGGTGACACCGAAGCCCGTGCGCAGCGCCGGCGCGGCCTTCACGCCGCGACCGATGGTCTCGACCGCACCCCACCCGCCGACCTCGGCCTGCAGCGCTCGGCTCATCCCTGTGCCTCCGCCGCGCGGTCGTGCTCGAACGCAGCCATCAGCTGCCGGTAGCTGGGCACCATGCGCATCAGGTGATCGTGCGGCCCCTGCGCGGCGACGGTCCCGTCGCGCAGGTAGACGACCTCGTCGGCCAGCGCGATCGTCGACGGACGTGATGCGACGGCGATCACCGTCGAGTCCATCGACGAGTGCCGCAGGTTGTCGAGCACCCGACCCTCCGTCGACGGGTCGAGCGCCGACGTGGTGTCATCGAGCAGGAGCAGGCTCGGCCGGCGCACCAGCGCCCGGGCGAGCGCGACCCGCTGGCGCTGCCCGCCGCTGAGGCCCGCCCCGCGCTCGCCGAGCATCGCGCCCAGGCCGCCGGGCAGGTCTGCCACGAACCCCGCCTCGGCGATCTGGAGCGCGGCGAGCACGTCGTCGTCGTGGTACGGCACACCGAGCGTCACGTTGTCGCGGATCGACGCGGCGAGCACGAACGGCTCCTGGAACACGAGCGTCGACACCCCGCCTGGCAGCGTCACGGCGCCGGACTCGACCGGCACCAGCCCGGCGAGCACGTGCAGCAGCGTGGTCTTCCCCGATCCGGTCGCGCCGACGATGGCGAGGGTCCGCCCGCTGGCCACGTCGAGATCGACGCCGCGCAGCACCTCTTGGCCGGGCAGGTGCCCGGCCACGAGGCCGCGGACGCGCACCTCGGCGCCCGACCGACCGAGGCTCGTGGCGGGGTCGACCTCCAACGGCTCGTCGATCACAGCGCGCACGCGCGCCAGCCCGGCCTGTGAATGCGGCAGCTCGGAGAGGGCGAACCCGATCAGGCGCAGCGGGAACACGAGGAGGGTGAACAGGTACACGAAGCTCGTCATCTCCCCGACGGTCATCGCCCCCGAACGGACCCGGAACGCACCGGCGAAGACCAGGGCGATGTTGACGGCGTTGGGCACCCCGTCGAGCAACGACTCGAACGTGCTCCGCAGCCGGACCGCACCGACCCGGGCCTCGCGCAGGCGGCTGGCGATCACGGCGAGGCGCTCCGTCTCGCGTTCCTCGGCGCCGAACGCCTTCACGACGGCGACGCCGTCGAAGCTCTCGTGCACCGCCTCCGAGAGGTCGCCGAGGTGCCCCTGGGCGTCGCTGAAGAAGCGATCGACCCGGCGCTGGTAGGCCACGTTCATCGCGATCAGCAGCGGGAACACGAGCGTCGCGGCCACACCGAGCACCGGATCGGTGGCGATCAGCCAGATCGCCGACACGAACACCATCAGCACGACCCCGGTCGCGAACGGGGTCGGCGCGAGGACGGCGATCGTCGCGTCCACGTCCACACCGACCCGGGCCACCAGGTCACCGGCCGTCTGGCGACGATGCCACGGCGCCGGCTGAGCGACGATGCGGTCGACGACCTCGTCGCTCAGCGTCTCCGCGACGCGGTACTGCGTCATCACGGCGAACGAGCGGCGGATCACGACACCGATCGCCCGGATCAGGCCGATGATCACGATCGCGGCCAGGCCGGTCACGACCGTGGAGATCGAGACGTGGCCGTCCTCGAAGCGGGGCAGGATCACGTGGTCGGTGACCCACTGGAGCGCGATCGCCGAAGCGACGGTGCAGAGTGCGAAGACCGCGGAGCCAGCGACTGCGGCCGCGAAGAGCTTGGGGTGCAGCCGCACCAGGCTGCCGATCAGCGTGATCGCCTGCCGCAGCCGGGATGGCTGTTGCATGGTGTTGGATCATATGGGTCCCCGTAGCCTCCTGGCGTGGACCAACTGAACCTCGGCCTGCTCATGCTGCGCCTCTGCCTCGGGCTCTTCCTCGCCTGCCACGGCTACAACAAGTTCTTCGGCGGTGGCCGCATCCCGGGCACGGCCCGGTGGTTCGGGAGCATGGGCATGAAGTGGCCCAAGGCACAGGCCCTGCTGGCGGCGTGCACCGAGATCGGCGCCGGCGTCATGTTCGCTGCCGGCCTGCTCACACCGCTCGCCGCCGCCGGGATCATCGGCGTGATGCTGGTGGCGATCTACACCGAGCACTGGAAGGTCGGGTTCTTCATCTTCAAGCCGAACCAGGGCTGGGAGTACTGCGCGACCATCGCCATCGGCGTCCTCGCGGTCGCCACGATGGGCGCCGGTGAGTGGTCGATCGACCACGCGATCGACCTCGACGTCGAGGGCTGGTGGGGCCTCGGCATCGCCGGCATCGTCGGTGTGGGCGGCGCCGCCCTGCAGCTGGCCACCTCCTACCGGCCGGCGAAGAACGCCACGTCGTGAGCGACCCGGCGCCCGAGCGCCCGCCACGCAAGTGGGTGCGATGGGCGATCGTGCTCGTGTGCCTGCCGATCGTCGCGATGTGGATCTACGCGTTCGGCTTCGCCACCAAGAAGGCCACGGTGCACCTCGACGACACGGCCTGGACCGATCGCGCCCAGCGCATCTGCGAGGACGCCAACGCCCGGCGCGACGAGCTGTTCGACCCGCGCAAGATCGACGACGCCGGACCCGCCGCCCTCGCCGAACGGGCCCGGATCGTCGACGAGGCCACGGACATCATCGAGCGCATGCTCGACCAGATCGTCGCCGTGCAACCGTCCTCGGCCGAGGACCGTGCGCTCGTGTCCCAGTGGGAGCGGTACTACCGCACCCTGATCCAGGATCGCCACGACTACACCGCCCAGCTACGTGCGGGCGGCCCGAACCGCTTCGACGAGACCGTGCTCGACGGTCAGCCGCTCAGCGGGTTCCTCGACGACTTCGCCCTGCCGAACTTCATGCCCGACTGCGCCAGCCCGAAGGACCTGTCCTGACGTTCAGGGACGGTGCCAGCCCTCGCCCGGGTCGTAGCGGCGGATCACCTTCGCCGGCGAACCGACCGCGACGCTGAAGTCCGGCAGCTCGCCGGTCACGACCGAGTTGGCACCGACGACGACGTGGCGGCCGATGTTCGCCCCGGGCAGCACCACAGCGCCATACCCCAGCCACGAGCCGTCGCCGATGCGGACGGCCCGTTCGGGCATCGCCTGGCGCGAGATCGGCAGGGTCACGTCCTCGTAGCCGTGGTTCTGGTCGGTGATGTAGACGTGATGTCCGGTCCACACGTCGTCGCCGATCACGATCTCGTGGTGCCCGACGATCGCGCTCCCCTTGCCGATCAGGCACCGGTCGCCGACGCGGATCACCTCGTCGTTCACGCACTGCTGACCCGGCACCATCCCCGCCGACAGCGTGCACTGCGGCCCGAACATCGTGTTCGCCCCGATGTGGATGTAGCGCTCGTTGAAGATCGCCGTCGGCGGGAAGCAGATCACGCTGCTCGCGCCAAGGCTGCCGAAGCGCTTGCCGCGGCGTGTGTCGGGGCCGATCGCGCCGAGCTCCACCGCTGCCTCCCAGCCGCGGTGCACCGCCTCGCCCGCCGCCCGCTTCGCCACGTCGACGGCGCGGTGCCACACGGTGTCGGGACGGGCCGGCCTGGACAGCACGGCGGGGGAGGCTATCGGTGGGCTCGGGTCCGACTGGTTACGTTGCGGCGGTGACGTCGCTCTGGGAGGCCACCGCACCGTCGTGGGCGCCGCGGCCTGCGCTCCCGGGCGATCGCGACGCGGACGTGGTGATCATCGGCGCCGGGTACACGGGACTGTGGACGGCGCGATCGCTGCTGGATCGTGATCCAGCGCTGCGCGTCATCGTGCTCGAGCGCGAGCACGTGGGCTTCGGGGCGAGCGGGCGCAACGGCGGCTGGTGCTCGGCGCTGCTGCCGATGCCCCTCGATGCGGTGGCGGCGACCGCGGGCACCGACGCCGCGACACGGATGCAACGCACGATGTGCTCGACCGTCGCCGACCTGATCGCCGCCGCGCGCCACGACAGGATCGAGTGCGACCTCGCTCACGGCGGCTACGTTGCGCTCGCCAGGAGCCGTCCGCAGCTCGAGCGGCTGCGCGACGAGGTCGCCACGATGCAACGGTTCGGGTTCGGCGACGGCGACCTCCAGCTGCTCGACGGCCGAGACGCCCGGGCCCGGGTCGGCGCCTCCAACGTCATCGGCGGCACCTACACGCCGCATTGCGCGGCGCTGCATCCCATGCGGCTCGTGCGCGGCCTCGCCACCGGGGTCGAGCGGCGGGGCGCGACGATCCACGAGCGCACGACGGTGCGCTCCGTCGAGCCGGGCGTGGTGCGCACCGAGCGAGGAACGGTGCGTGCGGAGGTGGTGGTCCGAGCGACCGAGGCCTACACCAGCACACTGGCGGGGCTGCGGAGACGCCTGCTGCCGATCTACTCGTTGATGATCGCCACGGAACCGTTGACGCCGGAGTTCTGGGAGCAGGCGGGGCTCGGCGACCGGGCGACGTTCAACGACGCGCGCCATCTCATCGTCTACGGGCAGCGCACCGCCGACGATCGGCTGGCGTTCGGCGGCCGAGGTGCGCCCTACCACTACGGGTCGCGCACCAGCGACCGGTTCGACCACGATCGTAGGACGCACGACGCCCTCGGGGCCGCGCTGCGCGAGATGTTCCCGTACCTCGGCGACGTCGCGATCGACCACCGTTGGGGCGGCCCGCTCGGCGTGCCCCGCGACTGGTTCTCGTCGGTCGGGTTCGATCGCGCCACCGGGATCGCGTGGGCGGGCGGCTACGTCGGCGACGGCGTGGCCGCGAGCAACCTCGCCGGGCGCACGCTCGCAGCGCTGATCACCGGTGCGGACGACGACGAGTTGACCACGCTGCCCTGGGTGCAGCACCGCTCACCGAGCTGGGAGCCCGAGCCGCTGCGATGGCTCGGCGTGCGGGCCGCGGCGCGGCTGACCGCCTCCCTCGACCGGGCCGAATCCCGTCACGGGCGCACGCCCCGGCTGCGAGCCAAACTGCTGGGCACGGTGACCTGACCCACGGTTCTCGGTCGGCTTCTGGTCGCTCCAGCGACCAGAAGCCGACCGAGAACGTCAGCGGCGGACGGACGGGTCGGTCTGCTCGACCTTGAGGCGGACGGTGAAGACGCCGTCGCCCGACAGCACGCCGCCGCGGGCGAACAGCCGGCCGTCCTGCCAGTTCGACAGGCCGAGCTCGGGCCGGCCGAGCGCGTACTGCCCGTCGACCCAGCGGGTGAACCCGTCGCCCACGAACGGCGCGTCGACCGACCACCAGAACCGCTGCTGCTCGGCGGCATCGGCGGACAGCAGCGAGGCGACGAAGCGGGGGCTGTGGGAGTTGAACAGCTCGACGGCATGGTCGAGGTCGCGCACGACGACGATGCTCAGCTCCGGGTCGGCTTCCCATTCCCATTCCGTGCCGAGGTCGGCCTCGTCGATCAGATCCGCCTGGGGCTCCTCGCGCGTCCCCTCCGGCCGGCGCACCATCACGGCGCGCTCGAAGCGCTCGCGGCCGACGGCGCTCGCCGCCTCGCCGCCGACAGCATGCACCCGCACGACCGCGCCGCGACTCACCGCTGCGGCCTCGGCGGCGTCGACGACGACCGCCACGAGGTCGGTGGCGTCGGCGGTGACGCAGCACACGTTCAGCGTGTTGCACACCTTGCGGTCCAGCGAGGCAGCGACAGCGGCCGCAAGGCGCTCGCGCTCCGCCGATCTGGTCGCGACGAGCCAGGCGCCGCCCGTGCCGTGGAGGCTGACGGGGATGCCCGCCTGGCGCGCCACCGCACCGAGTTGGGCGACAGCGGGGCCCGAGCCGCGGGCGACCGCGAGACCGACGCGGCGATCGCTGAACAGCGCCCAGCCAGCGGCGTGGCTCGCTGCGTCGACGAGCTGCACCGCGCCCTGCGGAAGGCCGGCCGTGCGCAGCGCCGGGCCGAGCGCGTGCTCGATGATCGCCCGGGCGGTGCCGAGCGCGTCGCTGCCGATCCGGAACACGACGACGTTGCCCGAACGCAGGACCCCCGTGGCATCGGCGAGCACGTTGGGGCGGCCTTCGAACACGAACGCGACGAGCCCGAGCGGTGCGCGGCGGGCCTCGACGTTCCACCCCTCGTGCTCCACCCGCTCCAGCATCTCGGTGCCGCCCGCGCCGAGGTCGCGCCACATCAGCAGCGCCTCGATCATCGATGCCCGCATGCCGCCGCTCAGCGCCAGCCGGGTCGTCGATCGCCCGCGCGCAGCCGCGCTCGACACGTCGGCAGCGTTCGCCGCGGCGATCCGCGCGAACACCGTGTCGTCGGCGAGCAGCCGGGCGAACGCGTCGTAGAACGCGGTGATCCGATCAGGCTCGGCGGCGCGGACGGCGTCGAACGCTCCTGCAGCCGCGCTGACGGCACGGTCGGCGGCCGCGTGCTCGGCGGCCGGGATGCGCAGCAGGTCGCCGGACTGCTGCACGACCACCAGCCGGTCGCCGGGCTCGAAGGCGGCGGCCAGATCGGAGTCGACGACGGCCACGCGGTCGCCCCCGAACGGGATCGGCTGGCCGGCCTCCAGGCGCAGCAGGTGGGCGTGTTCGGTCCCCATGGGTCTCCCAGTCTGCCCGCTCGGGCCGCGAGTGCGGCAGGATCAAGGGGTGACCGAGCGTCTCTACTTCCGCCAGCTCCTGTCGGGCCGCGACTTCGCCGTCGGCGACCAGGTCGGCACGCAGATGGTCAACTTCGTGTACCTGGTCGGCGACCGGGACACCGGCGAGTGCCTGGTGGTCGACCCGGCCTACGCCGTCGGCGACCTGCTCGACATCGCCGCCGCCGACGGGATGACCGTGTCGGGCGCGCTCGCCACCCACTACCACCCCGACCACGTCGGCGGCTCGATGATGGGCTTCTCGATCGAGGGTGTCGCAGCGCTGCTGGACCGGGTGTCGGTGCCGATCCACGTGCAGCGGGAGGAGGCGCCATGGGTCGAGCGCACGACCGGGCTCACCGCCGCCGACCTCGCCGTGCACGATCCGGGCGACGTCGTGACCGTCGGCGGCATCGACGTGCAGCTCGTCCACACGCCCGGCCACACGCCCGGCAGCCAGTGCTTCCTCGTCGACGGTCGGCTGGTGGCCGGCGACACGCTGTTCTTGGAGGGTTGCGGCCGCACCGACCTGCCCGGCAGCGACCCCGAGCAGATGTACTTCAGCCTGCAACGACTCGCCGCGCTGCCCGACGACACGATCGTGTTCCCCGGCCACCGCTACTCCGTGCCGTCGAGCGCGACGATGGCCGCCGTCCGCGAGGACAACTACGTGTTCCGTCCCACCAGCCGCGAGCAGTGGATGGTGGCATTCGGGCGGTGAGGTGAGGTGAGGTGATGGGCCAGGAGTTCGAGTACCAGGATCTCAGCGAGGCGGTCTTCTGGGCGGTCGATCTCACCCGGGCCCACTTCCGCGACGTCGACCTCACCGGCGCGTCGGTCACCCACTCCCGGCTGATCGACGTGGACATCGACGCCGAGATCGATCGGATCACGATCAACGGCGTCGACGTGACGGGCTTCGTCAACGAGCACGACCCGTGGTATCCCCTCCGGGCCGAGATCCGAGCCCGCGAACCGGACGGGATCCGCCGCGCGTGGGCAGCTCTTGAAGCGGCGTGGGCATCGGCGGTCGAGCGTGCCCGGCAGCTCGGCGAGGCGCAGCAGCACGAGTCCGTCGGCGGCGAGTGGTCGTTCGTCCAGACGCTGCGTCACCTGGTGTTCGCCGACGACAAGTGGTTCTTCGCACCGGTGCTCGGCGCGCCGGCGTTCCACCCGATCGGCATCTCGAACGCCGGATCACGGGACTTCCCGTGGCCCGGGATCGACCGCGATGCCGAGGCGTCGCTCGACGAGGTCCTGGCGATCCGCGCTGAGCAGGCCGCCACGCTGTCCGCGTACCTCGCCACCGTGACCGCCGGGGAGCTCGGGCGTGAGGTCGAGGTGCTGGAGAACGGCACGACCGCTGTCGTCGACTGCCTGTCCACGGTGTTCGAGGAGTCCTTCCAACACCTCCGCTACGCGCTGCGCGATCTCGATCGCCTCACCCGAAGCCGAGCGCCAGCCCGACCAGCGCGGCGTGGTAGCTCACCATGACGGCGACGGGTATCCACGGGCGCTCACGGACGAACCTCCCCCAGCCGAGGAGGGTGTCACTGACCACGAACGCGGCGGCACCGATCATCGCCGCCGGCCGCCCGGTCGCCCAGGCGACGAGCATCATCGCCGAGATGATCACGAGGTAGCCGGTCACCGGGCCGCGCATCCCGCCGCTGTGGCGCAGGATCCCTCGGCCCGGACCGGCGAGCAACGGCACCAGCAGCGCAGCGGCGACCAGCGCGAACCACGGGCGGTCGAGTCCCTCGACCACGAACGCGACGACGAACAGCAGGTGGCCGACGAGGAATGCACCGAGCCCGGCGATGAACACGTTCACGGCGGGCAGCAGTGCCACGTCGCCGACCAGGCAGCACGCGAACGCCAGCAACGCGACGGCGACGGCCGGGCCGTCGGCGTGCGCCGCGCAGAGCGCTGCGGCGAGCACGGTGAACAGCGGCTTGGTGATCGCCTCCACCCTGCGGTTCTCACGCCAACGCGACCACCAGTTGGCCACGCCCACGAGCGCCAGCGCGACGAGCAAGACGGCGATCATCGGCGACCGGTCAGCGCGGCGACGGCACCGGCGAACACCTCGCTGTGGAGATCGATGTCGGCAGCGGTGTGGAATGGCGACAGCAGCGCCATGTTGTGGAACGGGGTCAGCAGCACCCCGCGGTTGAGTGCCCAGAGGTGCATGAACGCATCGAGCTCGTGATCCGACGCCGCGGCGGCTTCGGCGCCGGTGCGCGGCGGCGGTGAGAACCAGTACTCGGCTCGACATCCCAGCCGCTGCACGTGCCACGGCAACCTCGCCGCGGCGATCGTTCGCTGCACGCCGTCGGCCCAGGCGTCGGCCAGCGGGACGGCGGCTGCGAAGTCCTCGTCCCGCAGCGCGCTCGACAGCGTCGCTCGCGCAGCGGCGACCGACAAGGCGTTGCCTGTCAAGGTGCCGCCGATGCCCGACACGTCGATGCCGTCGTCGGCCATCGCCACCGCGAGTGCGCCGGCCACCTCCGCCGACATGCCGAAGGCGGCGATCGGCACGCCGCCGCCGATCGGCTTGCCGATCACCAGCAGGTCTGGCTCCAACCCCCACGCTGCTGTCGCTCCGCCGGGGCCGACGCAGATCGTGTGCGTCTCGTCGACGATCCAGAGCGCGCCGTGCTCGCGGGTCAGCCGGCGCACGGCGTCGAGGTAGCCGGGTTCTGGCAGCACGATGCCGATGTTGGTGAGCGCCGGCTCCATCAGCACGCAGGCCACGTCACCATGGGCCAGGCCGCGCGCCAGCGTGTCGATCTCGTTGAACGGCACCACCCGGGTGGTCAGCGCGGGATCGACCGGCGGGCCGAGTGCTCCGGGCCGGGGGACCACGGCGCCGTGCTGGTCGAGCACCGCGAGGGTGTCGTCGACGGTGCCGTGGTAGCACCAGTCCATCACCGCCACCTTCGGCCGGCCGGTCAGGTGCCGGGCGAGGCGTAGCGCGAACCGGTTGGCGTCGGTCGCGGTCATCGCCAGTTGCCACGCCGGCAACCCGAACCGCCGCTGCAGCTCGGCGGCGACCCACGCCGCGTCGGCAGACGGCAGCATCGTCGTGACCGCCAGGCGGGCCTGGGCCGCCACGGCGTCGGCGACGGCCGGCAGCGCATGCCCGGTCATCGCCCCGGTGTCGCCGAGGCAGAAGTCCACGTAGTCCAGCCCGTCGGCGTCGGTGAACCGGGCACCGCTCGCCCGCACGCACGTCAGCGGGAACGCGCCGGGCCACCGCGTCATCCATGCCATCGGCACCCCGCCCAGGAGATGTGCTCGCGCGTCCGTCGCCAGTGCCGCCGACGCCGGATGGAGCTCGACGTAGCGACGCTCCTCCTCGGCGTGCAGCTGCGCCAGTCGAGCGCGGTCGATCGTCATGTCGGCCATCTTGTCCGCCGGCGCACCGTGTCCGAGACCGTGTGAAAGGTCGCGGTCTGTGTGAACCGAGCTGGTCCCGCCCTGGCTCACAGCCGTCTGCGATCACACAGACGCTGACGCTCACACCGACGTGGACACCCGGGCGGCTCCGAGAAGCGCTCGGTAGTGTGCCCGTCGATGCCCGCTCCGATCGACGACGTGCGCGTGGACGGCGCCCGGCTGCAGGCGCGCCTCGATGCCCTCGCCGAGATCGGCGCGATCGACGGTGGCGGCTGTGCTCGGCTGGCGCTCACCGACGACGACCGCGACGGGCGCGATCTCGTCGTGTCGTGGATGCGCGACCTCGACCTCGATGTCAGGGTCGACGCGATCGGCAACGTCGTGGGCACCTGGCAGGTCGGCGACGGAGCACCGGTCATGACCGGCTCGCACATCGACACCGTCCGCACGGGTGGGCGCTACGACGGCAACCTCGGCGTGCTCGGTGGGCTCGAGGTGATCGAGACGTTGCAGCGCACCGGCCGCACCCCGCGCCGCCCACTGTCGGTCGCGTTCTTCACCGACGAGGAGGGCGCCCGGTTCGCCCCCGACATGCTCGGCTCGCTCGTGTACGCCGGCGGGCTGTCCGTCGAGGAGGCGCACGACATCGTCGGCATCGACGGCGCTCGCCTCGGCGACGAGCTCGACCGGATCGGCTACCTCGGACCCGTGCCCTGCCCCGGCCTGGCACCGCACGCGTACGTGGAGCTGCACATCGAGCAGGGCCCCGTGCTGGAGGCCGAGGGCTTCGGCATCGGCGCGGTCACCGGCGTGCAGGGCATCTCCTGGCAGGAGGTGACGATTCGCGGGCAGAGCAACCACGCCGGCACGACGCCGATGGCCCTGCGCCACGACGCCTCGTACGTCGCCGCGGCGATCGCCGTGTTCCTCCGCCGCCTGGCGCTGGAGCTCGGCGGCCACCAGGTCTGCACGGTCGGTTCCCTGACGCTGCACCCGAACCTCGTCAACGTGGTCGCGGCGAGGGCCACGATGACGCTCGACGTCCGCAACACGTCCGAGGCGGTGCTGCGCGAGGCCGAGGCGGCGATCGCCGAGGAGCTGGCTCGGTTGGCAGACGCCGAAGGCGTCACGATCGAATCCCGCTCGCTGGCCCGGTTCCAACCGGTGGAGTTCGACCCGCACGTCGTGGATCTCGTCGAGCGGACCGCGACTCGACTCGGCAACACCGTGCTCCGGATGCCGAGCGGCGCCGGACACGACGCCCAGATGCTGGCCCGGTTGTGCCCGACGGCGATGGTGTTCGTGCCGTCGGTGCGCGGCATCAGCCACAACCCGGCCGAGCACACGTCCACCGCCGATCTCACCGCCGGCGCCGACGTGCTGCTGCACGTCCTCTGGGCGCTGGCCCACGACCAAGGAGGCGGCTCGTGAACGAGCGCATCGTGACCGTCGGCGCCGCACAGATGGGTCCCGTGCAGCGCGACGACACCCGCAAGGACGTGGTCGAGCGACTGATCACGCTGCTGCACCAGGCACACCAGCACGGGGTCGAGCTGGTCGTCTTCCCCGAGCTGGCGCTGACGACGTTCTTCCCCCGCTGGTTCGTCGACGACATCACCGAGGCCGACCACTGGTACGAGCGGTCGATGCCGGGCCCCGACACGCAGCCGCTGTTCGACGAGGCGAAGCGCCTCGGCATGGGTTTCTGCCTCGGCTACGCCGAGCTGACCGAAGCCGAGGGTGACGGCACCGTCCACCGCTTCAACACGCAGATCCTCGTCGAGCGCGACGGCAGCGTGGTCGCCCGCTACCACAAGGTGCACATCCCCGGCCACGAGCACCACGAGCCGGACCGCCCGTTCCAGCACGCCGAGCGGTACTACTTCGAACCAGGGCCGGAGGGGTTCGGCGTGTGGCGGGCGTTCGGTGGCCTGGTCGGGATGATGATCTGCAACGACCGCCGCTGGCCGGAGTCCTACCGGGTGATGGGGTTGCAGGGCGTCGAGCTGATCCTGTGCGGCTACAACACGCCGATCCACTACCCGCCCGACCCGAGCCAGGACATCCTCCAGGGGTTCCCCAACGCCCTCGTGATGCAGGCCGGCGCGTACCAGAACGGCACGTGGGTCGTGGGCGTGGCCAAGGGTGGGGTGGAGGAGGGGGTCGACTCGCTCGCCCAGAGCCTCATCGTGGCGCCGTCCGGCCAGGTCGTCGCCCAGGCGTGCACGGCCGGCGACGAGCTGATCACGGCCCGTTGCGACCTCGACTGG
>CAZMGD010000040.1:30310-33148 GCA_964565705.1 uncultured Ilumatobacteraceae bacterium | reverse complement strand
GCAAGGCCGACTACCTGCGCCGCCGGGGCGAGAACATCTCCAGCTTCGAGGTCGAACGGATCCTGATGGGCCACGGCCAGCTCGCCGACGTCGCGGTCCATGCCGTGCCGAGCCCGCTGACGGAGGACGACCTCAAGATCACCGCCACCCTGAAGGAGGGCTCGACGCTGACCGAGGAGGAGCTGTTCCGCTGGGCGATCGACCAACTGCCGTACTTCGCCCTGCCCCGCTACATCGAGTTCCGCGCCGAGCTGCCGCGCAGCCCGGTCGGCCGCGTGCTCAAGCGCGAGCTGCGCGACGAGGGTGCCACCCCGGAAAGCTGGGACGTGGAAACCTCCGGCATCACCTACGAGAAGCGTTGATGGAGCTCGACGACACCCCAGCAGATGCCGCGTTCCGCGCCGAGGTGCGCTCGTGGCTGGAGGCGCACGCCACGGCTGCCGACGACGGGCTCGGGTGGTCACGGAACAGTTCGCACCCCGACTACATCGCCAACAGCAAGGCGTGGCAATCCACGCTTGCCGCCGACGGATGGGGCGCGATCACCTGGCCGTCCGAGTACGGCGGTCGCGACGCGACGGCGTGGCAGCAGGTGATCTTCGACCAGGAGGCCAACCACTTCGACGTCTCGACACGGCTGTTCTCGGTCGGCATCAGCATGACCGGGCCGACGCTGATGAAGTACGGGACGCCCGAGCAGCAGGCGCGCTACCTGCCTCCACTGCTGCGCGGCGAGGAGATCTGGTGCCAGCTCTTCAGCGAGCCCGAGGCCGGATCCGACCTCGCCGGACTGCGCACCGCTGCGGTCCGCGACGGTGACGAGTTCGTGATCGACGGGCAGAAGGTGTGGAGCTCCGACGCCCAACACGCCGACTGGGCGATCCTGCTCGCCCGCACGAACCCGAACGTGCCCAAGCACCGCGGCATCACGTTCTTCCTGCTCGACATGCACACCCCGGGCATCGACGTCCGCCCGCTGCGCCAGAGCACCGGCCACGCCCACTTCAACGAGGTCTTCCTCACCGACGTGCGCGTCCCGGTCGCGAACGTCGTCGGCGAGGTCGACCAGGGTTGGGGCCCGATCATGGCGACGCTCACGAGCGAGCGCACGCTCGTCGGCGAGCTGGGCCAGGCGGTGACGTTTTCGCGCATCGCCGACCTCGCTCGCCGGATGGGCCGCATCGACGACCCGGTGATCCGCCAGCAGCTCGCCGGCGCCCACACGCGCCTGGAGATGCTCCGGTTCTTGCAGCTGCGGCTGCACACCGCGCTCGCCCAGGGCACACCGACCGGCCCCGAGGCCTCCGTGGCCAAGCTCGCCACGTCGCAGCACCTCGCCGCGACCGGCGACCTCGTGCTGGAGCTGCTCGGTGCCGACGCAGCCCTCGACGGCGACAGCGCGATCGACGGCGGCAGCTGGCAGCACTTCTTCGTCGATCAGTGGACGCTGCGCTTCGGCGGCGGCACCGATCAGATCCAACGCAACACGCTCGGCGAGCGGGTGCTGGGTCTGCCACTCGAACCGAGGGTGGACAAGGACGTACCGTTCAACCAGATCCAACGGACCAAGGGGGTCTCGTGACCAGCAACCAACCCAACGACGTCGTCATCGTCAGCGCCGTGCGCACACCGTTCGGCAAGCGCGGCGGCGGCCTGTCGGGCAGCCACGCCGTCGACCTGCTCGGCGTCGCCCAGCACGCGGCGCTCGATCGTGGGGGTGTCGACCCGGCGGTCATCGGCCAGGTGGTCGGCGGCTGCGTGGGCCAGGTCGGCATGCAGAGCATGAACGTGACCCGGACCGCGTGGCTGACCAAGGGTCTGCCGTTCGACGTGCCGGCGACGACGGTGGACTCGCAGTGCGGCTCGTCGCAACAGGCCGCCGGTCTGGCCTACGCGCTCGTGTCGAGCGGCGTCGTCGACGCCGCGCTGGCCTGCGGGGTCGAGGTCATGAGCCAGGTGCCGATGGGCTCGTCGTCACCGAAGGAGCCGAACGTCGGCAAGCCGGTGAACCGGAACTACTGGGCGCACCACGAGTTCACCTCACAGTTCGAGGGCGCCGAGCGGATCGCCGAGAAGTACGGCATCACCCGCGCCGACACCGACGCGTTCGGCAAGCACTCTCAGGACCGCGCCGCGGCCGCATGGGACGAGGACCGCTTCGGCACCCAGATCGTGCCGGTCGAGCTGGACGACACGACGATCGCTCGCGACGAGGGGCTGCGGGTGACGACGCTGGAGGCGCTCGCCGGCTTGAAGCCGACCGGGCGCCCCGACGGCATCCACACCGCGGGCACGTCCAGCCAGATCGCCGACGGCGCGTCGGCCGCTGTGCTGATGCGCCGCAGTCGTGCCGAGGAGCTGGGTCTGCGCCCGCTGGCGACCGTCGTCGACGTCACGCTCGTCGGTTGCGATCCGGTGCTGATGCTGGAGGGCCCGATCCCCGCGACCCGCAAGCTGCTCGCCGACAACGGGTTGTCGATCGGCGATCTCGACGTCATCGAGATCAACGAGGCGTTCGCCTCGGTCGTGCTGGCATGGGAGCGCGAGCTGGGCGCCGACATGGCCAAGGTCAACCCGAACGGCGGGGCGATCGCCCTCGGCCATCCCCTCGGTGCCACCGGCACCGCGCTGATCACCAAGGCCGTGCACGAGCTGGAGCGCACCGACGGCGAGCACGCGCTCGTCACGATGTGCTGCGGCGGCGGCCTCGGCACCGGCACGTTGCTGCGAAGGGGATAGCGCGCTGTACTGATGGCTCGCTGCGCTCGCTGGCGGCGCCTGAGCACGCCAGCGCGGCTCGCTGCGCTCGCGTGAGTGCCTGCGGCGCCGGTTCGTGGC
>CAZMGD010000040.1:22850-30210 GCA_964565705.1 uncultured Ilumatobacteraceae bacterium | reverse complement strand
CACGCCAGCGCGGCTCGCTGCGCTCGCGTGAGTGCCTGCGGCGCCGGTTCGTGGCCGCGCCCGCTGTGTCCGGGGAGCTCGCTGCGCTCGCGAAGCCTCGACGGTGCGCTTGGGCGCGACGTGCGCGTCTCCGTGCGCGGAGCGCGCCCAGGCGAGTGGTCAGCGGCCTTGGAAGTCGGGGGGGCGTTTGTCGCGGGTGGCTCGGCCGCCTTCTTTGAAGTCGTCGCTGCGGCTGGACAGCTCCATGGCGAAGCCCTCGTCGGCAAGGTGGCGATGCAGATCGGTGGAAAGCGAGCTGTGCAGCAGGAGCTTCGCCAGGCCGAGGGCAACGGTGGCCGACGTGGCGAGCTGGGCGACCAGCGCCTCGCCCGCGGCGTCGAGCTCCGACTCCGGGACGGCGTCGTGGATCAGCCCCCACGCGGCGGCCGTTGCACCATCGACCTTGCGTCCGAGTAACAGCATGTCGCGGGCCCGGGCGACACCGATCAGGCGCGGCAGCATCCATGACGCGCCGCTGTCGGGCGTGAAGCCGGCGCCGACGAACGGTGCCCAGAACCGGGCGTCATCGGCGGCGATCACGAAGTCGCTGGCGAGCGCGATGTCCAGTCCGAGCCCGATCGCCCAACCGCGCACCGTCGTCACGATCGGCGTCTGACACTCCAGCATCGAGGGGATCAACCGGTTCACGTGCCAGCGCATCTGGCGCTGCGTCGAGCCGACCCGCTGCTTGCCGGCTGCCGAGCCGCGCAGCCCGAGATCGAACCCCGAACAGAAGTGCTCGCCCTCGCTCGTCAGGTGGATCACCCGCACCGACTCGTCGGAGCCGGCGACGTCGACGATCTCGTTGAGCGCGAGCACCATCTCGTCGGTCATCGCGTTGCGCCGCTTCGGACGGTCGAGCCGCAGCCGCAGCACGTCGCCGTCGCGCACGACCTGGAGCCCGTCGACCGGGTCCGGATAGTCCTTGAGCATCAGGTCCCCCCTGCTTCCTCTGCCGCGAACCGAGCGACGAGCGCGTCGAGCGTCTGCTGGCAGGTGGTCGCCGCGCCCGGCGGATCGGGCAGGCGCACCGGGCCGTGCCCGCGGCTGGGCAACAGGATCGTGGCGTGGCCGGGGCAGGTGATCTCCCCGCGCTGGTTCTCGCCCCAGATGTCGAGATCGACCGCAGGCCGATCGCCGTCAGCGAGGTAGTGGCGGGTCACCTTCCCGCGCATCCAGTGCGTGTCACCGACGTAGTTGAACTTCCGGAACTGCACGTCGAGCGCGGCCAGCCAGGCGTCGTCGCCCATCCAGTCGGTGCAGAGGTGCACGAGCCAGGTCTCGCGCATCCGCCCGTAGTCGTAGATCGCCGGGTTGCCGGCACGGCGCGCCCACTCCGGATCCCAGTGCACGCGCTGGTGCACGTCGGGGATGTTCAGGTCGTCGGGGCGGAAGAAGCCAGGTGTCCGCTGACGCTGCTGGTACGAGAGGCGCAACGCCTTGACCCCGTACAGGCCCATGCCCATGCCGGTGTGCCAGACCACCATGTCGGTGACACGCATCGGGCCTTTGACCAGCGGACCGACCTCGTCGCCGACCTCCACGTCCTCCCACCAGCGCGGCTCGGCACCTCGTCGCCGATCGGTCTCGCCGGCGTAGGCCTCGTCGATCCGTTCGAGCTCCTCTGCCGTGTACGGGCGGATCTCGACCTCACGGATCTCGCCGGCATCGGCCTTGCGCTCGACGTGGCGGCGGTCGGTCCGGATCATCAGCCGGAACTGCGCCGACAGCACCCGGTCGGTCGTCGCGAACACCTCTGCCGTCCACTCGTGCACCGACCGGTCGGCGAACGCGCTGCGCTTGTCGTGGACGCCGACGAGCGCGTTGCGGCGCACCACCCGCATGCCCGGCCGCAGCGGCTGCCACCACTCACGATGACTGCCCGAGTAGTAGGCGTGGGCGCCCTTCAGCGGATCGCCCTTCAGCAGTGCACGGGTGTCGGCGTCGAGCTCGGTGACCTCGTTCTCACCGATGAGCGTGTCGCCGCCGTTCATGTTCGGCGACGCGATCGGCCCGCCCCACACCGTGTTCGGGCCGTACGCGGGGTCGCACCACAGCGGGTTGTCGTCGCCGAACGCCTCGGCAACGTGCCGGAACGCGTCCGTGCCCGGCTCGCGGTACCACGGTGGTTGGGGATGCGGCATCGGCACGCCGATGCGTGCGCGCAGCGCGGCGATGCCGGCGTCGGTGAGGGCCCCTTGCTCGATACTGGACATGGTAGTGAACGCCGGGCCCAGCCGATTGAACCGAGCTTCGCGGACACCTCGACCCGGCGAGCGCGTGAGACCGTCGGTACAGTCCCGGCCCGATCGGCTCGGGGGAGCCGCCAGGCGCCTCGAGGAGGCAAATCGTGCGCTTCGGACTGTTCCTGATGCCGGAACCGTTCCCGTGGTCGAACTGGACGCTGTCCTACGACCTCAAGCTGGAGGAGATCGCGCTCGCCGATCGGTTGGGCTACGACGAGGTCTGGGTCGGCGAACACCACACCGGCGCGTACGAGAACATCCCGGCGCCGGACATCTTCCTCGCCAAGGCGTCGGCCCTGACCCAGCGCATCGCGCTCGGCACGGGCACGATCAACCTGCCGTACCACGACCCGTTCATGGTTGCCGAACGGCTCGCGTTCCTCGACCACCTGACCCATGGACGCCTGATCTACGGCTTCGGTGGCGGCGGTCTGGTCAGCGACAAGACGTTCTTCCAACTGCCCGCCGACGAGGGCACGCCGCGGATGCACGAGGCGCTCGACATCATCGAGCAGTTGTACGCGTCGACCGACCACCTCGATTACACCGGCAAGTTCTGGACGCTGACCCACAAGCGGATCCAGGTGCGTCCGTACCAGGAGCACCCGCAGTTCTCCGTCGCCGGGATGTCCGGGGTGCACAACTTCGCGCTCTGCGGCGAGCGTGGCTATGCAGCGCTGAGCATCTACTTCACGCCGATCTCGATCGAGGACAATCCTGGGATGCCCGATCTGATCGCCCAGGGCACAGCGCTCGCCGAGGCCGCGTCGAACGCCGGACGCGACCCTGCCGCGGCGCGCCGGGACTGGCGGATCTGTCGCGAGGTGTTCGTCTCCGACTCGAAGAACGCGGCGATGAACGAGATCCGCGACGGGCTCAAGCGGTCGTACGACTACCTGTTCAAGATCGGCCTCGCGCCGCTGATGAAGCGCGACCACACGATGCCCGACGCGGACGTGACGTTCGACTGGATGGTCGAGAACATCCCCTGGATCATCGGCTCGCCCGACGACTGCGTCGCTCAGATCAAGGAGCTCGACGAGGCGGTCGGCGGGTTCGGCTCGCTGCTGTTCAACTCCCGCGAGTGGGTCACGACCGACCGCTGGAACCGTTCGCTGGAGCTGTTCGCGCGTTACGTCATCCCGCACTTCCGCCGACGCGAGGACCAGGTCTTGCGCGCCCAACTCGCCGCCGACGCCCTCGGCGCGTGAACGCCGTCCTGACGAGCGGCTCGCTCCGCTCGCGGCACTGGTCAAGCTCGATCGGGCGAGCCGGCAGGGATCGACTCGTCAGTCGGAGGCGCCGGACAGCTCCAGGCGGGGCAGGCGCCAGGCGGCGATCCCGAGCGCGATCGCGGTGAGGATCAGCAGGCGGGTGACGGCGCCGGATCCGCTCGGGATGCCGTCGCGGGGGAACGACGGCAGCACGCCGGGCGCGTACTCGAGGAACACGGCGCGCGACAGCCACGTCGGCGACCACTGGGCGATGCCGGTGAGCGCTGCGCCGAGCAGGCGCTCGACGATGAACACGATCGCCAGCGACCAGACGGCGGCGCGCTTGGCGATGCAGCCGACGGCGACGAACACCGCGACGTAAGCGACCGAGGCAATCGCGGCGGCCAGCGCGGCCGGCCAGGCGGCGCCCGGTGATCCAGCAACCAGAGCGGCCAGCGCGCACGCCGGCACGAGGGTCACCAACGCGACGACGCAGCCGCCGATCCAGCGAGCGACGACGATCTCCCACATCCGCACCGGCGACATCCAGGTCAGGTGGAACGTGCCGGACCGGATCTCCGCGCCCAACACCGCGTCGCCGATGACGAGCGCGGCCAAGGGGACCACGAGCCCGAAGATGCCGTTGGACGCGATTCGGGTGAACGCGATCTCGCGCGGTTCGTCGATCGCCAGCGACAGCAGGCCGAACAGCAGCGCACCGCCGCACGGCACGAGCATCCCGATCCGGCGCTTGGTCGGGAAGCAGGCCCGCAACGTGTAGGCGACGAGTGCACCCAACGCCGATCTGCGCTGGATCCGAGCCGGAGCCGTCACCGCACGAGCTCCCGGAACAGGCTGTCGAGTGAGTCGTCGAGCGGGCGGACCTCGCGCAGGCGCACGCCGAGCCGGCTGGCCAGCGCCGGCACGGCGAGCGCGAGATCGCCGGCGCGCGTGGTGGACACGACCACGCCGTCACCCTCCACCGCGACCGACGTGACCCATGGCTGGCGGACGAGCTCGGCGGCGAGGGCGCGCCAGTCGTCGCCTCGCACGAGCACCCGCCGCGGCACGTCGTCCATCGCGTCACGGATCGCCCGCTGCGAGCCGGCCGCTGCGAGGCGGCCGTGGATCACGACGATCACACGGTCGGCCAGACGCTCGACCTCGTTGAGCACGTGCGAGCTGACGATCACCGTGCGGCCCTCCGCACCGAGACGGCGGAACAGCGCGATCAACCGGACCCGCTGCACCGGGTCCGCGCCGTTGAGCGGCTCGTCCAGCACGAGCACGCGGGGATCGGTCACCAACGCTGCTGCGACCTTGGTGCGCTGACGCATGCCCTTGCTGAACCCGTCCACCTTCCGATCGGCGACGTCGGCCAGGTTGACCGTGGCGAGCGCGGCCTCCGGTGCGGCGCGATCGCGCACACCGTGCAGGTCGGCGACATAGCCGACGAGTTGGCGGGCGGTGAGGCCGGGCGGCACGGCCTCGTCCTCGGGTACGAGCGCCAAGCCCGAGTACACCCCGCGCTGGCGGCGCGGGTCGGCGCCGAGCACGCGCACGCTGCCCCGCTTCAACGATGCCAACCCGGCCATCGCCCGCATCATCGTCGTCTTGCCCGCGCCGTTGGGGCCGAGCAGCCCGGTGATCCCTGCGCCGAACGAGCAGCTGACCTCCGATAGCGCGACCTTCTGGCCGAACCACACCGACGCCTCGCGGACCTCGACCGTCGCGTCATCGACGAACGCCGGGTCGAGCGCCGCCGGCGTAGGCGCTGGCCACGCGCTGGATTCGCTCATCGCTCCAACCACCGGTAGCGGCGCAGCAAGACGGCGATCCCGCCGAGCACGATCGCCGCGTACACCCCGATCGCCAGCGGGGCGCCGTACTCCAGCCCGTTGAGGGGCGAGCGGGGGTCGATGTGGCCGAGGAACACCAGGTCGCGCAGGTACAGCGGCACGGCGAGCAGGTTGAGCACGCCCGCGTAGGTGCCGGGTTCGCCCTCCGTCCAGTCACCGATCAGCGCACCGGCCACCGCCGAGGTGACGAGGAACAGGCCGATGATCGAGGCACCGGCGACGATGCGCCGGCTGGTCAACGACGAGATCGCGACCGCGATCACCCCGTAGTAGAGCGCGAGCAGCGCCACCGCGAGCGGCACCTTCCACAGCACGTCGAGGTGTCCGCGCACGTAGCCGAGCGCGTCGTCGCTGACGAGGGTCTGGCCGACGTACAGCACGACCTGGGGGATGAAGGAGAACGCGAACACGAGCCCGCAGATCGCGATCAGCTTGGCGACGACGTAGTCGACGCCGGTCAGCGGCCGGGCGAAGATCAGCGGCAGCACCCGCTGGCGCCGATCGGGGCACATCACGTCGGGCCCGGCCAGAGCGACGAACACGAGCAGCGCGGTCGACACACCGACGTAGTCGCGGTAGGTGATGATCTCGATCCGATCGACCGGGCTGTCACGGGTGACGTAGCCGATGCCCACGTTGACGATCGCCGGCACCGTGGCGATCCCGAGGAGCACGAACGGCGCGACCTTCTGCTGCCAAGAACGGCGCAGGCCCAACGCTCGCCGCAGCGAGGTGCGAACCAGCGCCCAGCGCGCCGAGTCCCGACCGCCGCGCTCACCCTCGTACGGTCGGTAACCGCGGTCGTAGACGGCACCGCCGGCCGAGGGCGCACTCACTGGTGCTCGCTTCCGTGGACGAACACGTCGTCGAGCGACGTCAGCCGCGTGCTCATGCGGTACAGCGGCAGACGGCGGGCGGCGAGCTCGTCGCGCAGGAGATCGAGGTCACCGTCGTCGTGCATCGCCAACTCGACGACACCGTCGTGGAGCTCGACCTCGCGACCACGCGCCCGGAGCGCGTCGACGAGCTCGGCCCCGTGTGTGCCGACGTCGACCGCGACGATGCCCGTGCGTTCGAGCAACGAGTCGGTGTGGCCGGCAACGACGAGCCGGCCGGCGTCGATCATGAGGACGAAGTCGCAGACCCGCTGGACGTCGTCGAGCAGGTGGGTGGACATCAGCACGGAGATGCCAAAGCTCCCGAGCCGGCCGACCAGATCGAGCATCTCGTCGCGGCCGAGCGGGTCGAGACCTGCGGTCGGTTCGTCGAGCAGCACCAGCTGCGGGTCGCCGACCAACGCCTGGGCCAGCTTGGCTCGCTGCCGCATCCCGGTGGAGAAGCCGCCGATCGGGCGGAACCGCGCCTCGTCGAGCCCGACGAGATCGAGCACGTCGCTGGCTCGCTGGCGAGCGGCGCGCGCCGGCAGCCCTCCCAGCTCACCGAACGTCGCCACGACGTCGGCGGCACTCTGGTCGAGCGGCAGGCAGTCGTGCTCGGGCATGTAGCCGAGCCGGCTGCGCACACCGATCGGATCGTCGGCCACCTGGACGCCGCCGACCTCGACCAAACCAGACGTCGGCCGGGTGAGTCCGAGCAGGTGCCGGAACAGCGTGGTCTTGCCGGCTCCGTTCGCGCCGACCACCCCGATGCACCCGTGGGGCACCTCGACCGTCAGGCCGTCGAGCGCCACCACCGAGCCATAGGTCTTGGTCAGCTGGTCGAGCCGGATCAGCGCCCCTCCGGGAGACTCAGCCATCGGCGCAGTCTGTCAAACCTCGGCAACCGGGTTCCTTCACCAGGCCTGGCGAGGCTTCGCGAGCGCAGCGAGCCAGCCAGACACAGCGAGCGCCGCCACGAACCTGCGCCGCAGCCACTCACGCGAGCGCAGCGAGCCCCGATGGCGAGCCCAGGCGCAGACAGCGAGCGCAGCGAGCCACTCAGCACAACCTTCGCGAGCGCAGCGAGCCAGCCAGACACAGCGAGCGCCGCCACGAACCTGCGC
>CAZMGD010000040.1:806-22750 GCA_964565705.1 uncultured Ilumatobacteraceae bacterium | reverse complement strand
CGAGCCCCGATGGCGAGCCCAGGCGCAGACAGCGAGCGCAGCGAGCCACTCAGCAGAGGATCTCGCGCCAGTGGTCGCGCACCTGTTCCACGGCGCGTCGGCCGACATCACCGGTCGACATCGCCTCGGCACCGGTCGACGCCTCGGGCAGTTCGGCGAGGTCGACGCCGCCGAGCGCGGCGATCAGCGCTTCCGAGCAGTGCGTCAGCGCAGTCAGGTCGTACCCGCCCTCGAGCACGGCGAGGCGGCGACCCACCGGCGCCAGCGGCAGCAGGCGGCGCACGATCGCCGAGTAGTCGGCGGTCGTCAGGCCGAGATCGGTGATCGGGTCGTCGCGGTGACCGTCGAAGCCGGCGGAGATGATCAGCCAGGTCGGGGCGAAGCGACTGGCGACCGGCCACACGATCTCGTCGATGGCCTGGAGGTAGGCCGCCGACGTCGTCTCGGGCGGCAGCGGCACGTTCAGCGTCGTGTGCTCGCCGGCGCCGAAGCCGGTCTCGTCCCAAGCGCCGGTGCCCGGGTAGAGCGGCCACTGGTGCAACGACACGTACAGCACCCGTCCATCGGCGTAGAAGACGTCTTGCGTTCCATTGCCGTGGTGAGCGTCGATGTCGACGATCACCACCCGCTCGCCCTGCTCGGCCAGGGCGGCTGCGACGATCGCCACGTTGGACAGCAGGCAGAACCCCATCGCCTGGCGCCGGGTGGCGTGGTGACCGGGCGGGCGGACGGCGCAGAACGCCCCGTCGGCATCGCCGCGCTGCAGCGCGTGGACGGCCGTCAGTCCGGCCCCGGCAGCGAGGCGGGCGGCGTGCCAGGAGCCGGGCGACGCCTGCGTGTCCCCGTCGATCCAGCCCCCACCCGACTCACTGAAGCGGCGCAGCATGTCGAGGTGCTGGACCGGGTGGACCCGCAGCAGGTCGTCGTCGCTCGCCATCTTCGGTGACATGGTGGTGATCACCTCGCGCAACACCGGGTGATGCGTGGCGGCGACCACCGCCTCGAGCCGCGCCGGGCGCTCGGGATGCGAGCGACTGGTGACGTGCTCGGCGAACGCCGGGTGCGTGGCGAACAGAACAGTCACTGGTGCCGACGCTACCGTCGGCAACCGGTGAGGACGAGCAGCGGCGACATCGGCGATCAAGTCGCTCGCGTGCGCCCGTGGCCGCGCCCGGATCGTGCAGCGGCCGCCCTCCTCCTCCTCACCGACCACCGCTACCGGCCGACGATCGACCAGGTCGAACGGTGGTCGGACGATCTGCGCAACGAGGGGTACACCCACGTCCGCACCGGGGCCGTCGAGCCTGGTGCAGCGCGCAGCTTCCGAGGCGCCGGATTCCACGATGCGCAACAGCTGGCGCTCCTGCGGCTCGACCAACCGATCGCCAGCGATCGCCCGTCCGGCCGGGTGCGCGCGCTGCGCGCACGGGCCGATGCCGATGCAGCGGCAGCGATCGATCTCGCCGCGTTCGGGCCCGAATGGTGCTTCGACGCGACCGCCATCGGCGACGCTCGCCACGCGACGCCTGCGCACCGCGCCCGGCTCGCGCTCGACCGCGACGGGCGGCCGGTGGGCTACGCGATCACGGGACGAGCCGGTCGCCACGGCTTCCTGCAGCGGCTGGCCGTCGAGCCGGGTTCGCAGGGCGGCGGGCACGGCAGCTCGCTCGTCGCCGACTCGTTGCGTTGGTTGCGTCGATGGCGGGTGCAGACGGTGCTCGTCAACACCGAGGTGACCAACGACGTCGCACTGCGCCTCTACGAACGCAACGGCTTCCGGTTGCTGGCCGAGCACCTCGTCGTGCTGGAGCGCGAGTTGTGATCGCCCGGCTCACCAGCCTGGCGGTCGCCTGTCTCGTGCTCTCGACCGTCGCCTGGTTCCCCACGCCGACGGCGGCCGCTGGTCCCACCACCGGCGATGCCCCGGGCCTCGAGCTCGTCGACCAGACGTTCGTCGTCCCGGGTGTGGACACGACCGTCGAGAACGGACTGTCCGTCACGCTGCGCGGGAGCGCGCTGACGCCGCTGTGCAACGCACCCGACGGCGACATGCTGAACGTCGTCTCCTACGGACCGGTCACCACCCGGGCGAGGGCCGACGAGGTGATCGAGCAGCCGGGCGCCGAGGTCGATCGGGTGCAGATCCCCCTGTGCAACGTGGTCCCGGCGGCGGACGGCAGCGTGCAGATCGCTGTGGCCACCACTCCGAACACCGAGACCGACCCGACCACCGCCGCGAGCATCCTGCGCCTGCCCGCGGCCGGTGTCGTCCCGATCGGCATCGAGGTGCACCGCAGTGGTTCGGTGACCGGACAGCTGATCACGTTCATCGACCGCCTCGACGCCGGCACGGACGCGACGACTCCGGTCGAGCGCCCGCTGCAGGTCGCCGTCGCTGTCGCCGTCGATGGTGGGCCGACCCTGCAGCCGGATGGCACCGTCGTGGTCGCCGAGGCGGACGAGAAGGCCGTCGCCGAGCTCGTCGACCTGCTGACCGCTATCGGCGACTCGCCGCTCACGATCTCGGTCCGACCCGAGCTCCTGAAGGGCCTGAGCGAGTCCGGCTCGGATCTCGTGCCTGCCCTGCGCGCCGCGGTCGAGACCAACGCCACCGACGTCCTCGCCGTGCCCTACGTCGCGATGGAACCGACGGCGGCAGCGCAGGCCGACCTCGACAACACGTTCCGGACGCAGGTCTCGCTCGGCGCCCAAACGCTCACGACGCTGTTGCAGGTCCGGCCATCTCGCGCCGTGTGGTTCGTGCCCGAGCCGATCGGGACCGACGGGGTGCAGCTCCTGTACGAGTCCGCAGCGTCCCTGCTCGCCCTGCTGCCCCCGGCCGCGTTCTCGTACTCACCGTCGGACCGCCAGTTCCTCGTTCCTCTGGAGTCGGGCAGCATGGCGGCCACGCCGGTGGACCTCGACATCGCTGCCCGACTCGACGATCCGGGCCCCGACCCGACGCTGACGGCGTACCAGATCGCCGCCCAAGTGCTGCTGATGCGCCGTGACGCGCTGTACGCGACCCAGGGACGAGCACCGATGGAGGATCACAACATGATCCTCAGCACGACCGACGGCACGATTGGCAACGTGACCACGACGGCGAAGCTCGTCACGTTGCTCGACCAGACGCCGCAGCTGTCGCTCGTGACGGCATCGAAGATCGGGGACGTCGCTCGCCCGATCATGCTCGAGGAGGGCCCCTACGAGGAGTCACCGCCCGACGCCGAGGTCGCCGACCTCGGCCAGCTGCACGCTGCGCTCGCTGCGGTCACGACCGACGTCGACGCGACGGCGTCGATGCTCCCCACATCGGACGCGCGGCCCGCGGCATGGCGCTCCTTGATCAACACGATGCCGTCGACCGCGCTGAGCGACGGGCAGCGTCAGCACTACGTCGACGCGATCAGCGGCGAGACGGCTGGCGTTCGCTCCGCGGTCGTGCCGCCCACCAGCCGCCGGTTCACGCTGGGCGGGCGGCACAGCACGCTGCGCCTGTCGCTGCGCAACGACGGCGACACCGACCTGAAGGTGCGCCTCATCGTCGAGAGCAACAAGCTCGAGATCGACGACCCCAACCGCCTCGTCCTGCTACCCGCCGGCGAGACCGAAGAGGTCGAGATCCCCGTGGACGCTCGCACCAACGGCGAATTCCCCGTCGAGGTGCGCATCACCACGCCCGAGGGGAACGTCGCCGTGACGGAGCCCGTGGTCATGACCGCCCGCGTGAACGCGCTGACCGGTCTCGGACAGCTGGCGACCGGCGCGTTCGTGCTCGTGCTGTTGACGTGGTGGGTGCACCACTTCCGCCAGCGTCGACGCAAGGCCGCCGCGGCGGCCGCGGCGGTGACCCCGTAGCCTGTCGCTCCAGTGACACAGCAGCCCACTTCCGCCGCACCGGTCGCGGTCGTGACCGACAGCGCCTGCGACCTGCCCACCGAGGTGACCGAGCGGCTCGGCATCGACGTCGTGCCGCTGACGATCCGCTTCGGCAGCGAGGAGTACGTCGATCGCGTCGAGCTCACGCCGACGGAGTTCTGGGCCAAGTGCGCGGCGTCGCCGACGTTGCCCGAGACCGCTGCACCAGCGCCCGGCCAGTTCGAGGAGGTGTACCGCCGAGCCGCGGAACGTGGCGCGTCGGGCGTGCTCGTCGTCAACCTGTCGGGCGCCTTGTCGGCCACGATGCAGAGCGCCCAGCTGGCCGCCCGCAGCGTCGCTCCCGACATCGACGTCCGGGTGGTCGACAGCCGCTCCGTCACCATGGGCGAAGGGATGATCGCCGTCGAGCTGGCACGGCGCGCACAGGCTGGCGCCGGGCTCGTGGGGCTCGAAGCGGCCGGCAACGACCTCGCCGCGCGGGGCCGGGTGTGGGGTGCGCTCGACACGCTCGACAACCTCCGCAAGGGCGGTCGGATCGGCAACGCGCGGGCGCTGCTCGGCACCGTGCTGTCGATCAAGCCGATCGTCGAGGTGCGCGACGGCGTCGTCGAGGAGGGCGGCAAGCAGCGCACGCGCGGCAAGGCGCTCGCCTTCCTCGTCGAGAAGGTCCGCAGCTACGGTACGATCTCCAACCTGGCGGTGATGCACGCCGACTCGAGCGACGTCGACCAGTTCGTGGCGATGCTCGACGAGATCTACCCGGGCGAGATCATCGTCGGGGACATCGGCCCGGTGATCGGCACGCATGCCGGTCGGGGCACCATCGGCGTCGCGTTCAGCGTTCCCGCCTGAATTCGCCGGATCGCCTTGATTGACGGGGCCGCGCGGCCCTCCGCAACTAGCGTTCCGAGGCGGACATGACGCCCGTCGAGCCTCCGACCACCGCCACCGTTCTTGCCGGGCGCTACCGGCTGGAACGGCGCGTCGCGCAAGGGGGCATGGCCGAGGTCTGGCTGGGCACCGATCTGTCGCTGAACCGGCAGGTCGCGGTGAAGTTGCTCAAGCCTCACCTCGCGTCCGATCCGGTGATCGCCGAACGCTTCCGCCGCGAGGCGATCGCCGTCGCCAGCGTCAACCACACCAACATCGTGCAGGTGTTCGACGCCGTGGCCGACGGCGAGCGCCAGGCCGTCGTCATGCAATACGTCGACGGCAAGACGCTGCGCCGCCTCCTCGACGAGCAGCGCCAGCTCAGCCCGGAACTGACGGTGCACATCGGGATGGCACTCGCCGGCGCGCTCGACGCCGCCCACGCCGCCGGTCTCGTGCACCGCGACGTCAAGCCCGGCAACGTGATGGTCACCCCCGACGGCAAGGTGCTGCTGACCGACTTCGGCATCGCCAAGGCGTTGGGCGGAGGCGACGACCTCACGAGCGACAACGTGATGATGGGCACGGCGAAGTACCTGTCGCCCGAGCAGGTGCGCGGGCGGCGGCTGGACGGACGTGCGGACCTGTACTCGCTGGGCCTCGTGCTCTACGAATGCCTGGCCGGCAAGGTGCCGTTCCAGGGCGAGACCGACGCCGACACCGCGCTGGCCCGCCTGCAGCGCGATCCCACCGACCTGATGCGGTTGCGCCCCACGCTGCCCACCGGGTTGGTCGAGGTGATCACCAAGCTCGTGCAGCGCGAGCCCGACAACCGCTTCGCCACCGGCGCCGAGGTGCGCGCCGCGCTGTCGAAGGCATTGGCGGTACCCGAGCCAGCGATCGAGATGCCACCGACGCCGTCGGTCACCCCGACGGCCGTCGCCCCGCCACCGTCGGCGACCAAGGTGGTTCGCGCCGCCCCCGCTCGCGACCGCACGCCGGCGACCAGTCACTACCCCCGCTCGTCGCGCGACCGCACGCCGGCCAAGCTGCAGCCACGACGGCAGCAGATGCCGAACATGCAGCAACGCTGGAAGCCATCCGTCCTGGTGATCGGCGGGCTGCTCGTCATCGCGCTGGTGATGGTGATCGTCCTGTGGGCGGCGGCGCGCACCCAGGGCGGCGGCGGCACCGACGACACCCAGGCATCCAGCGTGGGTTCGGCGAGCATCACCGCGATGTCGGTGTTCGATCCGGACGGTGACGGCGACGAGGCCGAGAACGTCCCGGTGTGGTCCGACGGCGCGCTCGCCCAACCCTGGCAGACGGTGTTCTGCTACAAGTCCGCCGATCTCGGCAGCAAGACCAGCGGCATCGGACTGGTCACGACGCTCGACACGATGACGGACCACGGAACGCTCGCCGTCACGGTGGGCACCGGACCGTGGCAGGCCGACGTGTACGCCAAGGACGGGCCAGCGCCCAGCGACCTCGCCGGATGGGGCACCGCGATCACGTCCGAGAGCGGCGACGCCGGCGACAGCTTCCAGGTCTCGCTCGATCGCTCGGCGCTCAACCTGCTCGTCGTGTTCCAGCAGATCGGCGTGGGCGACGACTGCCGCTCGTCGGACCTGCCCTATCGCGGGCGGATCGACTCGCTGACGTTCACGAACTGATGCCGGCCCCATCCGACGACTCCTCGCTCGTCGCGGCTGCCCAGGCGGGCGATCGCAGCGCGCTCGACGCCTTGCTGCGTGCCCACTACGACCGTGTCTTTGCCGTCTGCCGGCACATCCTGGGCAACCCGGCCGACGCCGCCGACGCCGCGCAGAACGCGCTGATCTCGGTGGTGCGGGGCCTCGACCGATTCGACGGCAAGTCGACGTTCGCCACCTGGGTCTACCGGATCGCGACGAACGCCGCGCTCGACGAGATGCGCCGCCGCGCCCGGCGTCCTCGATTCCTGGACGAACACACCGACGCTGACGGCGACCCGCGCAGCGAGCGCCTCGCCGACCCGGCGGGTGGCGCACCGTACGCGGCGATCGAGGACCGGATGGTGCTCGCACCGGCACTGGCCCAGCTGAGCGACGACTACCGGGTGGCGGTCGTGCTGCGCGACGTCGCCGACCTCGACTACGCCGAGATCGCCGCCGTGCTCGACATCCCGCCGGGTACGGTCCGCTCGCGGATCGCCCGGGGCCGCGCCGCGCTCGCCAGCTCGCTCGGAACCAGCGAGCCGACTGGTGACGTCAAAGAGGACGATCATGACTGACCGCCCCGCGCCCCCCGGGCCGCCCGAGCCCGACGACCGCACGATCGAGCTGGCCAGCCGTTACCTCGACGACGACCTGACCGTCGACGAGCGCGCCGCCGCCGCCGCCGACCCTGCGACCATGGCCTGGGTCGTTCGGCTGGGCGGCGTGCGCGAGGCCCTGGGCGCACCCATCGAGGTGTCCAGCGCGCACCGCGAAGATGCAGTCGCTGCCGCGCTGGCGGCGGCGGTCACGCCGGTCGCCGACCGTCCCACCAGCGTCGTGCGCGCCCCGGTCGTCGACGAGCTCGCCGCAGCACGCTCCCGACGCAACGGGCGCGTCGCCAAGTGGCTCGGTGCCGCCGCTGCGGCGGTGGCCCTCGGCGTCGCCGGCGTCACGATCGCCGGGAACCGTGACCGTGGCACCGACAGCAGCAGCGAGGACGTGGAGCTCGCCGCGGCGTCGGCGAGCACCGCGGCGGCGGCCACCACAGGGGCTGCGGCGAGCGCGAGGGACGGCTCGGGCACCGACGAGCAGGCCGGCGCCGACACCCAGCTGTCCAGCTCGGCCGGCGCCGCGCCGGAGGCGGCCTCCCCGTCGTCCCCCGCGCTCGCCGCGACCACCGCGGCGAGTCCCGCCACCACCACGGCGGGCGGTTCGAGCGACACCGATGCCGATGCCACCGAGACGACCAGCGCTGCTGCCGACACGACCGCAGCACCGGCGGCGACCTCGTCGGTGGCCGGCGATCCCGACACGCCGCTCGCGCTCGCCGACGAGGCGGCCCTGCGGGCCTACGCCACCACCGCGGGAGCGTCCCCTCCGGGGTCGTCGGCCCCGTGCCTGTCCGCGGAGCCCGGCGAGACGCTGCTGAGCCGCAACGCCTCCTATGCCGGCACAGCAGTCGTCGTCTACCGCAACGATCGCGACCACACCGTGTCGGTGTACGAGATCGTCGACTGCACCTTGCTCGCGTTCGTGCAGTTGCCCACCGAGTAGGAGCGACACGTACCAGCCGCCGACGTCGGCGACCAGGCGGGCCGCTCCGTACGTGAACCGACGTCTCGTGCCGGGCATCCAACCCGACGTCGGCCCTCCACTAGCCTCCGGCCCATGCCGTCGAATCCGTTGTCCGACCCGAACTGGGCGCCCCAAGTTGCCGACACGATCGAACGGGTCGTCGGCCAGGTCCGCGACCGGACGACCCGGCCCGTCATCCTCGCCGCTCGCGCTCTGGTCTTCGGCCTGCTCGCGGCGATCGTCGGGCTCTTCGCGCTCATCATCTTGATCGTGGGTCTGCTCCGCGGCATCCAGGCGATCCTCGAGTGGCCGTTCTCGCACCCGACGGCGGTCTGGCTGAGCTATCTGATCGTCGGTGGATTGTTTTGCCTCGCCGGCGTGTTCTGCATGGTCCAGCGCAACCCCAGAGAGGCACTGTGAGCACGACCAGCACCCCCCGCAAGGTCATCGTCATCGGTTCGGGCCCCGCCGGCTTGACCGCGGCCATCTACACCGCCCGCGCCAACCTGGCCCCGTTGATCATCGAGGGGGAGGTGTCCAGCACCTCCGACCAGCCTGGTGGCCAGTTGATGCTCACCACCGAGGTCGAGAACTTCCCGGGTTTCCCCGACGGCATCATGGGTCCGGAACTGATGGGTCGCATGCGCGAGCAGGCCGGTCGCTTCGGCGCCGAGTTCGTGAGCGGGAAGGTCATCTCGATCGAAACACACGAACATCCGTTCGTCGTGCGGACCACGACCGAGGAGTACGCGACCGACTCGATCATCGTCTCGACCGGTGCCCGCAGCCTGATGCTCGGCCTCGAGAACGAAACCCAGTTGATCGGCCACGGTCTGTCGACGTGCGCGACCTGTGACGGGTTCTTCTTTCGCGGCCAGGAGATCGCTGTCGTCGGCGGCGGCGACTCGGCCGTTGAGGAGGCCAACTTCCTCACCAAGTTCGCGTCCAAGGTCACGATCGTCCATCGCCGCGACGCTCTGCGGGCGAGCAAGATCATGCAGGATCGAGCGTTGGCCAATCCGAAGATCGACTTCCGCTGGAACTCGACGGTGAGCGCGATCCACGGTGAGGAGCGCGTGGAGGGTGTCGAGCTGACCGACACGGTGACGGGCGCGACGTCGACGATGCCGATCACCGGACTGTTCGTCGCCATCGGCCACCGTCCCAACACCGACGTGTTCAAGGGCGTGCTCGACATGGACGACAACGGCTATCTGATCACCCAGCCCGGATCCAGTCTCACCAACGTGCCCGGCGTGTTCGCCTGTGGCGACGTGCAGGACCACACCTATCGCCAGGCGATCACCGCTGCCGGCAGCGGGTGCATGGCCGCGATCGACGCCGAACGGTGGCTCGAGTCACGGGAATGACATCGCCGCCCGAGCGGTTCCACCTCGGTAGCATCGACACACCCGATCGTGCACCGATCGAAAGGATCACCCATGGCTGACGGCATCGTCACTCTCACTTCGAACAGCTTCGACGAAACCGTCCGGTCGAGCGAGAAGCCCGTCGTCGTCGACTTCTGGGCGGAGTGGTGCGGTCCCTGCAAGATGATCGCCCCGATCCTCTCCGAGATCGCCGCCGAGCACGGCGACGACGTGACGATCGCCAAGCTCAACGTCGACGAGCACGGCGACATCGCCCAGCGCTACAACGTGATGAGCATCCCGACGCTGCTCGTGTTCAACGGTGACTCCCAGCCCGCCAAGCGCCTCGTCGGCGCCAAGGGCAAGGGTCAACTGCTGCAGGAGCTCGAGGAATTCCTTCCCTCTTCCCGCTGACGGCAGGTCAGCGGTCCGAAGCGGTGCGCGACCTGCAGCGCCGCCTCAGCGCCGCCGGATTCCTGGCACCGAACACGCAACCCGGCGTGTTCTGTCCCGGCACCCGCACATCGGTCGAACAGTTCCAGAAGGTCCGCGGCCTGCGTACCACCGGCGCCTGCGATGAGCCGACCTGGCAGGCGTTGGTCGAGGCCTCCTGGACGCTGGGTGATCGCCCGCTCGTCCTGCGCTCACCGAACCTGCGTGGCGATGACGTCGGTGAGCTCCAGTCGCGCCTGTCGCGGTTGGGGTTCGACGCTGGGCGCGTCGACGCGATCTTCGGCCCCGACACCCACCGCGCCATCTGCGAGTTCCAACGCAACTGTGGCCTCGTCGAGGACGGCGTCTGCGGGGTCGAGACGATACGCCTGCTCGTTCGACTGTGCCGCCAGACCGGCGACGGTCCGGGCGTCGCGACGGTCCGCGAGCTGGAGTCGCTACGCGTCGAGCGGCACCTCGCCGACTGCCGCGTCCTCGTCGGTCAGTTCGGCGGCCTCGGCGGCGTCGCTCGCCAGATCATCCGCCACCTGCGCGCTCGGGGCGCCACCGTGGTGCACAGCGACGACCTCGACGCCTCCCGCCAAGCCCTCGCCGCGAACCGTTTCGACGCCGATGTCTACATCGGTCTCGAGACAGCCATCGAGCCCACGATGTCGGTCGCCTACTACGCCACCGAGGGCTTCGAGTCGGTTGGAGGGCGCCAGCTGGCGGACCTGCTCGAGCATGGCTTGGCCGGGTTGTCCATCGCTGGCGGCTCGGTCAGCGGCATGCGCCTGCCGATCCTGCGCGAAACACGGATGCCGGCGATCCTGTGCACCCTCGGACCCGTCCGCCAGGTGACCGACCGTGGCCCCGAGGTCGCTGGGGTCGTCGCTGAAGCCGTCGAGTGCTGGATTCGGCGCCTACCGTCGACCTGACGCGCGGGGTGATGTTCCACAGCCCGTCTCACCGTTCACCGAAGCTTTCTCACAAGGTGGGGATGAACCTGTGGATAAACCCTGATGGGCTCGAGGATCGTGTCACTCGCCGAGTGTGGTGACCGGGCGTTCCACCATGCGGCGGTAGATGCGCTCCAGATCGGCGAGATCGGCGAACTCGACGACGATCCTGCCCTTGCTGCGGTTCATCGCCACCGACACACGAGTGTCGAGGTGCTCGGCCAGCAGCTGCTCGAGTTCGAGCAGGCCGGGTGGCCGGAGCTTGGCGGGTGGCCGCGCCGGCGTGGCCGGCGACTCCTCGGTGTCCGCGCCTGCAGCCTGTCCCCCGCGATCTCGAACCGCTTCCTCGACGGCTCGAACGGACCACCCCTCGGCCGCCGCCCGGCGAGCCAGATGCTCCTGGAACGATCGGTCAGGTGTGGAGAGCAGCGCCTTGGCGTGTCCGGCGCTCAGTCGGCCGTCGCCGACGAGCTGTTGGATCGCCGGTGGCAAGCTGAGCAGCCGCAGGGAGTTGGTGATCCCGCTGCGGCTCTTGCCGACGCGCGCAGCCACGTCCTCGTGGGTGAGACCGAAGTCCTCGATCAGCTGCTGGTAGGCGCCCGCTTCCTCGAGGGGTGAGAGGTCGGCACGATGAAGGTTCTCGATCAGTGCCTGCTCGGCGCTGCCCACGTCGTCGGTCTGGCGTACCAGGGCCGGAACCACGTCGACACCGGCGCGTCGAGCGGCACGCCACCGGCGTTCACCAGCGATCAGCTGGTACCGGCCGCCATCGACGGGGCGGACCAGCAATGGCTGGAGCACGCCGACGTCACGTATCGATGCAGCCAGCTCGGCGAGCGACTCCTCGTCGAACCGCTGACGAGGTTGACTCGGGTTCGGTTCGATCGCACTGACCGGGATCTCGAGCAGCTCGGCGCCACTCACGGTGGCTGTCTCGGAGACCTCGGAGGGGATGAGGGCGCCGAGCCCCTTACCCAGCCCGCCTTGGCGCACCACGGCTCACCTCCTTGGCGACGTCCCGATAGGCGATCGCTCCACGAGAGGTGGGATCGAAGGCGATGATCGGTTGCCCGAACGACGGGGCCTCGGACAGTCTGACCGACCGCGGGATCACCGTGCGGCACACCTTGGCGCCGAAGTGCTCGCGGACCTCCCGCACCACCTGATCGGCCAGCTTCGTTCGCGCGTCGTACATCACGCAGACGATCGTGCTGACGTCGAGCGTCGGGTTCAGATTGCGCTTCACCAGATCGACGTTGCGCAACAGTTGACCCAGGCCTTCGAGTGCGTAGTACTCGCACTGGATCGGAACGAGCACCTCACGGGCTGCGGCCAGTCCGTTGACCGTCAGGAGTCCGAGCGAGGGTGGGCAATCGATCAGCACGAAGTCGTAATCGTCGAGCACGGCATCGATCGCCCGTCGCAGTCGGGTCTCCCGGCTGAAGGCGGGAACCAACTCGATCTCTGCACCGGCGAGGTCGAGGCTGGCGGGCGCGACGAACAGGTTGCGGACTGCCGCGGGCTCGATGCAGTTCTCCAGGGGGGCGTCGTGCATGATCACGTGGTACATCGACGTCTCGAGTCCACGTGTATCGATGCCCAGCCCGGTGGACGCGTTGCCCTGCGGGTCGAGGTCGACGACGAGCGTGCGATAGCCGAGATCGGCCAGACACGCACCCAAGTTGACCGATGTCGTCGTCTTGCCGACGCCTCCCTTCTGGTTGGCGACGGCGATCACACGCGGCAGGGGCAAGGCGTCGGGCGTGGTGGTGGGCGGTGTTTCGACCGCGATCGGTTCCGACACGGCCGCCATGCTATCCAGCGCGTACGGGCGGGGCCGGGATCCCTCGTCACATGTTCCACGTGGAACATGACATCGCGTGGATCACGGACGGTCGATCCCGTGATGTTCCACGTGGAACATCACGGGCGGCGTAACACCGCCACCCGTGCGTCCGGCGGGGAGGTCCGCACCATGCCCGACGCCTCCAACACGTCGCTGTTCCAACGGTCGCCGGAGGGCGGCTCGCTGATGATCAGACACCCGGCTGGCCGCAACAGCGGCCGTCCGAGCTCGATCGTGCGCTCGGGAGGTCCGAAGCCGCGTGCCGTCACCAGGTCGAAGCGACCGATCAGGTCCGGCGGGGTACGGACCAGGTCAGCACATCGCACGTGGACACGATCGCTCCATCCCAAGCGTCGGACCAGACGTTCGAGGTGATCGCTGCGCGTGGCCCGACGGTCGATCAGTACCACGTCCGCACCGGGCAGGTCGTGAGCGATCACCAATCCGGGGACCCCACCGCCGGATCCGATGTCGGCAATGTCGGGCGCGCTGATCTGCTGCGCTTCGATCGCCGTCACGAACGCTCGGGCATGCTCCACGACCTCGACGATCGATCGGTCGCCCAACATGCCGAGGCGCTGGGATGCTCCCAGCGCCTCGATCAGTGGTGTGTCGTTCATCGGCGTCGGCGCGTGCGCCGCCGGCTCAGGCGCTCGGGTTCGCTGGCGAGATCACGATCCGCCGATTGGGATCGTCGCCCTCCGAGCGGGTCTGCACGGCGTCGTTGCCACTCAGCGCGTCGTGGACGATCTTGCGATCGGCCGAGGGCATCGGTTCGAGGGCGCGTGCCACACCGCTCTCGACGACCTGGCGGGCGACATCGGTCGCGAATCGCCCCAGCGCTTCGCGACGGCGCTCGCGATACCCGGCGACATCGACGCGAAGATGCGTCGAGTGATCGCCGAGCCGACGCTGGCTGGCGACGCGGGTGAGGTCTTGCACCGCCAGCAGCGTCGCGCCCCGAGGACCGATCAGCAGACCGAGGTCGTCGCCGTCGACCTTGAGATCGATGTCGTCGCCGTCGACCGCGACCTGAACGGACGCGGATGAACCGAGCGCTTCGGTCAAACCGGTGAGGAACTGTCGTGCTTGCTCACCCACGGCGTCGGCACTCGGCTCGTCAGCGGTCCGGACGTGCTCCTCCCCCTGCGGGGCGGCGTCGGGATCGTGCGCCGCAGCACCGGCCGCTCGGGCCGGCGTACGACGTTCAGGCTTCGGGGTGTCGGCCGCCCGGGTCTCCTTGCGCTTGCGCTCCGGCTTGGGACGCGGATGAGCCGGGCGAACCCGGGCGCGCACCCGGGCCTCGCCTCGGACTCGACCGAACAACCCACTGCGGGGCTCGTCGAGCACCTCGAACTCGGCGTCGTCTTCCCCGACACCCAACTGGTCGAGGGCTGCGCCCTTGGCCTCCTCCACGGTTCTGGCCGTGGTCTCCACCCATTCCATCGTTCGGTCCTCTCTCGGATCGCGACGTCGTCGTCGATCCCGGTACTTAGGGTTTGTTCGGCTTCTGGTGCCGCGACGTTCCTGTCGGCTTCGGCCGGTTGTTCGGTGTCGGTTTCGTCGCCGAACGGGTCGGTGTCGGTTTGGCCTTCGGTGGCGTCGTCCGCTTCGACGTGGAGGTCGACGGCTTGGGCGCCGCATCCTTGGCCGCGTTCTTCTCCGGTTTGGCTGCCTTCGGTGTCGATGCCGGCTGGCGCAGGGATGCCATCAGCCCGGTGCCACCGCCGTCCTCCTTGGCCATCTCCCGCGCCTTGGCTCCGGCGGCCTGGGCCTGCTTGCCGAGCGAGTGCTCGCCCCGGTAGAAACGCTGTGTGATGTAGGCCTGCTGGCCGATGCGCACCAGCGTCTGGGTGATGTAGTAGATGACCAACCCGACCGGGAAGAACAGCTGGAAGAACGCGAAGCCCACCGGCAGGTACTGCATGATCTTCTGCTGGCCGGGCGACATGCCCGTCGCCGGTGTGCGGGAGGCGACCATCCGCTGCTGGATGAAGTACAGCGTGCCCAGGAAGATCACGAGCAGGGCGTAGACGATCCCCTTGCCCGGCGAGTCCTGGATCACCTCGATCGGGCGGGCGGCGAGGTCGAGCCCGAAAGCGAGCATCTCGTTCTTGCCGAGCAGCGAGTCGTACAGCTCGCTGGTCTTGGAGATGTAGCTCGGGTTGAAGATCTCCTGGCCCTCGAAGGAGTGGCCGAACTTTTGCGCCGCGTCGGCGCACACCTGGGGGCCACTCGTGCCGGTGGGGCAGACCACCGTTTCGGTGAGCTTGTGCAGCACCCGGAACATGATGAAGAAGATCGGCATCTGGGCCAGGAGGGGCAGGCACGAGGCCATCGGATTGACCTTGTGCTCCTGGTAGAGCTTCATCGTCTCTTCGTTGAGCTTCTGGCGGTCGCCTCGATGCTGCTGTTGCAGGCGGCGCATCTCCGGTTGCAGGCGCTGCATCTCGAGCATGCTCTTGGTGCTCTTCAGCGTCAGCGGCAAGAGCAGGAGCATGATCACGACGGCGACGAGCGCGATCGCGATGGCGTAGTTGGCGGTGAGCGCGTAGAACTGGGAGATCAGCCACGCAGCGGCTTGGAACACGTCAGGTCACCTTCGAGTGGTGGGTGGTGGGGATCGGGTGGTGATGCTCACCGTCTGGCACCGGGTCGTAGCCAAACGGACCGAAGGGGCGGCACCGGGCGAGTCGGCGCACGGCGAGCCATCCGCCGCGGCCCGTGCCGTACCGCTCGATCGATTCGCGGGCGTAGTCGGAGCAGCCGGGTGTGAAGCGGCAGGGGGAGGGCCGGCCCTCGACGCCGCGCTGGTACCAGTCGATCATCCGCAGCAGGGTTCGAGCACTGCGCGAGGGAGTCCGCTCGGCGCTCATCGTGGGATCACCTCGTCCAGTTTGCGCACGACCGTGTCGACCTCGGCCCGCAGGCGCGCCGCGGAACAGGTCGCGACCGCGGGCGACGCACCGACCACGTACCAGCCGGGACGCAGCGACGAGGCGGAATCGGCGAACAGGGCGCGCAGACGCCGCCGCGCCCTGTTGCGGGTCACGGCGTTGCCCATGGATCGGCCGATGGCGTAACCGACATGGGGTCGACTGAGGGATGGATCGTTCAACATGGTGCACCACACCAGCGATGAGCGAACGCGCGTTCCTTCAGCTCGGGTGCGTCGGAACGGTTCGCTTCCGCGGATGCGGCCGATCACACCGTCAGCTTGTGACGGCCCTTCAGCCGGCGCGCCTTCAGCACGGCGCGCCCGGCGCGCGTCGACATGCGGGCGCGGAAGCCGTGCTTGCGTGCACGGCGACGATTGTTCGGTTGGTAGGTGCGCTTCACGCCATCCTCCTCATCGGCCCCCATGGCCATCACTGTCGGGGGCACCACTGTTCGCTGCAGACGCAACGACTCGACTTCGGACGGCACCGCCACACGGGCGCGCCGAGAGTGTCGCAGCAGGATAATCCGCAGGTCGGGGAGGCGACAACATCGCGAGGCGCCTGTGGACAACGTCGGCAAGCCGGATGGTAGCGTGACGCTCTTGCCCACGGGAGAAGTTGTCCACATTCTGTGGACGTGTTTGTGGACGACGAGGGCTGAGACGGCGAGGAGGTGCTGGTGAGCGACCACGAGGAGTTGTGGATGTCGGCATCGCAGGCACTTCGCGACCAGGTGTCGGAGGCGGTGTGGTTCTCCACCTTCCAAGACGCGACGGCGCTGCCGGCGGGGCCGCGCGTGCTGCGACTCGGCGTGCCGAGCGCGCAGGTTCGCGACCGGATCGTCAACCGGTACTTCTCGTTGCTGCGCCTCTCGCTCGACGAGATCGACGGTGAGGACGTCGCCATCGAGATCGAGGTGGCCACGCCCGTCCAGCACGTTCCCGAGCCGCAGGTCGCGACGGCTGTGCTGTCGTTCAACGGTGTCTCCGAACCCACCTCACATGCCGGTCTGAACCCTCGCTACACGTTCGAGACGTTCGTGAAGGGAACCTCGAACCAGTTCGCGCTCGCTGCTTCGCAACGCGTCGCCGAGGTGCCCGCGCGGTCCTACAACCCGCTGTTCATCTACGGCGCGGCGGGCCTCGGCAAGACCCACCTCCTGCACGCCATCGGTCACTACGTCCTCCAGAACTATGCCCACTACCAGGTGCTGTACGTCTCCACGGAAACGTTCCTGAACGAGTACGTCGACGGCATCCGCTCGAACTCGATCACGAACTTCAAGAAGCGCTACCGGGAGATCGACGTCCTCCTGATCGACGACATCCAGTTCATGGAAGGCAAGGAAGGGCTCCAGGAGGAGTTCTTCCACACCTTCAACGCACTCCACGGCGCGAACAAGCAGATCATCATCTCCTCGGACCGCGTGCCCGACGCGATCCCGACCCTGGAGGATCGCCTCCGTGGGCGCTTCCGCTGGGGGCTCATCACCGACATCCAGCCGCCGGACATGGAGACGCGACTCGCGATCCTCCGCAACAAGGCCGAGCGCGAGGCCAGCCCGGTCGGCTCCGACGTGCTGGAGTTCATCGCCGCCCACGTCACCAGCAACATCCGTGAGCTCGAGGGCGCCCTGATCCGAGTCAGCGCCTACGCGAGCTTGAACCAGGTCCCCGTCACCGTCACCAAGGCCGAACAGCTCCTCGCCGACCTGCTCACCGAGAACACGGCGAAGGTGCGTACGGACCAGGAGATGCTCGAGGAGATGGCGAACCTGCTCGGCTATCCAGTCGACCAACTGTGTGGGAAGAGCCGTCAGCGACCGCTCGTCACGTCACGACAGATCGCGATGTACGTGTTCCGTCAGGTCACCGACCTCAGCTATCCGGCGATCGCCCGGCTCTTCGGAGGGCGCGATCACACCACGGTGATCCACGCTGTCGACAAGGTCGAGCGTCTGATGAAGGAACGCAAACAGGTCTTCGACCAGGTCAACGACCTCACTCAGCGCCTGAAGATGGCATGACTGGGGACGAAGCCCCCTCGACGGTGGACAACGTGACGTTGTCCACCACGCCACCGTGCGACGCCCTCGGCCATGTGGACAGCAGTGGACGACGCGCGCGGTTCCAAACCACCGTCACGCTGGGACGATGACCCGTCATCCACAATCCACAGCACTTATCACTACTACTAGCTTGTTCATCAACCTGCAGATGGGGAAGGCCCTGTTGTGAAGTTCCATTGTGAACGTGACTCGCTCGCCGACGCGCTGAGCACCGCCAGCCGCGCTGCCGGAGGCAGTACGGGCGCGTTGCCGGTGTTGGCCGGGCTGCGCCTCGAGCTCGCCGGCGACGAGCTGTCGGTCACCGGGACGGACATGGATCTCACGATCGAGCTGGCGATCACGGTTCGTGGCGACGTCGACGGCACAGCGGTGGTCCCGGGCAAGCTCGCCGCCGACGTGGTGCGGGCGATGGCACCCGGCGCGATCGACGTCGAGGTGACGAGCGACGAGGTGACCATCTCGGGAGGTCGCTCGGAGTTCTCACTGCGGCCGTTCGCCGCCGACGACTTCCCGAAGACCGCATCGCCCGGGACGAGCGCGATCACGTTGCCCGCCGCCGAGTTCAGCGAGGCGTTGCGCCAGGTCGTTCGTGCGGCGAGCACCGACAAGGACCGTCCGATCATCACCGGTGTGCTGCTGGCCGCCGAGGCCGACGGGTTGCGGCTGGTGGCGACGGATTCGTACCGCCTCGCCGTGCGTGACCTCCCGGGTACGTCGGTGCTCGGAACGGACCAGAAGGTGCTCGTGCCGTCGCGAGCTCTCGCCGAACTGCAGCGCGTGTTGGCTCACGGCACCGAGCTGACGCTGCGTCTGGGTGAGCGCGACGCGACGTTCGAGGTGGGTGGCACGCGGCTGACCACGCGGCTGATCGAGGGGGAGTACCCGAACTACCGGAACCTGATCCCGTCGTCGTACCCGAACAAGGTCACGATGGGACGCGAGGCGCTGCTCGAGGCGCTGCGCCGGGTCAAGATCCTGGCGGCGCGGGAGGCCACGCCGGTGCGCCTCGTCGTCAGCAGCGAGGAGGTGAAGCTGACCACGGTGACAGCGGACATCGGCCGGGCGGAGGAGGCGATCGACGCGTCCCTCGACGGGGCCGAGCTGACCGTGGCGTTCAACCCTGACTACCTGGCCGCGGGGGCCGAGGCCGCGGTCGGCGACGAGGTCACCCTCGAGCTCCTCGATGGGCTGAAGCCGGCGGTGATCCGCGGCGTGGACCATCCCGAGTACCTGTACCTCCTCATGCCGGTACGGGTGCCCTGACCAGCCCCGACGGCTGATGCACCTCGAGCGGCTGGAGCTCGTCGACTTCCGCAACTACGCCCATGCCGAGTTCGTGCTGACCGAGCACGTGACCGCCGTCGTCGGTCGCAACGGGCAGGGCAAGACGAACTTCGTCGAAGGCCTCGCCTACCTCTCGCTGCTGGGCAGCTTCCGCGGGGCGCCGGCCGACGCGCTCGTTCGCGTCGGCGCCGAGCAGGCGGTGATCCGAGCGACGATCCGTCAGCGCGACGGGCGCGAATCACTGGTGGAGGCGGAGCTCAACCGCAACGGCCGCAACCGGTTCCTCGTCAACCGTCAACGCCTGCAGCGATCCCGTGACGCGCTCGGTGCGTTGCGGGTCAGCGTGTTCTCCCCCGACGATCTGGCCCTGGTGAAGGAGGGTGCCGGAGAGCGCCGTCGGTTCCTCGACGACACGTTGGTGTCCCTCGCTCCGAAGAACGATGCGCTGCGACTCGATTTCGAACGGGCCCTGAAGCAGCGCAACGCCCTCTTGAAGCAGGCTGCAGGGCGGCCGGACGACGCAGCACGATTGACGCTCGACGTGTGGGATGCCCGCCTGGCCGACCTGGGTGAGCGCATCGGGTACGCCCGAGCGACCGTGGTCGACCGGCTCAACCCCCTGGTGGACGCTGCGTACCAGCGCCTGGCCGGCGGACCGCACCGGGTGCAGCTGAGGTACGCGCCACAATGGCGACACCTGGGCCTCGCGTCGGCGTTGCTCGCCGCCCGTCCCCATGACCTCCGGCGGCAGCTCTCGACCGTCGGACCCCATCGCGACGAGCTGGATCTGATCGTGAACGATCTCCCCGCCCGCACCCACGCCAGCCAGGGCGAGCAGCGCACGCTCGCGCTCTCATTGCGCCTCGGTGCCCACGAACTGGTGTGCGATGTCGTCGATGACGTGCCGGTCCTGGTGCTCGATGACGTGCTCTCCGAGCTCGACGAGGCCCGGGCCGCCGCGCTCCTCGGATCCCTGCCCACGGGCCAGGTCGTGATCACGACCGCCGGCTCGCTGCCCGGTGAGGCGAGCCCTGATCGGACGATGCGGATCGAGGCCGGCGCGGTGGCCGACGAGTAGTGGCAGGCGCCGTCGCACCTGACTGGATACCGTGGTGTGCATGTCGCAGACGCTCGCGCCAAGGCGGTGCCGCAGCCGTCCGGAGCGAGCGCAGCGAGCCCCGACGGCGGGTCCAGGCACCGCAGCGGTCGGCGCCTGATGGCCGACGACCACCGAGCCGACGGCGCCGACCGCGAGCAGAGCGACTCGCTCCAACCCTTGAGCGTCGGGCTCGACAAGGTCGTGCGCTCCCTGCGGGGTGCCGGCGCGCAAGCGACGCACACCCTGTTCGGACGGTGGCAGCAGGTCGTGGGCGAGTCGATCGCCGCCCATGCCAGCCCGATCAAGATCGACGGCGGGCGGCTCCTGGTGCACGTCGACGAGCCCGGTTGGGCGACGCAGCTGCGCTACCTGGAGAGCGACCTGATCGCCCGTCTCACCGAAGCGGGCATCGACGTCTCGGCGATCGACATCCGGGTTGCCCGTTGAGCCCGCTGTCCAGGACTTTTTCCCCTCCGACCGGCGGATCTCCGGCGAGCCATCCCGAATCTCGGTGACACCCCGGCGGTAGACTGACACCTGTTCGTGATCCGGGTCGTGAGGCCGCCTCGTGGCCTCCCTCGTCACCGCAAGCATCGGGCCCCGGGCCCCAACGGAGCGACCGAGAAGGTACGTGTGTCCAACGATTCCAGCAAGCCAACCGCCGACTACGGCGCCAAGGACATCCAGGTCCTCGAGGGACTCGACCCGGTCCGCAAGCGGCCGGGGATGTACATCGGATCGACCGGCTTGGCCGGCCTCCACCACCTGATCTGGGAGGTCGTCGACAACTCGGTCGACGAGGCGATGGCGGGCCACTGCGATCGCATCGGCGTGACCCTGCTCGCCGACGGCGGGTGCCGGGTCGACGACAACGGGCGGGGAATCCCGGTCGACCCGTACCCGAGCGGGCCGCACAAGGGCAAGAGCGCCGCCGAGGTCGTGCTCACCGTGCTCCACGCCGGCGGCAAGTTCGGAGGCGAGGGCTACAAGGTCTCCGGGGGTCTCCACGGGGTGGGCGTCAGCGTCGTCAACGCCCTCAGCGAGCGCCTGATCGTCGAGGTCGACCGTGACGGCAAGCGCCACCGCCAGGAGTTCGCCAAGGGTGGCAAGGCGCAGGGCAAGATGGAGGTCGTCGGCCCGAGCCCGACCAAAGGCCCCGAGGCCCGCGCCTCGGGCACCAGCATCACGTTCTGGCCGGACCCCATCGTGTTCGTCGCCGAGGGCACGGAGTTCGTCGCCCGGACCGTGCTCGAGCGGCTGCAGACGATGGCGTTCCTCAACCGTGGCCTCGAGATCGTGTTCAGCGACGAGCGAGACGGGCGCGAGCAACGGGTCACCTACCAGTACCGCGGCGGTCTCGTCGACTTCGTCAAGCATCTCAACGCGTCGAAAGAAGCCCTGTTCAGCAAGGTCGCCAGCTACGAGGACTTCGACGACGACGGCCAGACGCTGGACGTCGCGATCCAGTGGAACACCGGCTATCACGAGGGCGTCCACGGCTACGCGAACGGCATCTCGACCATCGAGGGCGGCATGCACGTCGAGGGTTTCCGCTCGGCGCTCACGTCGGTGATCAACAAGTACGCCCGCGCCAAGAACCTGCTCAAGGAGAAGGAGGAGAACCTCCTCGGGGAGGACATCCGCGAAGGCATCACCGCGATCATCTCCGTCAAGTTGCGCGAGCCGCAGTTCGAGGGGCAGACCAAGGCCAAGCTGGGCAACGTCTCGATGCGGTCGTTCGTGCAGAAGGTCACCAACGAGCGCCTCGGCGAATGGCTGGAGGAGAACCCGACCGAGGCCAACCGGATCGTCAAGAAGGGCGTGGCAGCGGCGCAGGCGCGCTTGGCCGCGAAGAACGCCCGCAACGCGATCCGCCGCAAGACGGCGCTGTCGGGTGCGGGCATGCCGGACAAGCTGAAG
>CAZMGD010000040.1:0-796 GCA_964565705.1 uncultured Ilumatobacteraceae bacterium | reverse complement strand
CAAGCGATCCTGCCGATCCGCGGCAAGATCTTGAACGTCGAGCGCGCTCGACTCGATCGGATGCTGAAGAACAACGAGATCCAGGCGCTGATCACCGCCATCGGCGGCGGTGTCGGCGAGGAGTTCGAAGCCGCCAAGGTGCGCTACCACAAGGTGATCGCGATGGCTGACGCCGACGTCGATGGCAGCCACATCCGCACGCTGCTGCTCACGTTCTTCTACCGCCAGATGCGCCCACTGGTCGAGCACGGCTTCGTGTACATCGCCCAGCCGCCCCTGTTCTCCACCGAGATCGGCAAGGAGAAGGTGTACCTCAAAGACGACCTGGCCAAGGCCCGCTTCCTGGAGGAGCGGCCGAACCACAAGAAGGAGTTCGCCCGGCTGAAAGGCCTTGGCGAGATGGACGAGAACGAGCTGCGCGAGACGACGATGGACGCCTCTCGCCGCACGTTGTTGCAGGTCACCGTCGAGGAGGCTGCCCTCGCCGACGAGGTGATGAGCGTCTTGATGGGTGACGACGTGGAAAGTCGCAAGCGCTTCATCCAGACCAATGCCAAAGACGTCCGCTTCCTCGACATCTGACGACAGCTGAGAGATCCCGATGAGTGACACCCCTGACACCCCCTCCGCCGGCGAAGGCCCCGACGACGAGCGTCTGGCCGTGCAGGAGGTCCAGCTCCAAGACGAGATGGAGCGCTCGTTCCTCGACTACGCGATGTCGGTCATCGTCGCTCGAGCCCTGCCCGATGTGCGCGACGGCCTCAAGCCGGTGCACCGCCGGATCATCTGGGACATG
>CAZMGD010000039.1:0-33508 GCA_964565705.1 uncultured Ilumatobacteraceae bacterium | reverse complement strand
CCGCGTTCCCTCGGCGGTCGATCTCGATGCTGGAGTCGAGGGTGAGTCGGTCGTCGTCGAGGTCCGTCCAGCGGAGCGCGCACAGCTCACCTCGCCGGACGCCGGTCACTGCCGCGAGTCGCAGGGCGAGACCCGCCGCAGGATCACGCCGTTCGGCAGCCGCAATCGCGGCACGTACGTCGTCTGCCGACAACGCCGAGCGCGGCTGGGTCTTGCGTCGACCGAGCGTCGCCAACGCGACGACTTTGGTGCCGACCCAGCCCCACCGTGCGGCCTGCGTCATCCCGGCGCGCAGGACGAGGTGCTGGTTGCGCAACGACGACTCGCCGACGCCGTTCGCCCGAGCACGCGCCTGCCAGCGGTCGACATCCGCGACGGTCAGACGGCCGACCTCGACGCGAGCGATCGGATCCTTCTTGACCAACCGGACGCGGCTCGCCTGGTCTCGCGCCAGCGCCGCGGCCCACGTCGGTGTGTTCGTCTCCAGCCAGGCGTCCATCGCCTCGGCCACGGTCCGACTTGCTCGTGGCGACGGCGGGGCAACGATGAGCGCGGCGGCGACGCGCTGGGCGTCCGCTTCCTCCCTTGGACGGTGCTGCTCACCTGCCGCGGCCGGCCACGCTCGTCGCTGCCAACGAAGACCCGGACCTCCCACACTCCCGGGCGAGCTTGACGGATCGAAGCCATGCACCCGATGTTGCGCGACTAGGGACGAGACCAGGGATGACCCCTGGACCGATCAACACAGATCAGCACCAGATGGACAGAAACTGCTAGCTGAGCAGCCTCTTCGCGATCACGATGCGTTGGATCTGGTTGGTGCCCTCGTAGATCTGGGTGATCTTGGCGTCGCGCATCATCCGCTCGACGGGGAAGTCGTTGGTGTAGCCATAGCCGCCGAGCAGCTGCACGGCGTCGGTCGTGACCTGCATCGCCGTGTCGCTGGCGAACGCCTTGGCCATCGCGCCCGTGTGCGACAGCTCGCCGTGGGGATCGCCCTCGTCGGCCATCGCGCACGCCTTGTACACGAGGCCCCGAGCGGCCTCGATGCGCATCGCGGCGTCGGCCACCATCCACTGCAGGCCCTGGTTCGAGGCCAGCGGTCGGCCGAACGTCGTGCGCTCGTTCATGTAGCCGATCGCGTAGTCGAGCGCGCCCTGGGCGATGCCGACGGCCTGGGCCCCGATCGTCGGCCGGCTGCGGTCGAGCGTGTGCATCGCGATCTTGAACCCCTGGCCGACCTCACCGAGGCGGTTGGCGTCGGGCACGCGCACGTCCTCGAACCGCACCACACCCGTCGGTGAGGCGCGGATACCGAGCTTGTGCTCCAGCTTGTCGATGTGCACGCCCCACTCGGCCTCGACGAGGAACGCGGTGATGCCCGTGTGGCGGTCGCTCGACGTGCGGGCGAACACCGTGTAGAGATCGCTGATCCCCGCATTCGTGATCCAGCACTTGGTGCCGTTGATCACCCAGCCGTCGCCGTCGCGCTCGGCCCGAGTCGTCATCGAAGCGACGTCGCTGCCGGCGTCGGCCTCGCTCAGCGCGTAGCTGCCCTGGCTCGCGCCGCTGACGACCCGAGGAAGGTAGGCACCCTTGAGGTCCTCGCTGCCGAAGTTGAGCACCGGCAGCATCGCCAGCTTCGAGATGAGGAACATCAACGATGCGCTGGCATCCACCCGGGCCAGCTCCTCGGCAACGATCGCCTGGTCCACCAGGGACGCGCCGGCACCGCCGTACTGCTCCGGGTACGACAGGCCGGTCAGCTCGAGGCTCTTCAACGCCTCGAACGCCGGCCACGAGTACTCGGCCGCGCGGTCGCTGTCGGCGGCGAGCGGGGCGAGCTTGTCCTCGGCGAACTGGCGCACCACGGCCCGGAACTCGCGCTGCTCGACGGTGAGGGTGATGGGCTGCGTCATCCTCTCCAGTGAACCACCGCCGAGGCGGCGTGTCAGGTGCCGGTGAGCTCGCGCCAGCGGCCGGGGTACTCCGCCTGCGCTTGCGCCGGGGTGAGAAGTAGCGTCGTCTCCGGCACGAGGTCGGCGATGTGACGGGCCTCGAAGTAGCCGTGGTGGCCGCCGACGCCATCGAACAGCTCGCGCCGCGTGGCGACGAGATCGATCGGCGGCGCGGCGTCGAGGAACCCCCAGACGGTGAGCGCGATCGTCAGGTCGTGGATCACCGGCGCCCGCCCGTACAGCGACGCCCGGCGAGTTGCGATCGCGACCGCCCCGGCGAGTGCATCGTCGGCGGACTCGCCGCTGGCGAGCGACAGCTTGGGCCGCATCCGCTCGGCGAGCGACAGCGCATAGCCCTGGTCGGGACCCTGGTAGCCGAGGGCTGGGCCCGTCGGCTGCACACCCTCGATCTCCGCCGGGCGGTCCGCGACCCACGGCTCGGGCACATAGTCGGGCGACTCGTAGCTGCGCGGTTGGGCCGTCGGGTCGAGCGGTGCGAACTTGGGCGCGGCCATCCGCCAGTTCTAGCCGACGGAACCCCCGGCCATCTCCTCTGCCGCGTTCAGATGCCGGCGATCGCCGCTTCGACGGGCAGCGCGCCGGGCGGCGCGTAGTGCAAGCGGCGCAGGCCGAACGCCACCATCGGGCCGAGCGCGAACGCGATCACGATCGTGCCGACACCGGCGGCTCCACCGAGGGCGACGCCGAGGACGAACGCCAGGCCGTCGATGATCCAGCGCGACCGGTGCACCGACATGCCCCGGGCGACCATTCCGAGCATGACGACCTCGGTGGGCCCGGCGCCCATCTCGGTGGAGATCACCAGGCAGATCGCCGTGGTCAGGACGACCAGCCCGGCGACGAACATCGGGATCCGGATCGCCAGGGCGTCGGGGTCGGGGATGATCGCCAGGCTCAGCTGCAACAGCGGGCTGATCACGATCGTGCCGATCAAGCTGGCCCAGCCGACCTTCCCGCCGAGCAGGACGCCCAGCGCGTAACAGATCGCCGCGTTCACCAGGAACGCCACGCCGACCGGGATCCCGAACGTCTCGGCCACACCGGTGTTGAGCACGTCGAACGGCGCCACGCCGAGCCCGCTCTGGATGAGCGTCGCCACCCCGATCGCCACGAAGACGAACGACACCGCGACCCGCGTCACGCGGGTCGACGTCGACAGGTGCATAGCTCGACGAGGCTATCCCCACCCTTGCCGGGCCCGACCTCGAGCGGTCGGGTCAGGGCGGGAGGGCGGCGACGGCTTCGATGAAGCGGGCGCTGCGGTGCTCGTAGGTGCCGATGATCGGTGGGGTCGGTGCGGCTGGGCTGAAAAGGACGACGCCTCCGGCCGTGGCCCTGGCTGCTGCCGCGGCCACCGCGTCGGCGACGTCGTCGGTGTCGAGCACGACGACGTCCGCACCGCTGATCGAACCGGCGAGCCGGGCGCCGGTCTCGGACAGGAGGATCACGGTCTGCACCCGGCCGGCGATGGCGGCCAGCAGATCGCCGTGATCGACGCCGCGGTCCGCACCGCCGAGGATCAGCACGAGCGGGGCATCGGCGAACGCGTCGATCGCAGCGATCGTCGCTGCGGGGTTGCTGGCGAGCGCGTCGTCGACGTACCGCACGCCCGCCCGCCCGCCGACGAGCTGTTGTCGCGCCGGCAGCCCGGTGAAGCCCGCCGCCACCTCGGCGATCGCCGGCAGCGGGAGCTCGCCGACGAGCGCTTCCACGGCGTGGACCGCGAGCAGGGCGTCGATCGCGTAGTGGGCGCGACCGAGCACCTCGCCCAGCTCGACCGAGCCTCGCGGGCTGAACAACGTCGGGCCGTCGAGGTGCCAGGCTCCGGTGGTCGAGAGCTCGTGCGCCGGTCGCCAGGACGTGGCCTCGACCGCATGGGCGTCGTAGCCGTTGACGACCAGCCGCTCGAGGCCGGCGTGGGCGAACAGGTTCAGCTTGTCGGCCCGGTACTGCTCCACCGAGCCGTGCCACGGCAGGTGATCCTCCCCGAGGGCCGTCAGCACGCCGACCTGCGGCGAGGTCACGACGTCGGCGGCCTGGTAGCTCGACACCTCGACGACGACCACTACCGGCGCCGCCGGATCAACCGTCGTGACCGGCACGCCGATGTTGCCGGCAAGCGCCGCTCGGCGGCCAGCTGCCTCCAGCAGGGCGTGGCACAGCCACGACGTCGTGCTCTTGCCCTTCGTGCCGGTGACCCCGATCACGCCCTTCGAGCCGCGCTCGGCGAGCCACAGGGCCAGCAACCCGGTGTCCTCGACCCCACCGGCGCGCGTCGCGGCCAGCTCCGGCCGGTACCTGGACACGCCGGGCGAACGAACGATGACGTCGACGTCGCACAGCTGCTCCTCGGTCGCCGCGGCGATCGGGACGCCGAACTCCTCCGCAGCGGCACGGGCGGCGGCCTCTGCCGGGTCGTCGACCACGAGGAGCACGTCGTTGACCAGGCCCAGGACGCGCAGCGCTTCCCGGCCCTCACGGCCTGCACCCCAGACGGCGACGCGCAGTCCGACGACGTCGCCGAGCTTCACGACGCCCGCGCCCGCGCCCGCTGTGCCATGGCCGGATCGGGCCCGATCGTCGCGCGCAGCACGCGGAACAGGTCCTCGGGAACGGCGTGTTGCGTGCTGACCGCGAACGCATCGTCGAACGACGGCGCCGGCGACCGATCGGCAACGGCTCGCACCACAGCGTGGTCGCGCCACGCGGGATCAGCGGCCAGCATCCGGATTGCGGTGCGGGCCTCGTCCACCTCGCCGACGCACTCGAACGGTTTGGCGCCCACATCGACGAGTGCGAGGAACCCGTCGACCTGGGCGGTGTCGTCCAGCAGGTCGCATCCGAACACCTCGCGCAGCGTGGCAGGCGGCAGGAACGGTGCCAGCGAGAGGTACACCGACCGGCACTTCGGGCACTCCCCGCACCACCCGTCGGAACGCAGTGCCGGGTCGCGCACGAACGCCCGGTTGCAGCTCATGAACGCGTGCAACATCGCGTCGCCGCACCGGGCGAACGCAGCCGCGACGGGCAGCTCGCCCCAGGGGCGCAGCGCCGAGAAGTAGCCGATGCCGGCCGGGGCGAGGGCCCGCTGCAACAGGAGCTCGAACTCGAACGACTTGCTGTACTGGTGGTTGATCGCCACGCCGTCCACGACGCGAGTGGGTTGCGATCCGGATCGTTCGTTGGCCATCACGACCGCGCTGCATCCTGTTGCATGTGCAACGACAGCCGCGATCAGCGAGTTGATCGCCGTGACCGGGATGTGACCGTTCGTCGCTCCGAGCGCGTTCAGTTCGAGCAGTCCCGGGTCGATGTGGCGGTGGGCGACGACCAGTTCCAGCCCGGACGCGTCGGCGACTCGCCGGGCGTAGGGGGTGTCACCGATCACCAGCAGGAGCGGCGCTACGGCGCACCGCTCGGCCAGCACCGACACCAGCAGGCTCGAATCACGACCGGCGCCGATCGGGATCAGCAACCGCCCGTCACGGGCGGGCACCGGTGACGCCGCTGCCGGCACGGCGTCCGGCAGGGCGATCGGGCGGGGCAGTGGCAGTCCGTTGGCGAACGAGAACTCGCGCATCCCCTCGTCGTACAGCGCGGTGGCGGCCGCGGTCGCGGCGTCGTCGAGGTGGAGGTCGGGTCCGAACGTGATCGATCCCGGGGCGGACACCTTGAAGTAGCTCACGCCGGCGGCGACGGCGAGCAGGTCTGCCACGGGTCCGATCCCGGCACCGGCGGGCACCGCGACCGGCAGGTCGATGCGTTCCGAGAGGTGCCGCTCGCCGAAGGTCGGGTGGACCACTCGATAGTCGAGCGTCAGCGCGTCACGGGTCGGGGCGAGCGCCCAGCCGCACACTTCGAAGCTCGCCGGCACGCGGCCATCCTACGAGCCGGTCACGGCAGCGCGGCGGCCGCCACGACGTCGTGGCGGGCCGCTGCCTGCACGACGTCGCCGTCGCGCAGCGCTGCGGCGATCAGGTCGGGGAAGGCTGCAGGCGTGCAGGCGAAGGCGGGGATGCCGAGTGATCCGAGCTGCTCGGCGATGGTGTGGTCGTACGCCGGGGCCCCCTCGTCGCTGAGCGCGAGGAGTGAGATCACCGTGACGCCGCTGCGCGCCAGCGCCGCCGCGCGGGCCAGCATCGGGGCCGTGTCGCCGCCCTCGTAGAGGTCGCTGACCAGCACGATCACGGTCTGCGCCGGGCGCTGGACGAGCTGCTGGCAGTAGGCCAGCGCCTGCCCGATGTCGGTGCCGCCCCCGAGCTGCACGCCGAACAGGAGCTCGACGGGGTCGGCGGCGAGCGGCGTGAGGTCGGCCACCGAGGTGTCGAACGCGACCACGTGGGTGCGCAGCGCGGGCATCGATGCCAGCACGGCAGCGAACAGGGCCGCGTACACGACGCTGTCGGCCATCGACGCGCTCTGATCGACGGCGATGATCACGTCGCGGGCGAGCCCACGGCGGTGGCGACCGTAGCCGACCAGACGTTCGGGGATGAGGGTGCGCTCGGCCGGCTGCCAGGTCCGCAGGTTGGCACCGATCGTGCGCAACCAGTCGATGTCGCCCGGCCGCGGACGGCGCGTGCGGATCGGCCGGGCGAGCGCGCCCGTCACCGCCGTACGGGTCCTCTCGGCGAAGCGCCGCTGCAGGTCGGCCAGCACCCGGGCGACGACCGTGCGGGCGGTGGCTCGCGACTCGTCCGGCAGCAGGCGGCTGAGCTCGACGAGCGTCGCGGCGAGGTGCACGTCGGGCTCGACAGCGGCGAGCATCTCCGGCTCGAGCAGCAGCCGGCGCAGGTCGAGCCGATCGATCGCGTCGCGCTGGAGCACCTGCACGACCGGTGCCGGGAAGTAGCGCCGCACGTCGCCCAGCCAGCGGGCGACGCCGGGTGCGGAGCGACCGAGTCCGCCCCCACGGGACCGGCCGCGCCGGTCGTTGGCCGCGGCGTCGTAGAGCGCGGCGAGCACGGCGTCGATGCGGGCGTCGTCGCCATCCAGCGACGCCGACGGTCCCGGCTGCCCCTCGGCGCTCGCGCCGTCGGCGCCGAGCACGAGCCGCCACCGCCGCAGCCGCTCCCCCGCCGACACCTGCGGCCACACCTCACTCACTGCCTGGCCTCGATACCGAAATCGACATCCAGGCCGGGCAGTGCGTGCCGGATCACGGCGGGGCTCCGAGCATGGCGCGGATGGTGGCGACGGCGAGGGTGGCGCGGTCGGGGTCGTAGCCGAAGGACGGGGGCTCGCCGACGGGGCCGCCGGCGATCGCCGCCCCGATCCGGCGCCGTTCGGCGGGCTCGAACTCGGCGAACGTGCGCCGGAGCAGGGGCACGATCGTGTCGAACTCGGCGGTCGCGAGCGACGACAGCCAACCGTCGACGAGGTCGAGCAGCGCGCGGTCGTGGCCGAGCAGCGTGCCGCTGCCGGCGAGGAAGCCTTCGACGAAGCCCGCCGCGTCGGTGGCGGCGACCGACGGCGACAGCGCTCGCGACAACCAGCGCCCGGCGTCGGTTGGTGAGAGGTAGCTCGCGTCCCGAGCCAGGCGCACCGCCCGCCCGCGCACGATCGCCGGCACCGCCGGTCGGGCGGCGACGACGAGCAGCTCGCGTGGCCACTCGGCGTCGCGCGCCGGGTGCTCCACCAAGCCGAGCGCGACCTGCGTGGTGCCGAGCCTCGCTGCCATCGCCGCCGCGGCGTGCTCGTCCAGCGAGCGGCAGGCCAGGCCGAGGCCGGCGAGCACGTGGACCACCAGGGCGTCGAACACCGCCCGCAGCGACGTCAGATCGCTGCCGCGCACGTCGCCGTAGCGGATCGCTCGGGCCAGCGGCCCGAGGCTGTCGATCACGTCGCCGAGGTCCGGCGCGGCAGCGACCCAGTGCCGCAGCGAATCGACCAGCGCCGACACCGCTGCGGGAAGATCGGCGGCGAGCGCGACATCGAGGAGGTGCACCAGCTCCGCCATCGACGCACCCCTCGCCCGCTCGGCCAGGTACGCCTCGGCGGCCGACGCGACCGTCGTGCCGAACGCGGCGCGCTCGACCAGCGGCACGGCGAGCTCGGGCCGCCAGTCGAGCGCCCACATCTCCCGGAACGTGCCGCTGCTGCCGCGCCAGTCGTCGAGGCGTCCCCACGGCACGTCGAGCGCGATCAGCCGGTGCAGGAGGTGGCTGCGGTCGAGGCCGAGTCGTGTGCGCAGGTCGAGCTCGAGGCGGACGTGCTCGGGCGACGGCTTGAGCCGGAGGTGCCGCTGCTGGGCGGCGAGATCCTTGGCGAGCGGCACCATCGGCGCGTCCGGCGGCACCTCCCCGATCGCCCGCCCGACGACCAGCTCGTCGTGGACGAGCGCCATCGGCACCGCGCCGCCCTCGCCGAGCACGGCGGTCAGGGCATCGAGCGCCTCGGCCAGCCCTGCCTGCGGGCGGCGGCGCAGTTGGGCCAGCGTCGAAGCCAGCCGGGTGGCGGCGATCAGGTGGTCGGGCGAGGTGTCGTGCCCGCTGGCCCGCAGCGTGTGTGCGGCGGCGACGAACCAGCGCTCGATGCGCTCGTGCGGTGGCGACGTGAACACGTGGGCGTACCACGCCGGCGAGCCGACCCCGGCGCCGTAGCCGGTGGTGGAAGCGAGGCGCTGGTGGCTCCAGGGCACCCACGCCACGTCGACGCTGACCTTGGGCAGGTGGCGGAGCGTCGGCGCATCGGTGGTCGCCGGCGGGAGCGGCGCGACGAGCGCCGGCACGTGCCACGCCCCGCAGACGACGGCGATCCGCCGATGCGCCCCCGAGCGGAGCACCTTGCGGATCGCCTGGCGCATCCACGCCTCGCGTCGCGCCTCCAGGGTCCCGCTCGGCGCGGGGCCGCGCAGTGCGCCCATCGCCGCGGCGAGCGCGTCGAACGGGGCGAGGGCGGGGGCGCCGGCGTCGGCGACGCGGTGCTCGATCGCGTCGTCCCACCAGCGTTCCGGATCATCGTCGCCAGCGGCCGCGGCGAGCTCGGCGACGGGATCGTGCTCGGCTCGCGTCTCGTCGATGCGATCGGCCAGCAAGTGCTTCAGCGGCAGGTCGATCGCCTGGACGTCGATGCCGGCCCGGGCGGCGTGGCGGAGCGCGACCCACTCCGGGCTGAACGAGGCGAACGGCAGGAACACTGCGGTGGACGGCTCGCGCGGCAGGTAGCCGAGCAGCGCGACCGGCGGCACGAGGTCGTCGCGGCGGACCCAGCGCAGCAGCGGTTGGACGTCCGCTGGTAGCTCGATCAGCAGCAGGTCGGGTTCGATGGCGACGAGGGCGCGCTCCAGCGAGCGCGCCGACCCGGGGCCGTGGTGGCGGATGCCGAGCACGTGGACGGCGACATCGCCGCCGCCGCCGGGCACGGTGCTCAGTCGCCGACCTGGCGGCATGCCTCGTAGAACTCCTGCCACCCGTCCCGGTGGCGCACGACGGTCTCGAGGTACTCGCGCCACGCGACGGCGTCGTGCACCGGGTCGTTGACGACCGCGCCGACCACCCCGCCGGCCACGTCGACCGCCCCGAGCCGACCGTCGCCGAAGTGGGCAGCGAGCGCGAGACCGCCCATGACGACCGAGATCGCCTCGGCCGTGGAGAGGGTGCCGGTCGGCACCTTCAGGCTGACGCGCCCGTCGTCGGTGGCTCCGCTGCGCAGCTCGCGCAGCACGGTGACGACCCGAGCGATCTCCGCCGCGGAGCCGTCCGCCGAGGGGAGGCCGAGCGCGTCACCCAGTTCGGCGACGCGCCGCACGACGATCGCGACCTCCTCGTCCTGCGTCGCCGGCAGCGGGAGGATGACCGTGTTGAAGCGCCTGCGCAGGGCGGCGGACAGCTCGTTGACGCCGCGATCGCGGTCGTTGGCCGTCGCGATCAGGTTGAAGCCGTGCACGGCCTGTACCTCGTCGGCCAGCTCGGGGATGGGCAGCGTCTTCTCCGACAGCACGGTGACGAGCGCGTCCTGGACGTCGGCGGGCATCCGGGTCAGCTCCTCCACCCGCACGATCGACCCTCGCCGCATCGCCACCATCACCGGACTCGGCACGAGCGCGGACGTGCTGGGACCCTCGGCCAGCAGCCGGGCGTAGTTCCATCCATAGCGCAGCGCCTCCTCGGGGGTGCCGGCGGTGCCCTGGACGAGCAGTGTGGAGTCACCGCTGATCGCCGCCGCGAGGTGCTCGCTGACCCACGTCTTGGCGGTGCCGGGCACGCCGAGCAGCAGGAGCGCCCGGTCGGTGGCGAGCGTGGCGACGGCGACCTCGATCAGGCGCCGGTTCCCGACGTACTTCGGGGAGACCACCGTGCCGTCGGGCAGCGTGGCGCCCATCAGGTAGTCGGTGACCGCCCAGGGGGACAGGTGCCAGCCGACCGGACGCTCGCGATCATCCGTTCGGCCGAGCGCGGCCAGCTCGTCGGCGTACACCTGCTCGGCGTGTGGGCGCAGCACACCGCCGGCGATCGGTTGCGGGTCAGCGGTCATCGACCATCGGTGCTCGCGCTCGTCTCGGTCGGGGTGGACGACTCGGTCGGGTGGACGACTCGGTCGGGGTGGACGTCTCCGTCGGGACCGTGGCGACCTGCCCGGCGGTGCCCGGTCGGGCGAGTTGCCGCCGCGCTGTCAGAGCTCGGCCGGCCCGGACCAGCGTCGGTGAGACCGGATCATCTGCCACCGCGGCGCCGGCGCATGACCGGGGCAGGTTCGCCAGCCGCCAGGTCGCGAGCGACCGGGCCAGGCCCAGCTGCGTGGGGCGGAGATCGAGGAGCATCAGGTGCGAGCCGTCGGCGCGGTGGCGTGGTCGCGGTGGAGATCGAGGAGCATCAGGTGTCGGGTCATGGCGAGGTCGGTGAGCGTGGCTGCCAGCATCGTGCCACCCGGGTCGGTGGCGACGGCACGCAGGGCATCGGCCACCGCGGGCAGCGACGGCGGCGGCAGGTGGATCATCCACGCGACGAGTGGCGCACGGTGGGCCGGCGAGGCGTGGTGCAGTGAGAACCAGGTCGTGATCGCGGCCGCCGATTCATCGGCGGACGCGGCGAGCACCGCCACCAACGAATCGGGCACCCCGGCCAACGACGGTTCCGGGGAGACGTCGCGGGTGACCGTGCGACGGGGTGGGGCGAGCGACGGCACGTGCTCGGCGAGCCAGCCGGCGAGCGGGCCAGCGGCGTCGAGCACCAGTGGCAAGAGCGCGGCGTCGGTGCGGTGTCGACGCAGCAGCGACACCGCGGTGTCGGGGCCAAACCGCCAACCCCCGGCGATCACCGCGCCGAGCCACTCGGGCTCGAGCGCCGGCCAGCTGTCCAGCACGTGGGCCAGCCGGGCCACCGCGATCTCGGGGATCTCCGGGCGTCCGTCGGTGGACGGGGGTTGCAGCGGCGGCGCCGCGGCCAGCGGCGCAGCACCGGCCCGCCGCAGCGCCGCCGTGGCTGCGACCTGCTCGAGCAGGTTGGTTGCCGCGTCGGGAGGCGGCAGCTCGACGAGCAGCTCGGCGATCGGGCCGGGCGGCGGCGCCGGCGGGTGGCGGCGGGCGGCGCCGAGGAGGGCCGCGCCGAACAGGTCGTGCCAGTGCGACGCCAGGTCGGTGGTCACCATCGCCCCCGTGCGACCACATCGCGCAGCGGGCGACCGGTGAAACCCTCCCGCGGCCCGACGTCGATGGCCCGGCCGCCGGCGTGGACCGCGATCGGCACGACCCCTTGCGGCGTCCACTCGGCCACGATCGTCTCCGGTCCGGCTGCGGTCGCCGCGATCAGCACGGCGAGCTCGTCGGACGTGGCCGCGCCGGCGAGCGGCAGCGCTCCCTCGGCATCGGTCAGCACCCAGCGGTCGTGGTGGCGCGACACCGCGGCACGGGCAGCCAAGGGATACCGCTCCAGCCACGGCTCGGTGGCCAGCGCTCGGCCGACCGAGGCGCATGCGTCGTCGATGCTGCCGCCCACGAGCTGGACTCGCTGCTCGGGCTCGGCCTCGGTGACGTCGCCGAGCAGCGACCGCAGCCGCACGGCACCTGGGTAGCGGTGCACGTCGCCGTGGATCCACGTGCCGACCCGCGGCCGGTCGGCCAGCGACTGGCCGAACGCGGCGAACGACAGCAACATCGCCCAGCCGTGCCGCGCGCCCCACAGCCACAGCCGGCGCACGACGATGCGATCCTCCAGCGCGTCGCTTCGCCCGGCGACGAACCACGTGTCGGTCTGCGGCGTGTTGGCCAGCACGTCGGCCTGGCGAACCTGCCAACCGACCGCAGACGCCACCCCGTCGGCGAGGTCGGCCGGCAGCTCGCCGAGCCGCTGCCCGGCGCAGGCGAGCAGGTGCAGCACGCCGAGCTCGGCGAGCACGTGGTCGTGCCAGTCGGGGCGCGTGCCGACGGCGGCACCTACTCGCCGCACACGGTTGGCCAGCGCACCGGCCTGGGCGTCGACGAGCCGGGCTGCGACGGCGTCCCACGTGGCGTACGAGCCGAGCGCCGGATCGGACAGGCCGGCTCGCATCCGGTCGACCAGCCACCGATCGAGGTCGGCCAAGCCGACCGCGACCCGCGCCGCTCGCGTGTTGTCTCGGTCGGTCGGTGGTGGACGCTCCGGTGCCGGGTCGGGCTCGAGTGGCGGCGCCTCCCCCACCGCGTCGACGCCTGGCGCCTCACCCCCGTCGGCCGGCTCCTCACCGCTCACCGGCGGCGCGGGGCCCGTCGCCGGTGTGGCCGCGGCAGCGCGCGCCGCGTTCGTTGCCAGCCACCGGCCGAGGCGTGCTGGACGGTCGCCGGCCGGCACCTGGCCGTGGGCCCACAGCAGCATCAGCGCGAGCGCGTGCTTGCACGGGCGCTGCCGGCTCGGACACGAGCACGTGGCCTGTACGTGGGCATGGTCGACGGCGACGTCGTAGGGCTCGCGCCCGGCACCACCGCAGTGGCCCCACAACGCCCGGTCGTCGGCACCGAGGTCCGACCACCCCGACGGCTCAGCGATCGCCCGGGCAGCACCGATCCGGCCCGGAGCGAGCGCGACCACCTGCTCGTCGGACCATCGTTCGGCCGGGGGCCGGGGCGTCGTCGGATCGTCGGGGATCTCCACGCCGACCACCGTACCGAGGGGGTCTCACACGGTTTCGCGGGGCCCGGTACCCTCGGACCTATGCCGTGGGGGAACGAGTCGTCCGATACCAGGCTGCACGGCACGGCGATCGCCGACAGCGTGCTCGACCTGATCGGCAACACGCCGCTCGTGCGCCTGAAGCGGATCAGCGAGGTCGAGGGCATCGCCTGCGTGCTGACGATGAAGATGGAGACCAGCAACCCCGGCGCGTCCTCCAAGGACCGCCCGGCGCTGGAGATGGTGCTCGCCGCCGAGCGCGACGGCCTGTTGAAGCCCGGGGGCACGATCGTCGAGCCGACGAGCGGCAACACCGGCGTCGGCCTGGCGATCGTCGCCGCCCAGCGCGGCTACCGGTGCGTGTTCGTGATGACCGACAAGGTGGCGCCGGAGAAGATCTCGCTGCTGCGCGCCTACGGCGCCGAGGTGGTCGTGTGCCCGGTCGCCGTCGCCCCCGACGATCCGCAGAGCTACTACTCCGTCGCCGAACGCCTGACCGTCGAGCTGGACGCGTTCCGCCCGAACCAGTACGCCAACCCGAACAACCCGCTGTCGCACGAGAAGACGACCGGACCCGAGCTCTGGCAGCAGACGGGCGGCCGGATCACCCACTTCGTCGCCGGCGCCGGAACCTGCGGATCGATCACCGGCACCGCCCGCTATCTGAAGTCGATGAACCCGGACGTGCGCATCGTCGCCGCCGACCCGCAGGGATCGGTGTTCTCCGGAGGCTCGGGCCGCCCGTACCTCGTGGAGGGCGTCGGCGAGGACTTCTTCCCCGCGGCCTGGGCCCCGGAGCTGTACGACGAGGTGATCGCGATCAGCGACGAGGAGAGCTTCCTCACCGCCCGCCGGGTCAGCCAGGTCGAGGGCATCCTCATCGGTGGCTCCGGCGGGATGGCCGTCGCCGCCGCGATCCAGGTGGCCAGACGCGCCGCACCCGACGACATCGTCGTCGTGCTCAACCCCGACTCCGGCCGCGGCTACCTGTCGCGCGTGTTCGACGACGACTGGATGGCCAACTTCGGGTTCCTGCGCGAGTGCGACGAGTGCGTCGGTGCAGTCCTCGACACCCGGGGCGACACGCCGCAGCTGCTGTACGTCAACCCGGAGAACACGGTGCGCCAGGCGGTCGACATCCTCCGCTCCAACGACATCAGCCAGCTGCCGGTCTGCAAGAACACGCCGCCGTTCGCTGCCGCCGAGGTGTCCGGTGCGGTCGACGAGCTGGAGCTGATGAAGGCGATCGCCGGCGACCCCGCCGTCCTCGATCTCGAGGTGGAGCGGGTGATGGGCCCGAAGCTGCCGACGATCGGCGTCGGTCAGCAGGTGTCGACCGCGGTGGAGATGCTCGACCGCTCGCCGGCGCTGCTCGTGCTGTCCGGCGGCCGCCCTCTCAGCGTCCTGTCGCGCACCGACGTGTTGACGTACTTCGAGACGATCGCCTCGGAGGCTTCCGGTGGGTGAGCAGGAGCAGCAGGAGGGTTGGGGGTTCGAGACCCGCGCGATCCACACCGGGCAGGCACCGGACGCTACGACCGGCGCCGTCGTCACCCCGATCACCCTCTCGACGACGTTCGCCCAGGACGGGGTCGGCGGCCACCGTGGGTTCGAGTACTCGCGCAGCGGGAACCCCACCCGGGCTGCCCTGGAGGAGTGCGTGGCGTCGCTGGAGGGTGCCGCCCACGGGCTCGCGTTCGCCAGCGGTCTCGCCGCCGAGGACAACGTGCTGCGCCTGCTCGCGCCCGGCCAGCGGGTGGTGCTCGGCAACGACGCCTACGGTGGCACGTACCGCCTGATCGCCCAGGTGCACGCCCCGACGGGCCTCGGTTGGAGCGCGGCCGACCTCACCGACGTCGACGCGCTCGCCAACGACTGGCCGGTCGGCGCGGCGATGGTGTGGCTGGAGACGCCGACCAATCCCCTGCTGACCTGCCTCGACATCGAGGCGATCGCCGAGGTGGCCCACGAGCGCGGCGCGCTCGTCGTCGTCGACAACACGTTCGCCACGCCATACCTGCAGCAGCCCCTGCGCCACGGGGCCGACATCGTCGTCCACTCGGCGACGAAATACCTCGGCGGCCACAGCGATGTCGTCGGCGGGTTCCTCGCCGTCGAGGACGACGAGCTGGCGGAACGGCTGCGCTACACGCAGAACGCGGCGGGCGCGGTGCCGGCGCCGTTCGACTGCTACCTGGTGCTGCGCGGCGTCAAGACGCTCGCCGTGCGGATGGACCGACACTGCACCAACGCCCGGGCCGTGGTCGATCTGCTGGTGGCCCACCCCGCCGTGGAGCGGGTGCTCTACCCGCAGCTGCCCGACCACCCCGGCCACGCCGCCGCGGCTCGCCAGATGCGCGACTTCGGCGGGATGGTCAGCTTCACGTTGCGCGGCGGCGAGGAGGCCGCGCTGCGGGTCGTCGCCGCGACTGAGCTGTTCACGCTCGCCGAGTCGCTCGGCGCGGTGGAGAGCCTGATCGAGCACCCCGGCCAGATGACGCATGCCTCCGCCGCCGGCTCCCCGCTCGAGGTCCCGGCGAACCTGGTGCGGCTGTCCGTCGGCATCGAATCCACCACCGACCTCGTCGCCGACCTCGACCAGGCCCTCGACCACGCCTGACCCGCGAGGTGTCAGAACATCGGCTCTCACCGCCCAGGCCAGACCCCAACCCGTTCTGACACCGGCGTCCGGGCTCGACCACGCCTGACCCGCGAGGTGTCAGAACATCGGCTCTCACCGCCCAGGCCAGACCCCAACCCGTTCTGACACCGGCGTCCGGGCCACCGCCGCGAGCTCAGGACAGCAGGACGGCGTGGCGCCAGCCGCGGAGGTCGTTGAGGACGGCGAGCTCGTCCGCGGCGGCGAGGTCGGCGGGGGTCAGCGAGCGTTCGGCGAGGCGGCCCGACTCGATCGCGACCCGGCGGGCGATGCCAGCGAGGCCACCGTCGTCCAGCGGCGGGCACCACCAGCGCCCGTCGATGCGCGCGGCCAGGTTGGCGATCGTCGTCTCGATCACGTTCCCGTTCTGGTTGACCAGCACCACGTCGTCCGCGTCCGGGTGTCGGGCGCGCGCGTCGTCGTAGTGCCGGCGCCACGTCGTCTTGTGGCAGCAGAACGGATCGTCCGAGCGGCTCACCACGTCGTCCACCGCCAACCGAACCGGCCGCAGCGTCTCGACCAGCGCCTCGCGCTCGACCGCCACCACGCCATGGGGGTCCAGCAGCAGCCGCACGCGCTCGGCATTCGGCAGGGGTTCGATGCCAGCGAGCGCCCCGACCGCGCGCGGCCGCTCGAATGGGAACCCGAACCAGTGAGCGGACGCGGCGAGGCGTTCCAGGTGCAGGTCCAGGTGGTGGAGGCCGTCCTCGTCGAGGCGCAGCGTCTCCAGCAGCGACAGCTCACGGTGCGATCTGGTGAGGATCCGCGCCTTGTCCCGCACCTCTGCATCCTCTGCCTCGGGATCGGACGACCAGGTGATGCCAGCGCCCGCCCCGTACTCGAACGTGGCGGTCGAGGGGTCGAGCACCGCGGTGCGGATCGGCACCGAGCACACCGCACGCGGGCCGTGACCATCCGGACACAGCAGGCCGATCGCCCCGCAGTACACGCCCCGCGGCTCTGCTTCCAGCTCGGCGATCACGTCCATCGCGGCGATCTTGGGTGCTCCCGTCACCGATCCGCACGGGAACAGCGCACGCAGCACGCTGGTCAACGTCGCCGTCGGCGGCAGGTGCGCCCGGACCGTGGAGGTCAGTTGCCACACGGTCTCGTAGCGCTCCAGCGCGAACAGCGTCGGCACCGACACCGTGCCGGTGCGGGCGATGCGGCCGAGATCGTTGCGCAGCAGGTCGACGATCATCACGTTCTCGGCGCGGTCCTTCGCGGATCCGGCGAGGGCGGAGCCGACCGCGTCGTCCAACCCGGCGCGCGGATGTCGCGGCGCCGTACCTTTCATCGGCCGACAGGTCACGATGTCGTCGTCCCAGCGGAAGAACAGTTCGGGCGACGCCGATGCGACGATTCGGTCGTCCATCTCGACGTAGGCGCCGAACGCGCAGGTCTGCACGCCGATCAGGGCGCGGTAGGTGTCGAGCGCTGTCCCGGCATAGACACCTTCGAAGCGGTCCGTGACGTTGACCTGATAGACGTCGCCGCGGGCGATCCGCTCGCGGATGAGCTGGACCGCGTCGGGATAGGGATGGCGGTTCGGGCGCCGCGACCGCTGCACCACGCGCGAATGTGTTGGTGCCGGGCGGGCGACCGTCTCGGTTGCGGTGAACGACTGCCACCAGGCGTACGGCACGCCGGGCGGCGGGCTCGGCGCTGTGCGCATCGCCGGGTCGAGTGCCGACGCGGCTTCGTAGGCGAGCACGAAGACCACCCACTCGCCATCGCGGGCTCGCGCCTCGGCCATCTCGACACAACCGACCACATCGCCGAGGCGATGGGCGCGACCCTGCGCGACCGGGTCGTCGAAGCGCAGACTCCGACCGCCCGGTGTCAGGTCGTCGAGGCGGATCATCCGAGCAGCGCGCCGGCGACCCGTGCTGCACTGGCGAGCGCGGACTCCATGAACCCCGAGGCCCGCTCGGTGTGCTCACCGGCCAACCACAGCTTCCCGTGGGGACGCTGCAGGAGGTCGCCGGCCGCTGCCAGCTGACCGGGGCTCGCCGCGACGTAGCAGCCGAGGCTGTAGGGATCGTTGGTCCAATCGGTCAGCACCGCGTCGCCGGCGAGCCCCCGCGTCCCGGGGAAGATCCGGTCGATCTCGGCGATCAGGCGGCGGCGCAGGTCGGTGAACGTGAGCAGCGCGGCGCCGTCGTGGCTGGACAGGAGCGCGGTCAGCACGCCGGTGTCGCCCGGCTGGACGTCCGTGGTCTCCCACAGCTGTCCCCAGGCCCGATCGCTGTGCACGGAGCCGCTGCGGCCGTAGTCCCGCCACAGCCGGCGGTCGAACTGGATGCTGACCTTGCCCCCGACGCCGTAGCCGATCGCCGTCAGCTCCGCCGGCGCGTCCGCCCACATCCGTCCGAGCACCGGCAGGGGAACGGTCGCGATCACGACATCCCCGCGGAGCGCTGTACCGTCGACGAGGTCGACGCGGCCGGCGTCGGCGTCGAGCGACCGGACCGCAGCGGTGAGCCGGACGACGTCGCCCAGCGGCGCGGCCAAGCGGCTCGCGAGCTGGTCGTTGCCGCCGCGGACCCGGTACCGCTCGCGACCGTCCACGGGGCGCTGGACGGCGATCGCCTGCTGGCTCAGCTCAGAGGGTGGCAGCATCCACTCGGTGCGGATCGCGCGTCCCACATAGGTGGACGCGTAGACGCCGGCAGGCTGCGCGGCCACCATCGCCGACACCGGTGCGTCGTCGTCGGGGCCGATCGCCGCGACCGCCGACTCGAACTCGTGCCAGGCCGCGAGCACGTCAGGGTGCGCGGAGAGCGGCGACACGCGGCCGGCGACGTCCAGCAATTCGTGCGCCGCATCTCCAGCGGGAGCACGGTCGAGGAGGTCGAGGCCGAGCCGGTCGGCCAACGCGAGCACCCGCTCGTGCGACGCGTCGACGAACTCGGCGCCGCGCTCGCACCACTGACCGTTGCCGAAGCGGTGGCTGAACACCCGCCCACCGACGCGCGAACGAGCCTCCACCACCACGACGTCCCGACCAGCAGCGGTCAGTGCTGTGGCCAGCGACAACCCGGCCAAGCCGGCGCCCACGACGATGACGTCGTGCCGTTCGTCCACGTCAGAACAGCGCTGGTTGCTCGGGCCGGATCACCCGGGTCACGCCGGTCCAGGGCACGTAGTGATCCATGAACACCCAGGTGCGCCGGTGCTCCGTGGAGGGTCCGTAGCCGATCAGAGCGGCCCGGTGCACCGGGCACGGGTAGCCCTTGTTGGAGTCGAAGCCCCAGTACGGGTGGTGCTCGGCCATCTCCCGCATCACCCGGTCGCGGGTGACCTTGGCGAGGATCGACGCGGCGGCGACGCTCAGGCAGTGCTGGTCGGCCTTGACCTTGCGCACGACGTGGCCGACGTGGGGCGAGACGAAGTCCCACATGCCGTCGACGACCGCGGCGTCGGGCACCACCCCGAGCGCGTCGATCGCTCGACCGGCGGCAAGGCGCTGCGCCGGGGCCATGCCGAGCTCGTCGCACTCCGCCTGGCTGGCGGAACCGACGGCCCATGCCGTGCACCAGCCGGCGACGCGGTCGAAGATGCGCTCGCGTTCGACCTCGGTGAGCAGCTTCGAGTCGCGCACGCCGTTGACCCGCCGATTCGCCGGCAGGATCGCCGCGCCCACCATCAGGGGGCCGGCCCAGGCTCCCCGCCCGACCTCGTCGATGCCGACGATCGTCTCGAAGCCCGCGGTCCACAGCTCACGCTCGATCCCCCGGGTCGGAGCCACCTTGCGAGACGCCACGGCCGAGACGTTACCGACCGCCGACGACGTTGAACCGCGACGCCTCGCTGTCCGTATCCACGCTCATCGATACACGCATCGGCGGCAGCTGTGATGTTGCTGAGAACTCCCTGGGACCCATCGAGTTTCGAGGTGTTCCATGCGAGGATGCCGACCTGGCCACCACCCTTGGTGGCGCTATGACCTCGGAGGTACTCGATGAAGACCTGGATGAAGTGGGCGATCGGAGCGGTCGTCCTCGTGATCCTGGCCGTCACCGCAGGCCCGTTCATCTACATCAACTTCATCAAGGACGACGCGCCGGAGGAGTTCACGTTGACGACGGTGGATCCCTCGGCGAGCACCGTGGCGACGTCCGACACCACCACGGCGGGCACCGACACGACCGCAGCGGGCTCGGACGCGACGATCGCGACGACGACCGCGACGGCGGCCACGACGGCGGCCACATCAGCCGACGGGAGCCTGGACGGCACGTGGGCGATCGCCACGGGCAGCCAGGTCGGCTACCGAGTGGTCGAGGTGCTGTTCGGTCAGGACACCGAAGGGGTCGGCCGGACGTCGTCGGTCACCGGTTCGATCGAGATCGCCGGCACCCAGGTCACGAGCGGTTCGTTCGAGGTCGACATGGCGAGCGTCGAGAGCGACGAGAACCGTCGTGACAACCAGTTCCGGGGGCGCCTCTTGGAGACCGACACGTTCCCGACCTCGACGTTCACGCTGACCGCACCGATCGAGCTCGGCACCGTGCCCGCCGAGGGCGAGGTGGTCACGACGACCGCAACGGGCGACCTGACCCTGCACGGCGTCACCAACTCGGTCACGTTCGACGTCCAGTCCCAGCTCGCCGGTGGCACGATCCAGATCGTCGGCAGCACCGACATCGTGTTCGCCGACTACGACATCGAGCAGCCCGACACCGGCGGCATCACCACGCAGGATCACGGCACGCTCGAGTTCAGCCTGAACCTCGCGCAGGGCTGACCAGGCTCACGACAGCCCGGCGAGCACCTCGCGCGAGCGGTCCTTCGGGCGTCCGATCACCACCTGGTCGGCGGTGGCGATCAACGGACGCTGGAGCAGCGCCGGGTGCTCGAGCAGCACCGCCACCACCTGGTCGACGTCGACGACGTCGGCGTCGGTGAGGCCCAGCTTCGACCACAGGGCATCGCGGCGGACCAGATCGGTGACCGGAGCGTCGAGCTTGGCGGCGACCGACCGCAGCGTGGCCTCGTCGAGCGGGTGCTTCAGGTACTGGATCACCTCGACGTCGGTGCCGAGCTCGCCGGCGACCTCGACGGCGTGCCGGGAGGAGCTGCAGTTGGGGTTGTGGTAGATCGTCACGCGGGCCATCCGCCCAGCGTAGGGAAACCGCGTGACACCCCCTCGCGATGCTGGCGGCATGAAGTCCACGCCTCGATCCGACGCACCCGAGCAGCTCGCGCTGCTCGACGAGCGGGGCACCGCGAAGGTCCCCGCACGGTTCCACCTGTCCGCCGACACCCGCCGCCTCGGCCTGCGCCAGGTCGCTGCGGTGCGCCAGCAGCTCCTCGAGCAGGCGGCCCGCCACCGCGCCCGCACGTTGCCCGCCCGGGCCACTGCGACCACGACGCTGCACCGCGATGCGGCGTGAACCGCCCTCGCGCAGGTTCAGCCGGCGTCCGCGCTCGGTGAGAGGTCGCGCACCGCCTGCCAGAAGTCCACCGCCCCACCCAGAGTGATGACGCTGAGCGAGGTCGTCGTCACGCCGTTGGCCACGTACTCGGCGATGCGCGCCCGGCACGCGGCCGCCGAGCCATGCACGATCAGGTCATCCACGAGCTCGTCGGGGATCCGATCCAGCGCGCCCGCGCGGTCGCCTGCCTGCCAGGCATCCCACATCGGGCGCAACATCTCACCGCGGCCCAGCCATTCGTGGAACGCGGCGTACACCGGCACGTTCAGGTAGGAGGCGATCATCCGCCGGGCCGCGGCCCGCACGGCCTCGGTGTCCTCGCTCGGGCAGACGAAGATCCGGCACACGATCTCTCGGGGCGCGCCCTCGGCGGCGCCGCGCACGACCTCGCTGACCTGGCGCACGTCGGTGGCCGACAACCAGTTGATGATCGCCCCGTCACCGTCCCGGCCGGCCAACCGCAGCATGCCCTCGCGCAAGCCGGCCACCAGGATCGGCGGCAGCTCCTCGGGCACCAACCCGAGGCGGAAACCCTGCACCTCGAAGGTGTCGTAGCGCTGGGCCACCTTCTCCCCGCTCAGCGCGGCCCGCAGGAACCGCACGACGTCGCGCACCCGGCGATAAGGCTGCTCGAACGGGATGCCGTTCCAGCGCTCCACGATGACGTTGCTGCTCGACCCGATCCCGATCGCGAACCGGCCCGGTGCGGCGTCGGCCATGCTGGCCACCGTCTGTGCCAGCAGCGCCGGCGCACGCGTGTACGCGGGCACGATTGCGGTACCGAGGCGCAGGCCCGGCTCCCAGGCCGCCGCCAACGCGAGCGGTGTGATCGCGTCGGCGCCGTCGACCTCGGACGACCAGATGTCGGTGTAGCCGAGCTCGACCAGCTCGTGCAGCGCCTCATGCTGGGCGTGGAGCCGGCCGGGCAGGGGGACGGTCAGCCCCGGACGGAAGGGAACGGTCACGGATCCTCCTTCGGGTCGAGGCCACGCGTCGGGCGCGAACCCACGCGGACATCGCTCCAGTTGCGCACGATGCAGCTCTGGCTCGCCGTCGCCAGCAGGGTGCCGTCCTCGGCGAACATGTGCACCAGACCGTGGCCGAACCCGCGGGTCACCGCGTGCACCCGGATGTCCAGCAGCACCCACTCGGTCGGCACCAGCCGGCAGATGCGCAACGAGTTGTCGAGCGAGTTGCCGCCCGTCAGCGTGCCGAGCGCCTGGCCGATCCCCATCGGGACGAAATCACCGAGGATCGCCAGCGTCGCCGCGTCGAAGCCGGTCGTGATCGGCGCCAGGCGCGACCACATCACGACCTGCCCGTCACCTCGCTCCCCATCCAGCGTCTCCCAGGGCCGCGCCTTCACCAGCCGCTGGTCGAGCGACCCGTCGATGTGGCCGACCGCGTCGCCCGGCCGCTCGCGCACCTCGCAGGCCTCGGGCGGCGGGGCCTCGGGGGCCAGCTCCCACTGCCCGTCGACCTCCATCGGCCGGTGGCCGAGCGCCGCGTTCACGGTGAGGATCGTCCGCCCGTCGGCCCGGCACACGGCCTGGGCCTGCGTGACCTGGTGACCCGTCACGAACGTCTCCACGTCGATGACGAGGGTCTCGCCGGGCCGGGCGTAGCTGAGGTACTGCGCGCTGGCCCACACCGCGGCCCGCCCGCTGGCGCGCTCGAGGGCGGTGATCGCGGCACCCAACCCGACCCCGCCGAAGAGGAAGCCACCCCGCGCGGTCAGGCCCTTGGTGATCGGGAGCTGCCACCGATCGGGTCGGTCACCCTCCTCGATCCCCAGGAACTCGCCCGCGTCCACGAGCGGCGACTCTAGAGGGACCCACACCCGCAGCCATCCTGTCAAGTAATAGGGCAAGTCAACGCTTTCGATATTAAGGTGCGCACGTGAACGCGACCGCCGAGCTCTCGTCCACCCGGACGCGCCTGCTCGGCATCGGCCTCGTGCTGGCGGTCACCCTGGTCGCGTTCGAGACGACCGCGGTCGTGACCGCCCTGCCGACGATCACCGACGAACTGCACGGTGACTCGCTGTACGGCGCCACGCTCTCGGCCTACATGCTCGCCGACATCGTCGCCCTCGTGGCCTCCGGGGAGATGGTAGATCGGCGTGGGCTGACCCGCCCGTTCGGCATCGCCGTGTGCCTGTTCACGTCGGGCCTGATCGTCTCGGCGGCCGCTCCCACCATGGCGGTGGTCGTGCTCGGGCGGATCCTGCAGGGCGCCGGCACCGGGGCGTTGGCTCCGATCTCCTACTCCACGGTCAAGCGGGTGTTCCCACCCGAGCGCCAAGCGACGATGTACGCGTTCCTCTCGGTCGGGTGGGTGCTGCCCAGCCTGCTCGCGCCGGCGCTGTCGGGCGTCATCACCGACCACTTCGGCTGGCGGTGGGTGTTCCTGGCCATGCTGCCGCTCGGTGCCGTCATCGGCGGGTACACCTACTGGGCGCTCAGCACGTTCACTGCGGACATCCTGGCGACAAGCGGCCCTCGCCCACCCAGCCGCGTTCCGCAGGCTCTGCGTCTCGCCGCCGGCGTCGGTGCCGTGGTGATCGGCCTACAGGAGGCCAAGCTCTGGCTGGCCGCGGTCCTCGTGCTCAGCGGTGTCGTCGTCGCCGTGCCGGCGTTCAACCGCCTGACCCCCGCCGGTACCGGCCGCGCCGCCCGCGGTCTGCCGGCGATCATCGCCAGCCGCTTCCTCGCCACCGCCGCGTTCCTCGGCGCCGACAGCTTCATCCCGCTGGCCGCGGACCGGATCCACGGCGTCCGGCCGATCGTCCAAGGCTTCACCGTCATCGGCGCCGCACTGACGTGGAGCCTTGGTGCGTTCGTCGCCGCCCGACACCCCGCCGCCCATGTGCGGACGCCGATCCGGATCGGCTTCGCGCTGATCATCGTCGGCGTGCTCGCGGTCGCTCCCACGCTGTCGGCGTCGTGGCCGCTGTGGGCGACGTTCCTCGGCTGGACGTTCGGCGGCCTCGGCATGGGCATCTTGTTCAACCCGACCACGGTCGCGGCGATGACCTACGCCGGGCACGGGCAGGAGGGCCTGGTGTCCAGCCAGCTGCACCTCGCCGACTCGTTGGGCTTCGGGATCATGGGCGGCGTCGGCGGGGCGACCGTCGCCATCGCCGATCGCACGTCGTGGTCGCTGTCCTCGGCGATCGGGACGAACTTCTGCCTGGCGATCGCCTGCGGTCTGGTCGGCATCGTCATCGCCGGCCGGGCCCACGCCCAGCGGGCGTGAATCTCCCGGCGACCGTCCGACAGCGCCTCCATAACGTCGCGGTGGTGCAGCTCGTCGATGTACCTCGCCGTGCTCGACGACCGGAATCCGATCGGGCGGGCTGCCTTTGGTTTCTCGGTCGGGATCTGGTCGCCAGAGCGACCAGATCCCGACCGAGAACTGATGAGTCAGCCGAACGCGGGGAGCTCCTGCACCAGGTCCTCGGTGGGCGCGAACAGGTCGCCGAGCTCCTCCACCCTGGTGAGCACGTCGGCGGCCTCGAAGCGCAGGTCGATCGAGCCGTCGGCGCAGTCACCGACCTCGTCCCACGTCACCGGGGTGCTCACCGTCGGCCGCGGTCGGGCACGCAGGGAATACACGCCGATCGTGGTCTTGTGGCGGGAGTTCTGGCTCCAGTCGACGAACACCTTCCGCGGCCGCTGCGCCTTGTTCATCGTCGTCAGGACGGCGTCGGGATGCTGGCGCTCCAGCACCTGGCCGACGGCGAGGGCGAAGTCCGATGCCTGCTCGTGCGTGCACGGCGAGTTCAACGGCACGTACAGCTGCATCCCCTTGCTGCCCGACGTCTTGGGGAACGCGTCCAGTCCCACCGCGGCGAGTACGTCGCGGGCCCACAGCGCCACGCGGCTGCACTCGACGATCGTCGCCGGCGGGCCCGGATCGAGGTCGAACACGACCATCGTCGGAGCGTCGAGATCCTCCGAGCGGGCCATGGGCACGTGCAGCTCCAGCGCTGCCATGTTCGCGGCCCACACCAGCGCGGCGCGCTCGTCGATGCGGCAGTAGTCCACGGTGCCATTGCGGTCACCCGGACCTGCCGCCGTGCCGACCCAGGGCGGCCGGTGACTCGGACAGCGCTTCTCGAAGAACCCCTGCTGATCGGTGCCGTTCGGGTAGCGCTTCAGCGTGATGCACCGTCGCGTGAGATGGGGCACCATCGCATCGGCGATGCGGGCGTAGTAGTCGATGACGTCGCCCTTGGTGAACGGTGCGCCCTCGACGTCGGGCTCCGGGTACAGCGGCTTGGTCAGGTTCGAGATCGACAGCTCGCGACCGTCGACCGCCACCCGCACCCGGGTGACGTCCGCCTCCGCCATCAGGTCACGCCGACTTGCGGGCCCGGCGCTTCGGGGCGGGCGCCTCGTCGGCGTCGTCCACCGCTTCCACCTTCCGGAGCTTCTTCGTCGGGCGAGCCTCGGTGCTCGCTTCTGGGCCACCGGCGGGATGGCGCTCGCGGGCGGCCTTCGCCGCGCTCACGCTCGCCTCGAGCGCGGCCATGAGGTCCACGACGTTGGCGGCGGGTGCCGTCGTCTCCGCCGGCTCGAGACCGAGCCCTGCAGCCTTGCGCTCGATCAGCGCCAACACCTCCTCGCGGTAGGTGTCGTGGAACTTCTCCGGCTCGAACGGGCCCGACATCGACTCGACGAGCGAGATCGCCATCGTCATCTCCCGCTCCGTGACGACCTCGTCCTCCACACCGTCCATCCCCGGGATCGACGACGCATCGACCACCTCGTCGGCGAACACCATCGTCGACATCAGCAGGTGCCCGTCGACCGAGCGGATCGCCGCCAGGTACTGCTTCGTGCGCATCACGAACCGGCCGATGGCGACCTTGCCGCCGTCCTCCATCGCCCGCGCCAGTAGCGTGTACGGCTTGGCCAGCCTGTCGGGCGCGAGCAGGTAGGACGAGCTGTAGAACACCGGGTCGATCTCGTCGAGGTCGACGAACTCCTCCAGGTCGATCGTCTTGGTGGCGACGGGCAGCAGCGGCTCGAGCTCGTCCATGTCGACCACGACGTACTGGCCGTCGGTGATCTCGTAACCCTTGATGATGTGCTCGGGCGGCACCTCCTCACCAGTGGAGCCCGACACCTTCTTCAACCGGATCCGCTCCATGGTCCGGTCGTCGAGCTGATTGAACGCGATGCTCTTGGAGTTGACGGCGCTGTACAGCTTCACCGGGATCGCGACGAGCCCGAAGCTGATGGTGCCGCTCCACACGGGGCGAGGCATAGGTCACCATGTTTTCGCAGTTCGGACGTTCTGTAAAACGTTTTGATGGCTCGCTGCGCTCGCTGTCTGCGCCTGGGCCCGCCATCGCGGCTCGCTGCGCTCGCTGTCTGCGTCGGTGGCCTTGTCAGCCGGCGAGGATGGCGCGGGCGACGAGGTCGGTGCCGAAGGCGGTGAGGATGGCCAGGTAGAGCAGGCCCGTCGCCGCCATGACGGCGGAGTAGCTGCGCTCCTTGAGCGCCGCCTTCGTGACGAACAGCAGCACGCCGGTCGTGATCGCGCAGGCCAGCCAGAACCAGCTGAGGGTGCCGTTCCACTGGTCATCGACCGTGCCGTTCAGCGCCGAGATCATCCCCGTCGGCAGCAGCATCGCGAGGACCTCGATCGGCCAGATCCACAGCACGGCCTGCACCAGTTCGTTGAGGAGCCGCCGTGGCAGACCGGGCTGCACGAGATACCAGTGCCCGAGCAACATCGCATCGCTGATCCCACCGAGGAACGCGGCGCCGACGAGCGTGCGGATCACTGCGGTGACCTCGTTGTCGCCGGCATCGAGACCAGCGGCGACGAGCCCGACCGCGCCGATCAGGGCAGGGATCAGGTCCAGCACGGGCGGGAACTCCGGGCCGCGCAGCGTGGACGGCTCGTCGACGGATAGGCCGACGCGCTCGATCCCGGTCATCGCCGCGACCCTGGCGGTGCGCCGATCGTGCTCTGCCTGCTGGCCGCTGACCCCTGCCTTGCGACGCACGACGGAGACGGCGAGCGCGACGAGGATCGCGGCAGCGGTGAGCGCGGACGCGATCTCGCGCACCGGCACCGGACCGAACGCGATGCCCGCGAACAGCGCGCCGACGGCCATCACGAAGTAGGTGATGCGCAGCATCCAGCCGTAGCCGAGGCCGACCTCGCGGCGCCTGGTCGTGAACCACCCGAAGAACATGCCGCCGGCTGCCCACTGCAGCAGCACCGTCGCGGCGTCCAGGCTGATCACAGCGGCCGACGCTACGGCGCAACCGCCTCCCGTCCCCAACGCGACCGGGCTGTGCCGGTCGTCGCCCCGTAGCATGGCCCGCCGTGCGGTCTCGCCCTTCGCTCTCCATCTGCTTCGCCGCGCTCGTCGCCACGGTCCTGCTCGGAGGCTGCTTCACCGGCAAGCGCCCGAGCTTCGTCGAGGTCGACACCGACCCGACCGGCGATGAGGCCGTCGACCAGGTGCTCGAGCTCCTGGAGTCGCCGGCGGCGGGCGCGTTCACCGCGACCTACGACGTCCTCAACAAGTACGGGGGCCAGACGTTCCCCGCCACCGTGTCGCGCGACGACGCCCGTCTGAGCATCACGATCGGCGACGTGCGCTACCTGCAGGGACCACAGGGCACGCAGACGTGCACCGTGTCGACCGGCCAGTGTGAGACGGGCCTCAACGACGCATCGATCAGCAACACTGCGGTGCTGCACACGTTTGCCAAGGAGGCGGCGGCGGACCGCCTACGGCGCGAAGCGTCGACCGCCACCGGCGCCGGGGAGGCGTTCGAGGCGACGGTCGCCGATCAGCAGGTGGACTGCGTGCGGCTCACGAGTGCCGGAGGACTCAACCAGTTCTGCGCACTCGACAGCGGCTGGCTGGCGGCGCAAGACGTCGCCGAGGTCAACATCTCGTTGACCTCGCTCGCCCCGACCGCCACCGAGGCCCTCTTCACGCCGTCCGGCGTCTGACCCGTCAGACGCCGATCACGACGAGGTCGTGATTCGCGTGGTTGAGGGCCATCGGGCCCTCGTCGGTGGCGACGACGATGTCCTCCAGACGCATGCCCCACCGGCCGGCCAGGTAGATGCCGGGCTCGATGCTGAATGCGTGGCCGGCCTGGAGCGGCGTCTCGTTGCCGCTGACGATATAGGGATCCTCGTGCTCGGCCATCCCGATGCCGTGACCGGTGCGGTGGATGAAGTAGTCGCCGTACCCGGCGTCGGCGATGATCCGGCGGCCGACCGCGTCGACCTCCTCGCACGGCGTGCCGACCACGGCGGCGGCAACCGATGCCTGCTGCGCCTCGCGCAGCACTGCGTACGCGGCGGCGATGTCGGCCGGCGGCTCGCCCAGGTGCACGCAGCGGGTGATGTCGCTGCAGTACCCGGCCATCGTGCCACCGAAGTCGCACAGCACGATCTCGCCACGTTGGATGACGCGCTCGCCGGCGTCATGATGCGGGCTCGCCGCGTTCGCTGCAGATGCAACTATCGCGAAGTTCACCTCGTCGTGGCCCTCGGCGATCAGTCGGGCGGAGATGTCGGCGGACACCTGGGCCTCGGTGCGACCCACCAGCTCGATCTCGCCGGCGTGGAGCTGGGCTGCCACCCGGTCGGCTGCGGCGCCGGCGTTGGTGAGCGCGGCGATCTCTGCGGCGTCCTTGCGCATCCGCAACGGGCTGATCACCTCCGATGCCGAACGGAAGGTCGTGTCGCCGAGCAGCGGCAACAGCCCGACGAGGAAGCGGGCCCAGGTCTGGTCGCCGACGCCGGCGGTCGCCGCGCCCTTGGCCAGGCCGGCGACGATCGCCACCGGATCCTCCGTCTCGTCCCAGGCGAGGATGTCGAACACGCCGGGCCGGGCCTCCACCCGCGGAGCCTCCAGGCGGGGGACGACGAGCGTGGCGTCGCCGTCGGCCGGCAGCACCAGCATCGTCAACCGCTCCAGCGGCATCGCCTCGTACCCGGTGACGTACGGCAGGTCGTCGCCCACCGACAGCAGCAGCACGTCGATGCCGCTGCTCGCCATCGCCGCCCGGGCCCTGGCCACCCGATCGAGGTACACGGATGTCTCAGCCATGCCGAGCACGCTACCCCGAGCACGATTTCTGGAGGTCAGTGCGCGAAGCGGGGGCCGCCTCGGTCGCCGGGCCAGCGCGAGCCGCCGATCGTGTCGGCGTAGGGCCAGAACGCGATCGGATCGAGCGCGCCGGCGAGGGTGATCTCGCGGTGCGAGTGCGTGCGGGTCACCAGGCGGCTGGACAGGAGCTCGCGCATCGGCAGCAGCTCGGTGTACGGATCCCACGGGCTGTCACGAAGCAACAGCGTGCCGTCGACATCCTCCTCGTGGACGGTCGTGCCGGCCGAGGAGACGTCGACGACATGGGGCGGGAAGTCGTACTGCTTCTCCGCGCCGCCGACGGCACGCGAGCTCTTGATCCACCAGTCGTGCTCGGCGAACTCGCCCGAGGGCTCGACCTCGCCGGTGACGCGCCCGCGGAACTCGAGGAACGTGTACCCGGCGTGGGTGCAGCGGGCCTCGACGATGTCGTCGTAGCGGAAGAACACCGTGGCGCAGGGGAACTTGGGCTGACCGTTGAGCTCCTGGCTGATGAAGATCGCCGACTCCTGGTCGATCCCGATGCCGATCCCGTAGTAGCCCGGCACGCCCCGGTAGGCGGCGAGGACCTTGGTCGACACGCCGTACTCCGGTTCGCCCTTCACCGGCACGTTGTAGACGTTGATGTGGACGTTCGGTTCGGCACCAGGGTCGATGCCGGGGGGCAGGAGGTCGGCGATCTTGTCGGGATCGGTGCGGTACACGATCGACAGCAGCGGCCAGCCAGCGATCTCTCCGGGCTTGATGGTGTGCGACATGCACCCAGCGTGCCACGGGTCACACCCGGCGGGCCGAACCGTGCGACGCTGTGGCGATGACCGAGCCGATCCCGATCACCGACGTCTCCCATGTGTCCATCGGCGTGTCCGACATCGAACGTTCGATCGCGTTCTACCGCGACGTGTTCGGGTGGGAGCAGATCTTCGACGAGCGGATGGAGGGTGCGGCGTTCGAGGAGCTGACCCACGTCCCCGGCGCTGCCGGCCGGGCATGCGGCGGACGCATCGGCGGCCTGCGCGTCGAGCTCATGCAGTTCAACTTCATTCCGAACGTCCCCGCCCCGTCCGGACTCGGCCTGCGCGTGCTGTCGATGGAGACCCCGGACGCGCACGCTGCGCACGCCGAGCTGGTGCGTCGCGGTGTCCCGGTGTCGGGCCCGCCGGTCGAGGTCTTCGGCGTGCACATGTTCTTCGTCATCGACCCCGACGGCCAGGGGATCGAGATGTGCCAGTACGTGCCCGGCGGCCCCGCCTGGGGCGGTGCCTACCGCTGAGGATCAGGCACGTGCGGTCGAATCGGGCCCGGCACGGGCCCGATTCGACCGCAGGAACGCGTTCAGTGGGCGACGGCTGCGTCCAGCGCTGCTGCGGCGTGGTAGCTGCTGCGCGTGAGTGGGCTGGACTCGACGTGGGAGATGCCGAGGTCGCGGCCGACCGCCGCGTAGCGGTCGAACTGCGCGGGGGTGACCCACCGGGCGACGGGGAGGTGGTGCGACGTCGGGCGCAGGTACTGGCCGATCGTCACGATGCCCACGCCGACGCCAGCAAGATCGGCGAGGGCGCCGGCGATCTCGTCGTCGGTCTCGCCCATCCCGACGATCAGACCCGACTTCGTGGCCAGGCCAGCGGCCCGGGCCGCGCCGAGCACGGCGAGGCTGCGGCCGTACCCAGCGGAGGGACGCACCGCTCGCTGCAGGCGGGCGACGGTCTCGAGGTTGTGGTTGAACACGTCGGGACGGGCGGCGAACAGCGGCTCGAACGCGTCGAGGTCGCCGTGGCCGTCGCTGACGAGCACCTCCACCCGCGTCCCGGGCGTCCGCAGCCGGATCGCGTCGACACAGGCGGCGACGTGGGCCATCCCGCCGTCGGCGAGATCGTCGCGGGCCACCATCGTCAGCACCGCGTGGGCGAGGCCCATCCGCTCGACCGCCTCGGCGATGCGCGACGGTTCGCCGGCGTCGGGGTCGAGCGGCTTGCGGGTGTCGACCAGACAGAAGCCGCACGCTCGCGTGCAGCGCTTGCCGAGCACCATCATCGTCGCCGTGCCGTCCGACCAGCACTCGCTGAGGTTCGGGCAGCCGGCCTCCTCGCACACGGTGACGAGGTCGAGATCGCGCAGGGTCCTCTTGAGCGCGAGCACCTCGCTGCTGAGGTGCACCTTGGGACGCAGCCACTCGGGCTTGCGCTCGCCGATCGCCAGGCCACCCGAGACCCCCGCGGCCGCGAGCCGGCCGAGCAGGCGCACCGGCTCGGCAACTGGGCGGGGCGAGGGCCGCGCGCCGGGCAGCCCGTGGTCGGACGCCGAGCGAACCACCGCGCCGGGCCCCTCGCCGCGGCTGAAGGCCGACAGGTCGTCGGGCTGATGCTTCCAGGCGACGTCCTGCCGCTCCATCACACCGTCGCCCCACAGTTCGGTGGCACGGCGGGCGACGACGTCGACGACCTCCGCCATCGTCACGTCGACGCCTTCCTCGGCGATCGACGTGACCGGCTTGTCGCGGATGCCACACGGCACCATGTAGTCGCGCATGTAGGTCAGGTCGGTCGTGACGTTCAGGGCGAAGCCGTGCATCGTGCGGCCACCGGCGAGCCGCACGCCGATCGCGGCGATCTTGCGCGGCCGTGTGCCGGCATCCAGCCAGACGCCCGGTTCACCCTCCAACCGTCCGGCACCGCGCACTCCCACCTCGCCGAGCGTGTCGATCAGCAGCTGCTCGACGCTGTGCACGTAGGCCGCCGCACCCAGCTTCTCGGACACGTTGACGATCGGGTACCCGACCAGCTGGCCCGGCCCGTGGTAGGTCACGAAGCCACCGCGCTTGACGCCGACGAGCTCGGCGCCGACCGACGCCGGCTCGACGAAGATGTCCGACAGATCCGAACGCGGGCCGTAGGTGAACACGTGTGGGTGTTCCTGCAACAGCAGGTGTTGCTCGACGCCGTGGTCGAACAGCGCCTGCTGCAGCGCGAGCGCCTCCCGATAGGCCACCCGCCCCAACCACCGCACCCGCAACCCCCGGTTCTTGCAGTCGGATCGGTCCCGAACGGGACCGATCCGACTGCAGGAACGAGTGGAGGGGGCGCTGTGCGTCACAGTTCCGTGGACCAGTCGCGGGTTTCGAGGATCGACTTGAGCTTCTGCAGGAACCTGGCCGCGTAGGCGCCGTCGAAGGCACGGTGGTCCCACGCCATCGCCAGGTTGCCGACCGGATGGATGGCGATGCCCTCGCCGCCACCGGGCAGTTCGACGACGACCGGCTTGCGGCTGATCGCATCGGTGGAGAGGATCGCCACCTGCGGCTGGTTGATGATCGGCATCGTCAGCACCGAGCCGGCCGAACCGTTGTTGCTGATCGTGAACGTGCCGCCCTGGATCTCATCGGGTCCCAGCTTGCGGCCCCGGGCCCGGCTGGCCAGATCATCGATCTCACGGGCGATGTAGCGCAGGCGCTTGGCCTCCGCGCTGCGCACGACCGGTACGAGGAGCCCCTGGTAGTCGAGGTCGACGGCGATGCCGAGGTCGACGAACTTGTGCACGACGAGCTCGTCGCCGTTCACGCTCGCGTTGAGGTGCGGGAACTCCTGCAGCGCGTCGACGACGGCACGAGCGACGAACGGCAGGTAGGTGAGGCTGAAGCCCTCGGTCGCCTTCCAGTCGACCTTCACCGCGGCGCGGGTGACGTCCACGTTGGAGAAGTCGACCTCGACCACGCTGAAGGCCTGCGGGGCGACCGCTCGCGACATCACCATGTGCGAACCGGTCAGCTGGCGGATCTTGGACAGCTTGACCACCTCGTCGCGGGGCCCGACGCGCACGGCGGGCACGGCGGCGGCCGGAGCCGGCGGCGGGGTGGGCGTGGGCGCGACGGGCGGTGGCTGCGGAGCTGACACCGGCGTCTCGGCGACAGGCGTCTGGGCGGGTGCGGGCGCCTCGGCCGCGGCGGCCGGCGCTGCGCCGGCCGCGGCGCGCTGGTCGAGGTGATCGAGGACGTCCTCGCGGGTGATCCGGCCGCCGACACCGGTGCCGGTGATCTGCGACGGATCGAGACCGTTCTCCTGGACCAGCCGGCGCACGACCGGCGAAAGCAACCGGTTGTCGGGCTGGCCGGCGGCGGGAGCCGCGGCCGGCGACTGCGGCCGAGCGGCTGGCGACGAGGCGGGCTGCGGCGCCGGGGGCTGGGCAGCGGCAGCCGGCGCCGCAGCAGGCGC
>CAZMGD010000038.1:21189-33662 GCA_964565705.1 uncultured Ilumatobacteraceae bacterium | reverse complement strand
CCGGGATGCTCAGCGGCGTCGAGCAGGAGAAGTCGCCGCTGACCAAGCAGCTCGATCAGCTGACCGTGCTCATCACGATCATGGCGGCGGCAGCCCTGGCGCTGATCGTCATCCTCGGCCTCGCCCGCGGGGACGACTTCGACACCCTGTTCCTGACCGGGATCACGCTCGCCATCGCGGCCATCCCGACGGGCCTGCCCGCCGTCGTCACGATGCTCCTGTCGGTGGGCACCCAGGACCTGGCGAACAAGGGCGCCATCGTCAAGCGCCTGAAGTCGGTGGAGACGCTCGGCTCCACGTCGGCGATCTGCTCCGACAAGACGGGCACGCTCACGCTGAACCAGATGACGGCACGCGAGCTCGTGATCGTCGGCCGGCGCTTCAGCGTCGACGGGGAGGGCTACTCGACCGTCGGACGCGTCCTGCGCGTCGCGGGCACGAGCGACATCCCGCTCGAGCCGTACATGCTGCCGATGGCGCTGGCCAACGACGCGGTGATCCGCGACGGCGCGTGCATCGGCGACCCGACCGAGGGCGCGCTCGTGGTGCTCGCGGCCAAGGGCGGCATCGACGTCGAGGACACCCGCAAGGCGTACCCGCGCGTCGCCGAGGTGCCCTTCGACGCCGAGTACAAGCTGATGGCGACGTTCCACGAGATGGACGAGGGCGGCCGCAGGATCGTGCGCTGCTTCGTCAAGGGAGCGCCCGACGTCTTGTTGGCACGCTCGTCCAGCTATCTCGACGCCGAGGGCTCATCGGCATCGACGGACGGAGCGACAGATCAGGTGCTGGCCGAGAACGACCGACTGGCGGCAAACGGCATGCGGGTGCTCGCGGTCGCGAGGCGCGACTTCGACGCCGCGAGCTTCGATCCGGCGAGCGACCTCCTGGCGCTCGTCACCGATCTCCAGTTGCTGGCGCTCGTCGGCATCGTCGACCCGCCGCGCAAGGAGGCCAAGGACGCGATCGCCCTCTGCAAGGACGCCGGCATCCGCGTCCGCATGATCACCGGTGATCACGCCACGACCGCGGCGGCCATCGCCGACCAGCTGGGCATCGAGGGGCGAGCGATGACCGGTGCCGAGTTCGCCGCGATGCCCGACGAGCAGCTCCTCACCGAGGTCGACGGGATCGGTGTCGTGGCCCGTGTGGCGCCCGAGGACAAGGTGCGCCTGGTCAGCATCCTCAAGCAGCAGGGCAACATCGTGGCCATGACCGGCGACGGCGTCAACGATGCGCCGGCGCTGACGAGGGCCGACATCGGTGTGGCGATGGGGATCACCGGCACCGAGGTCACCAAGGACGCCGCCGAGATGATCCTCACCGACGACAACTTCGCCACCATCGTCGCCGCCGTCGAAGGCGGACGCGGTCTCTACGACAACCTGATGAAGTACGTCCGGGTCCAGATGATCATGCTGGCCGGCTTCATCCTGCTGTTCGTCGGTGCCGGGATCTTCACGATCGCCAACGGCACCCCGCTCCTGCCCTTCCAGATCCTGTGGATCAACTTCGCGATCGACGTGCTGCTCGCGTTCGGCCTCGGGTTCGACGCGCCGACGGCCGGGCTCATGCGCCGCCGCCCGCGATCGCCTGACGAGCCGGTGATCGCGCCGGCGCTCGGGGTGCGACTGGGCTTCGCCGGGCTCCTCATCGCCATCGGCACGCTCGGAGTCGTCGCCTGGGCAGAGGATCGCCACGGGCTGGCCATCGCCACGACGATGGGGCTGACGACGATCTCGTTGCTCCACATCATCGCCGCCCTCGAATGGCGAGATCCGTTCCGGAGCATCTTCACGCTCGACACGTTCGCCAACCGACGCTTCAACCTCCTCGTGCTCGCCGCGCTCGCCCTGACGTTCCTCGCCACGACCATCGGCGGCCTGAACACCCTCCTCGACACCGTCCCGCTCGACGGGCAGCAGTGGCGGGTGTGCCTCGTCGCCGTGATCGGCTACCTCGTGCTGGCCGAGCTCGGCAAGTTCGTGTTGCGCATCGTCGAGCGCAGGCGGGCCAAGTGACCACCACCGCTCTCGAAGGCAGGACACGATGAAGAGAGGGGAACGCCTCGCCAAGGAGCTGCGCGTCGAACCGGGCACCAATGCGAACCTCGCCGGGCGGGACACCAAGTGGACGGGGGGCAGCGACTTCGAGCAGCTCTCCCACGACGAACTCGACGCAGCCGCCAAGGAGGCCCTCGCCGAGGGCGTCGAGCAACTGAAGGACGCGCAGGAGCTGCTCTGGGCGAGCGACACCTATGGGCTGCTCATCGTGTTCCAGGCGATGGACGCCGCTGGCAAGGATTCGACGATCAAGCACGTCATGTCCGGCGTGAACCCGCAGGGCGTGCACGTGGTCTCGTTCAAGCAGCCGTCCAGCGAAGAGCTCGACCACACGTTCCTGTGGCGGATCGCCAAGGCGGCACCCGAGCGCGGGCGGATCGGGATCTTCAATCGCTCCCAGTACGAAGAGGTCGTGGCGCTGCGCGTCCACCCGGAGTGGCTCGACAAGCAGCAGTTGCCTCCTGGCGACCGCGGGCCGGAGTTCTGGGCCGACCGCTACGACGACCTCAACGCGTTCGAACACCACTTGGATCGCAACGGCGTCAAGGTCATCAAGTTCTTCCTCCACGTCTCCAAGGCGGAGCAGAAGCGCCGCTTCATGAAGCGACTCGACAACCCGGACAAGCTGTGGAAGTTCAGCGCCGGCGACGTGGCCGTGCGCCGGCACTGGGACGACTACATGCAGGCCTACGAGGACGCGATCACCGCCACGTCGACCGACTGGGCGCCGTGGTACGTGCTGCCTGCGGATCACAAGCACGTGATGCAGGCAATGGCGGCCAAGATCATCGTGGACACCATCGACGACCTCGATCTGCAGTGGCCGACCGTGTCGGACGAGGATCGGGCAGCCAACGAGCGAGCGCGCCAGGAGCTGGAGTCCGAACCCGATTGACCGGGCCGGCCGCCGAGGTGACAGGGAGGAACGGCGCCGGCTCGGCACCGGCGATCGAGCGATCGCCGGCCGACGTGCTGCGTCTCGTCGTCGCCGCGGTGCTGGTGCTCGTCGTCCTGCTCCTCGACCAGCTGTTCGGCGAGACCTTGTCCGGCTTCGCCGCCGACCTCGCCCGTGGTCTCGACGCGTTCCCGGAGTGGGTGATCGATGCCATCGTGACGGGCACGCGGATCCTCGCCGTCGTCGTGATCGGTGGACTCCTTGCGTGGGCGATCTCCGGGCGAAGGTGGCGGATGCTCGGAACCGTCGCGGTCGCGGCTGTCATCGCTGCGATCGCGGTCGCCGTGTTCGACGTCGGGTCCGAGACCGTCGGCATCGCGGCGGTCGCCGGCCTGCTGACCGCCGCTGCCCCGTGGCTCGACCGGCGGGCACGGCGCGCCGGATGGGTGCTGATGCTCGGTCTGATCGCGTCCGCGTTCGCCGAGCCACCGACGCCGTTCCATGTGCTCCTCGCCGCATTCGTCGGCTGGCTGGTCGGTGCCGCCGTGCTGGTGCTCGCGGGGGCGCCGTCGCGCCGGCCGACCATGCAGGCAGTCGAGGACGGCCTGGCCGCGGCGGGCGTCAGCGTGGGCCACCTCGGGCGCGCCGGCGTGGACGCTCGGGGATCGACCCCCTACTTGGGTGTCGAGACGGACGGCTCACGGATCTTCGTCAAGGCCCTGGGCACCGACGAACGCAGCGCCGACCTGCTGTTCCGCCTCTACCGCTGGCTCCTGCACCGCGACTTCGGCGACCCGCGGCCGTTCGGGTCGTTGCAGCGCGCGGTGGAGCACGAAGCGTTCGTCGCGCTCGCCGCACGAGCAATCGGGGTGCGGACGCCGTCGCTGCGGGCGATCGCGGCGGCCGAGCCCAACGGGTCCGTCCTCGCCTACGAGGCGATCGAGGGCAGGTCGCTCGACCACGTCGATCCGAGCGAGGTGACCGACGAGGTGCTCGCCGCGATCTGGCGGTTGGTGGGTGAGCTGCGCCGGCACCGGTTCGCTCATCGCGACCTCCGGCTGGCGAACATCTTCCTCGACGACGGTGGTCAGGTCTGGCTCATCGACTTCGGGTTCGGCGAGGTCGTCGCGTCGGATCTGCTGCTGGCCACCGACGTCGTCGAACTGCTCGCCTCGTCGAGCCTGAGCGTCGGCCCGGAGCGCGCCGTCGAGCACGCGGCCAGCTCCGTCGATCAGCCGACCCTGCTGCGGGCCCTGGATCGGCTCCGACCGTGGGCGCTGAGCGGGGCCACACGCACCGCGCTGAAGGCTCGTGCGGGCCTGCTCGACGATCTGCGCGAGTGCCTCGCCCGAGCTGCAGGCGCCGCCGGCGCATGAACCTGTGGTGGCTGATCGTCGCCGGCGTCGGGCTGATCGTGCTGTCGGCGTCCGTCGCCGCTGCGCGCAAGCCGTCGATCGGTCCCGTCGAGACCCGCGTCTTCCATGCGGTCAACGGTCTGACGGATCGGCTCTACGTGGTGCTCTGGCTGCCGATGCAGCTCGGCAACCTCGTGGTCGGCACCGCCGTCGGCCTGGCGGTCGCATTCGCCGCCCGCGACCTCACCGTGGCCATGGGGGTGATCGCCGCGATGTGGCTGAAGCTGGTGACCGAGCGCGTCGTGCGCCGAGAGATGGCCGACTACCTCTCGACCCGCCAGCGGCCAGGGACCAGCCAGGAGGGCCCGATCCTCCGCGGCGACGTCCCGCAGTCGGGCCCGAGCTTCCCCTCGGGGCACGTGATCCTGGTCGCCGCGATCGGGGCGGTCGTCGCCCCGACGCTCCCCGCTGCCTGGTGGTGGCTGCCGTCCGTCCTCGCCATCGCCGTGATGGTCGGCCGGGTCTACGTCGGTGCGCACAACCCCCTCGACGTGACCGCAGGGTTGGGCGCCGGCCTCCTACTGGGCGGTGCGCTCGCCGTGTTCGTCAACTGACGGGATCTCGAGCAGCTCGATCTCGCCGTGCGCGGTGACGGACGTGGTGAGCGGCAGGCCCGACAGGTGGGCCTCGATCAGCGCGGCGACCAGCGCCGGCTCGCTGAAGTTCAGCGCGTGCGCTCCGTGCACCTTGACGGCTTCGACGTTCGGCAGCCCGGAGAAGACGTGGACTCGCTCGACGTCGACGAGCGGGTCACGGTCGCCAGCGATCACCAGCGTCGGCATGACGAGGTGGGCCAGCCGTTCGAGCGTCGGGTAGCGGGTCATCGCCTTGAACAGCGACAGGCTCTGGAGCACACCGAAGCGCAGGTAGTCGCGAACCGCGATCGGCAGCATGCCAAGTGGCTCGCGGAGCCCGTCCATGGCCATCTGCCGCAGCGCCCTGCCGAGGGGTTGGTTGTTCGGGCCGCCGGCGGGCGAGACCAGCACCGCGTGGCTGATGCGGTCGGGGAACGCACTCGCGACCTCGACGATGATCGGGCAGCCGAGGGAGTTGCCGACCAACGTCGCCCGCTCCACGCCCACCGCGTCGCAGTAGGAGATCAGCGCCCTGGCGAGACCGGGCAGGCCGAGCCGTCGACCGGGGCGCATGCTCCGCCCCATCCCGGGCAGGTCAGGGACGTAGGTGCGGTGGCGCGGGGCGAGGAGGGCGGCCGTCGGCTCGAGATACGTACCGGAGATGCCGAAGCCGTGGACGTGGACGATCGCGTCAGCCGATGCACCGGCGTCGAGACAGACACGGTGGAACACCGGCAGCCCGTCGACGATGACCCACTGCGGTTGGAGCGGAGGTACGGGCAGTCGGGGCAACTCGCGTCAGCCCAGGGTCATGCCTTCGATGGACGCGTTGATGACCGGTTCCGGCAGCCGCCTCATGCGGAACGCATTGATCAACCCGACGACGCCGGCGAGGATCGGCACCAGGAGGGCGACCTGGAGCGCGCGCGGCCGCGCGTCGGTGTTGATGCGGATGATCTCCGCCTGGATCGCTTCGGGTTCGTCCTCGAGTTGCAGCTCGAGCGCCGTGTTGCTCATCACCTCGGCGTCGTCCTTCAGCACCTGCGCGACCTGTTGCTGGTCCGCCACGGGGAGCACGTCGCTGTCCTCGGCCATGTGGGTGAACAGGAACGACAAGGAGGCCAGCATGACGGCTCCGGCAACGGCCAGGCCGAACGACAGCCCGAACGATCCGGCCGCCGAGTTCACCCCTGCCGCCTCGCTGATCCGGTCCTCCGAGATCGGTGACAACGTGTAGTTGTTGAGCTGCGACACCAGCAGCCCGAACCCCGATCCGGCGACGATCAGCGGGATCACGAAGTACCAGCCGGAGTCGGCCCGGGGGACGATCGGGAGCAGCGCCAGCATCCCGATCGTGAGCAGGGCGAAGCCGACGCGGATGATGCTGCTCGGCCGCCGATCCCCCGCCCGCTTGGCGGCCAGCATCGTCATCCCGAACATGCTGAGCGATAGCGGCGCGAGGGCGAGGCCGGTCTGCATCGCGTTGTACTCGAGCACCATCTGCATGAAGATCGGCAGTGAGATCATGGCGCCGCCCAACGCGATCTGCTGCATCATCTGCTGGGAGACGCCGATCCGGAACTGCTTGGACCTGAACAGGTCGGGATCGAGCAACGTCAGCTGGCCCTTGCGGCGGCGCTGCACGAGCCAGTAGGCGAGAGCCGCCAGCGCGACCGCGCCGATGACCAGGAGCGCCCCGACGGCTTCGCCACCTTCCTGCCACACCAGGACGCCGAGCACGATGCCACCCATGCCGAACACCGAGAAGATGGCGCCGACGTAATCGACGCCACGAGACCCGGTGTAGGGCACGTCGAGCACCCGCCCGCTGCCGATCAGGACGATGGCGATGATGATCGCTTCGAGCAGGAAGCCCACACGCCACGACAGATAGGTGGTGATGAAGCCGCCGAGGAGGGGTCCCACCGCAGCCGCGATCGCCGCCGCTGCCCCGACGAGGGCGTAGACGCGCTTCTGCGCGGCACCCTCGAAGTTGCCGTGGATGAGCGACTGCATGGCCGGCAGGAGCAGCGAGGCACCGAGCCCGCCGAGCACGGCCCAGAAGATGATGATGGCCGTGAGCCCTTGGGCCACGGTCATCGCGATGGCGCCGACGGCGTAGCCGAGCAGGCCGAGCACGTAGGCGCGCTTGCGTCCGATCAGGTCGCCGATCTTGCTGCTGATGAGGATGAACGCCGCCGACACCAACGCTTCGAGCGCGATCGCCGACTGGACGCCGCTCACGGTCGTGTCGAGGTCCTGGACGACGGCCGAGATCGACACGTTCATCAAGGAGGTGTCGACGACGAGCACGAACATGGCCATCGCCAGCAAGACGGCGACGAGCGTGCTGCCGGTTCCCTCATCCGGCACGCGGGGCGTGGCTTCCTCGGTCACGACTCGATCGCCTCCTTCTCGCACCGCGCGCTCCGCGGCCATTGTCGTCCGTCCCGGAGGACGCCGCCCCACCCCGCCTGGGGTGGATCAACGACCGATCTGGCCGGTCGCCGGAGCCTCGTCATCCCACGTGCCAGCTCAGCGGCCGCAGCGCGGGAGTTCACGCCGAGCTTACGGTAGATCACCCGGAGGTGGAACTTGAGCGTGTTGGGCGAGACGTCGAGCTCGTCGGCGATCTCGCGCAAGGTCATCCTGCTCGGCAGGAACCGCAGCACGTCTCGTTCACGCTCGGTGACCGACTCGGTCACCGCTGGCCCGGCCGGCACGTCGAGGGCGCCCACGTCCGCCACACATCGGCGCACCTGGTCGAGCCACTCCAGTGGAGCGCGCCTCGCGGCGTGCTCGACGAGGTGGAGCACCGCGGCACCCTCTGCGGCCACGGTCTGCACGATGCCGGCGGCGCAGGCCTGCTCGACGGCGCCGGTGGCGTGCGTCAGCGCCTCGCCACCGTCGACCGCGGCACGCGCCCGCAGGAGCGCCAGCGTCACCTCGTGGCGGAGGCAACGCGGTACCGCGATGTCGAGGGCGGTCGTGGCCGCCACGCGGTCGTGGCACGCCAGATCCACTCGCGCCCGACTGACCGCACCCCAGAACGGGTCCTCGATCTGACCGGCCGTGCGGCGGGCCGCATCGAGCTCGCCGTCGGCGAGGGCAAGCATCGTCGCGACCCGAGCCAGCCGGCTGCGCACGTCGACACCGAGCGATTCCTCCTCGACGAGCACCTCCGCCCGGGCCAGGATCTGCCGTGCCGGTTCGAGCTGAACCTCCTCGAGGTGAGCCTGGGCGAGCTCGGACATCGCCACCACCCGGCAGACGAGCATCGAGCCGGCGTGCGAATCGGCGACGGCAGCGAGCTCGGTCGCCGCCCGCGCACGTTCACCGAGCTCCCGATGCGCCAACGCCTCGGCCAAGCGCAGCTCCATGCGCACGATGGGGAGGTCCGCGACCCGCGTGGCCCGGCGGACGCCACCTGCCACGCGGAGGGCAGCCAGCGGGTGACCGGCCAGCGCCTCCCCCAACGCCCGGCTGCTCTCGAGCGCACAACGACGCTCCGGATCATGACGCAGCGCGACCTCAGCGCGTCGCGACTCATCCGACGCGTCGTCCCAACCCTCCGACAGCGCCAGCGAACGAGCGATGCTGTTCGCCGCGAACCGGCCGAACGGGTCGTGGCCGACGGAACTGCCGAGGTCGAGCATCGCCTGCCGACTCAGCGTTGCGCTCTCGAACCAGCGACCGCCGACGAGGGCGGCCGCAGCTCGCAGCACGTTCGTCTGACCGCGGACGACATCGTTCGGGTCCACCTTGTCGACCCACCAGGTGAGGTGCTCGACGAGCTCCACGAATCGCCGACGATCGACGAGGAGATGGCACCATGCGTAGGCGACCATCGACGCCAGGTCGCTGCCGACGACCGCTGCGGGGATCACCTCGATCATGCGCTGGACCGTCGCATCGCGGCCGCTGCCGGAGAGCTCGACGTGTCGGTCTGAGAGCAGTCGCAACACGTCTCGCGGCCGATCGGCGAGGACCCACCGATCGAGCGCGACGACCACGTCGCCGGCGTCTTCGAACCAGCGCGCGGCACGCCCGTAGAGCTCGGTCAACCGGCGGGGCGAGCGACTCGCCAGATCGGCGAGCAGCACCTGGCGAACCAGTTCGTGCAGCCCGAACCACCCGTCGCCGCCGCGGCGGCTGAGGAACACCCCTCGGGCCTCTGCCCGGCAGAGCAGCCCGCCGGCATCAGGATGACCGGTGAGCGCGTGGGCCAGACTGGCGTTGACCCGTGGCGCCACCGCCGCCGCGGTCAGCACCTCGATCACATCGGGCGGCTCGTCCGCCAGCACGTCGCGCAGCACGTAGTCACGAAGCAGGCTGCCGCCACCGGGATCCACTCCCCCCGCCGCCGCTGCCAGCTGCAGGACCGCGGCCCAGCCGTCAGCGTGAAGGACCGCCGTGGCCACGCATTCGGGTGAGAGGGCTGGGCATCGCCGCGTCATCAACTCGACCGCCTCGTCGGATGAGAAGCGCAGCTCGGGGAGACGGATCTCGCCGAGCTCGCCGTACGACCTCATCCGGTCGATCGGCAGCGCCGGCTCCCGTCGTGACACCAGCACGACGCGCAACCACTCCGGCAGGTTCCGCACGAAGCGCGGCACCGACCTGGCCACGAGCTCGTCGGCGTCCACCCGATGGAAGTCGTCGATCACGAGCACCGCCGGCGGGCGACGTTCGACGTCGAGATCGTCGATCAGCTGGTCCACCGCACTCGCCCGCGAGCTGGGACATTCCAACGTCGCCAGCGCGCGGTCGCCACGACCCGGGGCGACCGTGTCCAGGGACGCGATCACCGCGGACCAGAACCGGACCCCGTCGGTGTGGGAGCCGATGTCGCGCAACGACACCCACGCAGTGGGTGTCGATGACTCGGCCGCCCACCCCGCGACCAGAGACGTCTTCCCGGTGCCCGCAGGCGCCACGACGAGGGTCGTCTGGTTGCCCGCCTCGGCGAGCAGGTCGACGAGACGTGGACGGCGGACGTGGTGCTCGGCCGACACGGGATGCGGCGACACCGGCACCGAGGAGCGCCTACGAGGCCAGGAGCTTCGTCTTCTGTGCCTGGAACTCGTCGTCGGTGAGGATCCCTTGATCCCGGAGCTCCGCCAACTGCTTCAGCTGCGTGACCAGATCCGGTGCCGCGGGCGCCGCAGGCGCGAGGGGAGCCGGAGGCGGCGCCGCGACCTGGACGTACTGCACGGGCGGCTCGCTGTACTGCGGCTCGCTGTACTGCGGCTCGCTCTGCTGGGGGGCGCTCTGCTGCGACCAGCGATTGGCCTGTCGCCGCGAGACGCGGTTGGACACCGCCGTCGCCGTGCCGGCCACCACCGCGGTGCGGGCGACCCCTCTCATCAGTCCTGGCATGTCCTCGTCCTCTTTCGTCAGTGTCTTGCGGATCAGCCGGGTTCGGTGGCGTCGAGCGACGCGGCGACGTCGGCGAGCGGGATGTAGCCCGCCGCCACCAGCTCGCCGCCACCCTCGCGCATGCCGTTCACGAAGGCGCTCGCCCAGCGGTTCTCGAAGATCAAGATGCCGGCAGACGACCCGGGGTCGAGTGCCTTGGCCGCATCGTCGAAGTCGGACTGGTCGAGCAACCCCGACGAGATGCCCTCGAAGATCGTCAGGTCGAACTGCCCGTCGGTCTCCAGCTCGCGGAGTTGGAGAGCGGCCACCGAGCCATCGGGTCGACACGTGACGAACTCGAGATCGAGGATCCGGATCACCCCCCGGTCGACGAGCGCGATGAGCTCGGCGAACCCTGTGCCCGTCATCTTGTTGCCCGGGAACTCGACGATCAGGTAGCTGATCGGTCCGATCGCCTCGCCTTCGTCAGTCATGCTTGCTCCTCCGCTGTGGTTGCACCATCTCACCACACCGCCGGGTAGGTCAGCACCACCCGGCGGCGGGTGGACGCGTCGTCCCCGACACCGGTCAGTGACCGAGCGCCAGCTTGACGCTGACGACGACGATCCCGATGACCGCCGTGACGCCCGCGTACGACCAGACGCGCGCGCCGCCCGGCGCCACGAATCCCCCGATCAACGCACCGACCGCGACGAGCTGACCGATCGCCACCGCGACCGCGGCCCACAGCGCGACGGAAGGGTCGAGCACGTCGACGCGGCCGACCAGGAGCATGACCGCCGGCAGCACGGCGGCCAGGGGGATCGGCAACCCGTCCACCATGGCTCGCGCGATCTCGGCGCGGTTGATGCCCGATTCACCGCGAACGTGATCGCCGACGACCTCCGCGTACAGGTGGGCCACCCAGGTCGCGACCCCGATCCCCGTGACCAGCTCCCAACCCCACCCCGACAGCACGTCCTCCGCACTGATCACCGGGATCGCCACCAGCACCAGCACCGTGCCGTAGCACGCGGCGCTCAGGCGTTCGGCGAGACGGTCGCGCGGCCAGGTCCGGCATCGTTGGAGGAGGCCGGTGATCATGTTGTCGTGCCCTCCAGGGTTCGAGCGTCGACGTCAGGACGCATGTCATCCTGGCAGGGGCCCGATGATCGGAACGGGGCCGGTCAGCTGCGCTCGCCGGCGTCGGCCGCCACCGTCGACGGCGGGCCGACGATCAGGGGATCGGGGGCGCTGACCACGGCCAGGTCCTTGTCCGGGTAATCGATCTGGTCGAGCACGAAGCGGAGCGCCTCGACCCTGCCTCGCTTCTTGTCGTTGCTGCGAACCACCGTCCACGGGGCGTGATCGGTGTGAGTCCGGCGGAACATCGCCTCTTTGACCGCGGTGTACTCGTCCCAGCGATCCAACGACGCCAGATCCATCGGGCTCAGCTTCCACCGGCGCACCGGGTCGAGACGGCGGATCGTGAACCGGGTGATCTGCTCGCGTCGCGACACCGAGAACCACAGCTTGACGAGAGTGGTCCCGGAGCGGACGAGCATCCCCTCGAACTCGGGGACCTCGCGCATGAACTCCTCGTACTCGTCGTCCGTGCAGAACCCCATGACACGTTCGACGCCGGCCCGGTTGTACCACGACCGGTCGAACAGCGTGATCTCGCCGCTCGTCGGCAGGTGCAGCACGTATCGCTGGAAGTACCACTGGCCCCGCTCGCGCTCGCTCGGCGCCGACAGCGCGACGACCGTCGCCCCGCGCGGGTTGAGATGCTCCATGAACCGCTTGATCGTGCCGCCCTTGCCGGCCGCGTCACGACCCTCGAACACCACCACGAGCTTGCCGCCGCTCTCGCGCAGCCACGCCTGCGCCTTCAGCAACTCGATCTGCAGCAGCCGCTTGGACTCCTCGTACTCGGCCCTCGTCATCCGCTGCGAGTAGGGATAGCCCTCACGCCAGGTCTCGATCGGCACGCCGTCCGCGCCGATGAGGATCGGGTCGTCGATCTCGTCCCACGCGTCGCCCGTCGACAGGCCGAGCGCCATCAGCTCCTCGGGCGTGCAGTCCTGCAGCGCGTCGATGATGTCGGCGAGCTCGACCACCGACTCGAGCCCATCGATCTCGTCACCCGGCATCATCGTCTCGTCCC
>CAZMGD010000038.1:0-21089 GCA_964565705.1 uncultured Ilumatobacteraceae bacterium | reverse complement strand
CCGTCACCGTCAGAGGATCGTGTCACAAGGTGGCATCATGGTCGTCAGATGCCGGGACCAGCAACGCACGTCGAGATCGAAGACAAGTTCGATGTGGACGAGGGGTTCGTCGTCGGTGACTTGCTCACGGTTGCTGGCGTCACCCGCATCGACGGCCCCGTCGATCACCACCTCGACGCCGAGTACTTCGACACCGCAGACCTGAGACTGCTGCGCTCTGGCATCGGTCTGCGACGCCGGACAGGTGGGTCCGACAGCGGTTGGCACCTCAAGATCGAGCAGCCGTCGGGAGCCCGAGTCGAGGTGCAGCGCCCGCTCGGGCGGTCGACGTCACACGTCCCGAAGGCGCTGCGCGACCTCGTGACCGTGCACGTGCGCGACCACGAGGTCGCGCCGGTCGCCCGGTTGCAGACACACCGGCGGGTCCATCACATCGTCGGTGCGACCGGCTCCGTGGTCGTCGAGCTCGCCGACGACACCGTTCGCGCCGACACCGCGGCAGGCGTCGCGACCCAGTGGCGCGAAGTCGAGATCGAGGTCGTGGGGGACGGCGGCGAGGCGATGCTCGGAGCGCTCGCCGACCACCTGACGGGGCTCGGGGCGACACCCTCGACAGCGCGATCGAAGCTGTCCCGTGCGTTCGGCGAGCAACTCGAGAACGCCGCACCGCATCCGGTGATCGACGCCGAAGGCAGCGCGGGCCACGTCGTCCGGGCGTATCTACGCATGCAGGTGTCCGCCCTCGCCGCCGCCGATCCGATGGCGCGTGTGGACGCCGAGGATGCAGTGCACAAGATGCGCGTCGCCGTTCGGCGCTTGCGCAGCGCGCTCGCCACGTACCGCCGACTGCTCGATCCCGACGTGACCGAACCGATCCGCAGCGAGCTCTTGTGGCTCGGCGGTGTGCTCGGGCCGATCCGTGATGCCGAGGTGATCCGGGCACACCTTCGGGCCGCGGTCGCCGACCAGCCACCGGCGCTGGTCATCGGCCCCGTGCGGCGACGCATCGACACCACCCTCAACCGCGACCACGGCCAGGCTCACACGAAGGGGATGGTCGAGCTCACCTCGGCGCGCTACATCGCGCTCCTCGACTCCCTCGACCACATCACCGACGCCGTCAGCGGGAAGCGTTCCCGGCGGCCGGCGCGCAAGGTGCTGCCCACGGAGGTGCGTCGAGCCCATCGACGGATGCGACGTCTGGTCGACGAGGCGGTCGCCGGCGGCGGTCCCACCGACGAGCAGCTCCACGAGCTGCGCAAGGCGGTCAAGCGAGTTCGCTACGCGGCAGAGTCGGTGACCGAGGTGTTCGGCGCCGACGCCTCCGAACTCGCGACCCGCATGGAAGCTGCGCAGGAGCTGCTCGGCGCCCACCAGGACACGGTCGTGATCCGAACCGTGGTGCTCCGCCTCGCCGCGGAGGCCGCCGACGCGGGCGAACCCTCGTTCACGTACGGGCGCCTGCACGCCGCTGAGCAGCAGCGAGCCGACGACAACGCGCGCGAGTTCCTCGCCGCGGTCGACGACGGCTGGGCGAAGCGTCCACGTTGGTTGCGCTGACTCGCGCGGCGCACCACTTGTTACGTTCGGCCCTACTCGCCGGCCCCGGCTCGGCGGCATGGTGAGAGCGTGGACAGCCACACCGGCCACCCCCATGTGCTCGTCGGCTTCGACGGCACCCGAGCGTCCCAGCGAGCGCTGTGCTGGGCGGGCGACGAGGCGGCGCGTCTCGGTGTGGGCGTTCACGTCATGGCGTGCGTGGGTGATCCAGCGACCCTGAACCCGTGGTACTCGATCGTTCCGGTGAACATCGAAGCCCTCCGGGAGGAGATCCGACGGGAGCTCGACGCCGTGATCGCGGTGCAGCGGGCGCAGCACCCCGCCGTGTGCTTCACCTCCGAGGTCGCGCCCGGACGGCCGCGTGACGAGCTGATCGACGCCTCGTCGCGCGCCCGGTTGGTCGTCCTCGGCTCGGCGCACTACCGCGACGTGGCGCGCATGGTGCTCGGGTCCGTCGCCCTGTCGGTCGCCGCGAATGCCGTTTGCCCGGTGGTGCTCGTACCCCATCTCGACCCGCCCGAGCCGCGAGGACGCGTCGTGGTCGGCGTCGACGGGAGCTCCGGTTCCACAGCGGCGCTCGCCTGGGCGACGGAGGCAGCGCAACGGCGCAATGCGGAGCTCCTGGTCGTGCACACGCTCCGCCCCCTGCATCGGGCGGGCGTCCGGTCCAGCGAGGGCCTGGCTCGCGCTCGGCACGACGCTGCAGCGGCGCTCGACGCGGTGGTCACCTCCGCTCGGGAGCAGACCACCGTGTCCGTCGAGGGGATGCTCGTGGAGGATCGACCGGCCGAGGCACTGCTTCGGATGGCCTCAGGGTCGGATCTGCTGGTCGTGGGAAGCAAGGGGCGGATCGTGCGGACGGGTCGACTCGGCTCGGTCGCCCACGATGTCGCGGCGCGTTCGCCGGTGCCGGTCGTCGTCGTCAGGTCCGCGTAGGCACGTCACGCGGCACGGATGTCGCGGCGCTCGATCGCGACCGCACCGAGGAGCACCAGCGCCGCGGCGAGCCCGACGACGAGCAGCCACCACGGGGTCGCGGCACCGTTCGTGACGGGCTGGCCCCGGAGCGCCCAGTGCCACGGCGACAGGTTGCGAACCCACAGCAGTGTGTCGACGAGCGGCACGAGGAGCGCCGCCACGTAGCCGACCACGACGACGAAGAGAGCGAGCGCGACCGCTCGACCTCGGCTGCCGCCCGCAGCTCCCACGGCGAACGCGACCGCGGCGTGCAACGCCGCCAGCAGCATTGCACCCACGGTCGCCGCCGCGATCCGCGTCCACGGTGCCTCGGTGTACGACAGCGGGACGCGGAGCGCGACCATCACCACCGCCGCCGCGGTCCCGACCGCGAGCAGCGCCACGACGGACGAGCACCAGCGGCCGAGCCACACCGCGCGACGCGACACGGGGAGCGCGTGAAGGAACTCGAGGCGTCCGGCATCCTCGTCGCCCGAGGTCAAGGCCGTGACGGTCGCGATGCTCAACCCGGACAGCAGCAGCGGCAGCATCAGCGAGTAGAGCTGACCATCCAGGTACCCCGCCGCGGTCGCGATGTTCTGGGCCCCGAACGCGGCGAGCAGGTCGTCCATGTCCTCGAAGCTGGTGAGCGCGTCGCTGTGCTCGAGGCTCGGCCAGAACGCTGCGGTCACCACCGCCATCGCCAGCACCCCGATGCCCCACCAGAGGGCGGACCGCCGGATGGCCCGGACACCGCCGAGGACGAGTTCGCCGACGGCGGCGCTCACGGTGCCTCCTCGTAGAAGCGCAGGAACGCATCCTCCAGATCGGGCTCGGGCATCAAGATGTGCGAAACCCGGTGGCGGGCCAGGAGGCTCAGCAGCTCGTTCGGTGCACCCTCGATGGTGCCGCTGACCTCCACACCCTGCACGTCGAGATCCGAGACATCGCGCATCGCCCGCAGCTCACCCTCGGGCACCTCCGACTCGAACCAGACCGTGAAGCGCTGCCGCGCGGCGCGGCGCAGATCGGCCACCGAGCCCTGCGCCACCACCCGGCCGGCGCGCACGACCGCGACCGCGTCGGCCACCCGCTGCACATCGCTCAGGACGTGCGACGACAGGAACACCGTGCGGCCTTCGGCCCTCGCCTCGTCCACGAGCGCGAAGAACTCGGCGCGCACGAGCGGATCCACCCCGCTCGTCGGCTCGTCGAGCACCAACAGCTCAGGACGGCTCATGAACGCGCCGACCAAGCCCACCTTGCGGCGGTTGCCGCTCGACAACGTGCGTGCGCTGCGAGACGGGTCGAGGGCGAGGCGATCGCACAGCACCGCGGCATGCTCGACGGCCCGCGGCTCCTCACGAAGCCGCGCCCACGAGCGCAACGTCTCCTCGACCGTCAACCGATCGTCCAACCGGAGCTCGCCCGGCACGTATCCGATGCGACGACGCAACCCGGGGCCGCCCAGCCGGGGGTCGACGCCGAGCACCTCGACCGACCCGCCGTCGGCTCTCGCCAGATCGAGCAGGATCCGGATCGTCGTCGACTTCCCCGCCCCGTTCGGACCCAGGTAACCGACCACGCTGCCCGTGGCGACCTCCAGGTCCAGACCGTCGAGCGCTCGATTCGCCCCGAACCGCTTGCACACTCCCGTGCAGCGAATCGCCACTCCGTCGCTGCAACCGCTCCGCGCCACCCGGCCATCCTTCCACCGGTTCCCGGTGTGGGACCAAGGCCCCTAGGCGCCCCGGGGGTTGCGGGGCGATCCTGGATGGCATGACACACACATTGACCGTGGGGTTCGACGGTTCGCCGCAGTCCACCCGTGCGGTGATGTGGGCCGCAGGCATCGCCGTGCGCGACGACGCGCTCTTGCGCGTGGTCGCGTGCTACACCGCACCAGGAGTCGTCGACCCCTGGTACATCGGGATCCCCATCGACATGCAGCAGATCGGCGCGGCTGCCGAGCAGTCGGTCGGCACGGCGATCGATCTCGTCCGAGCCGAACACCCGACGCTCCGCGTCGAGACCGACGTCGTGTGGGAGAGCGCGCGGGCCGAACTCGTCCGCCGCGCTGCCGACAGCGACCTGCTCGTGGTCGGCACGACCGGAACGGGGGCGGCTGAGTCGTTGCTCCTTGGATCCGTCGCACACGCCGTCGCCCGAACCAGCCCCTGCCCGGTCGTGCTCGTGCCGGGCGCGCCGCCGGCCGAACCGGTGGGCCGTGTCGTCGTCGGCGTCGACGGATCGCCGGCGTCGGAGCACGCGCTCACGTGGGCCGTCGACGAAGCGGACCGCCGCGATGCCGAGATCGTGCTCGTGCACGCGTGGCAGTACGAGTACGCACAGGAGGGTGTCGAGAACACCGCTCACGGGCTCCTGCGAGTCGACGCCGCCAGAGTGCTGGACCGCGCTGTCGAGCTCGCGCGCGATCGCGCCCGCGGCCCGGTGCACAGGGAGCTCGTCGAGGGCCCGGCCGCTCGCGCGCTGATCGATGCCGCCGGCACCGCCGACCTCGTCGTCGTCGGCAGCCGAGGTCGTGGCGCGCTGCGCGCGGCGATCTTCGGTTCCGTCGCCCATGCCGTCGCCGCGGCATCGCCGCGGCCCACCGTCGTCGTCCGGGCACCCTCGAGCGGCGCTGCACGGAGGTGACCCATGACCACCGCTGAGTCCGGGACATCAGGAACGCCGGCGCGAACCATCGCGCCGACGGTGCGACCGTCGGTGGTGTTCGTCGGGTCCGGCGCGACGCTGCGCTCCGCCGCCCGAACCATGGCGCACCACGATCTCGGCGCCCTCGCGATCCTCGATCACGGCACGATCGTCGGCATCCTGACCGAGCGCGATGTCACGCGAGCGATCGCCGCCGGCGCCGATGCCGATGCCGCGCCGACCGGCAGCTGGATGACTGCGCCACCGATCACCGGCCACCCCACCGACCCCGCGATCGAGACCTCGATCACGATGCTCCTCAACCACACGACCGACCTCCCCGTGCTCGGCCCCGACGGCACCCACGACGGCTACGTCGGGCTGGCGGACATCCTGCTGCCGCTGCTCCACGAGGAGGAGGGCGCGGGCACCCGGCTGCCGTACATGCCTCCCGACTGATCGATCCGACGATCGTCAGTGGCCGTGTGCGTCGCGGTGCCGGAGCTTGTCGACCAGGTCGACGAGGATCACGGCCGGGATGCTGCAGGCGGCTACCACCAGCCCGAGGATCGACGGAGGCTGCTGTTCGAGGGCGTCGGCGATGGGCGGGACGTAGAGGAACGCGGCGAGCAGGGCGAGCTCGGCGACGATCGCACCGAGCAGCAGGCGGTTGCCGCGGATGCCCGTCCGCCCGACCCATTGGGTGGTGCTGCGGCAGGCGAGCGCCGTGGCCATCTGACCCAGCACGATCGCGGTGAACGCCGCGCCAGACGCGCTGAACAGCAAGGTGTCACCGGGTGCGGGGTCGCCGAGACGCCACCCGCCGGCGGCGAGGACGACGGAGAACGCGGTCATCGACACGACAGCCTCGGTCGGTCCGAGACGACCGAACGCCCGGCGCACGACGGTGCGGTCGACGAGGTGACCACGCACGGGCGGTCCGTCGAGCAGGTCCCGGCGCGCCGGCTCGGCACCGAGTGCGAGCGCTGGGAGCATGTCGGTACCGATGTCGAGGGCGAGCACCTGGAGCACTCCGATCGCCAGCGGGAAGCTGCCGCCGCTGAGCGCCCACACGACGAACGGGGTGAGCTCGGCGACGTTGTCGGTGAGGTGGTACGTGAGGAACCGACGGATGTTGCGGAACGTGGCGCGGCCCTGGGCGACGGCGCGCACGATCGTGCCGAAGTCGTCGTCGAGGAGCACCAGGTCGGCAGCTTCGCGGGCGACGTCGGTGCCGGAACGGCCCATGGCGATGCCGATGTCGGCTTCGTGGAGTGCCGGGCCGTCGTTCACGCCGTCGCCGGTCATCGCCACGACGTGGCCGCGGTGCCGCAGCGCGGCGGCGATGCGGAGCTTGTCGGTCGGGCTGACCCTCGCGAGCACGATGCCGTCGTGATCGATCAGTTCGCCGAGCTCCGCGTCGTCGATCGGAAGGTCGGCGCCGACCACGACCGGGGCGGCGGGCGTGCGCAGCCCGATCTCGTCGGCGATCGCCTTTGCCGTGGCCGGATGATCGCCGGTGATCATGGCCACCTTCATCCCGGCGCGCCGGCAGGCCTCGATCGATGCGGCGGCGTGGCCTCGCGGCGGGTCCTCGAACGCCAGGACGCCGAGCAGCTCGAGGTCTCGTTCGATGTCGTCGGGCTGGTCCGGGAGGACCTCGGGAGCGCGCCGCCGAGCAACTGCCAGCGTCCGCCAACCACGCTCGGCGAACCGCTCGACCACAGCCGGGGCGTCGCCGACGTCCACGCAGCGGGGCATCACGGAGTCCGGCGCGCCCTTGACGACCACGGTCTCGCCGGTGACGACGGACATCCGCCTGCGTCGGGGATCGAAGGGGTAGCGGCGCAGGATCGGTGCCATCCGGGTGACTCCGAGGCGGCGGGCCAGCACGTCGATGGCGGCCTCCATCGGATCACCGACCGCGTGCCACCGGCCACTGTCGTCGCATGCGACCAGACCGTCGGAGCACGTCAGCGCGTGTGCCGCCAGCTGCGGGGCCCACGGATCGTCGACGTGCAACGCCGTCGTCGGGTCGTACCCGGCGACGTCGTCGACCGTGAACTGCCCCGATGGCGTCCACGCGGCGACGATGCTCATCTCGTTGCACGTCAACGTCCCCGTCTTGTCGGTGCAGATGAAGGTCGTCGAGCCGAGGGTCTGGACGGCTTCGAGTCGGCGCACGAGCGCGTGCGACGCCGCCATGCGCTGCGCACCCATCGCCAACGACAGCGTGACCGTCGGCAGCAGCCCCTCGGGGACCAGCGCGACGGTCACGCCGACACCGAACAGGAACCCGTCACCCGCCGCCATGCCGACGAGCTGGGACACGGCGAAGAAGCCGATGCCGACACCGACGGCGATCGCCGCGACGACCCGCACCAGACGTGTCAGCTCCAGCGCCAGCGGCGTCGCACGGTGATCGTCGCGGGTGGTGAGAGCGGCGATCGTGGCGAGCTCGGTCGACCCTCCGATCGCCGTGACCCTCGTCTCGGCCTCACCCTCGACGACGAACGTGCCGGCGTACACGGCGTCGCCGACCGAGGGGTGCTCGGGCACGCTCTCGCCGGTCATCGTCGAGGTGTCGACGCTCAGCGCGTTGGCATCGAGCACGATCAGATCCGCCGACACCCGATCTCCCGCCGCGAGCAGCACCACATCGTCCACGACGAGATCCTCGGCAGCGACGACACCGATCACCCCATCGCGCCGCACCGTCACCCGTTGCGGCAGCAGATCGCGCAAACGATCCGCCGCTCGCTCGGCGCGATGCTCCTGGGCGAAGGCGAACAGCCCGTTGATCACCACCACGACGGCGATGGCCACCGCGAGCTGCGCCATCCCGGCGACCGCGGCCAGGGCCGCTGCCACCCACAGCAGTACGGCGAAGAAGTGAGTCCATTGCCCGACCAGCTGCCTCAACGGCGACCGGCGACCCGGCCGGGGCAGCACGTTCATGCCGTCGCGCCGGCGGCGCTCGAGCACGTCCTCGGCCGACAGGCCCCGGTTGTCCGGCGTCACTTCGGTGACCCTTCCACCAACGCGCGACCGGGGGGCGAGGTCACCGGGGCGTCACGGTGGGCGGCGGCGCGTTCAGTGAGCGTGCGGCAACTCGTGCACCTCGAGGGTGGCCGCCACCTCGGCGTGCTCGACGTGGTCGTGGAGGATGTGATCCTTGACCTCTTCGTGGTACTCGAATCTCAGCTCGCAATATGGGCAGTTGTGAGGCTGTTCGTTCACGGCTCCATCATCAGCGAGCCGCCCGCCGGCCACTAGGGCCGTCGGTCCTGACCTCGCATCGTGACCGCGCGATCAGACGGTGCGGTAGAAGCGGCGGGTACCGCTCTTGACGAGAGGCATCGCGTCGCGGACGTAGACGTTCCATCCCGGGTTCGAGAGCGTCGCGACCCGGATGTCGCTGTACGACGCCATCGACTCGAGCTGCCAGATCGACTGGACCTCGACCTCGCCGTAGGCCTGGTCGACGCTGCGCCATCGATGGACGAGCTCACCACCTCCATCCGCGATGTACGGGTCGTAGTGTCGCTCGAGCAACTCGATGTAGGTGTCGACGTCGAAGGACGCCAGACGCACCGTGATGCCATACAGGACCGGGAGGTCGTCGACCGGCATCGGCGCCGGCGTCTGGGCGCTGACGCTCTTCAGCATGAACGGGAACGTCAGGACCTTGATCGATCGGACATCGGCACCGAGCCGCTTGACGCCCTCGAGGCTCGATGTCGCGACACCCTCGCGCGTTCGCAGGTAGCGCTGCAGCGCCGCCCCATCGGCGAACGCCTGATCCCAGACATGGGTCCACGATCGACCCTTCCCCGACACCCAGCCCACGTCGTCCGGACGGAACGTCGACGTGACCACGTCATCCGACGGGACAGCGAGCGCCTCGAGGGCGGACAGGTCGGACCCGTCCGCGACGTTCATCAGCACGACTCGCCGGATGCCCCGCTCGACGCGCGGGAGGCCATCGGGCACGCGGAACCGGGTCGTGTAGATGTCGTGGGTGACGCACTCCGGGCTGTCCATCATCACGTAGTTGTCGAGCGTCGCGATGTGGTACGGGTGCACCATGTAGGGCCCGGAGTACGACTCCTCGTCGACGAAGTTGTTCTCCCAGACCACTGTGCGACTGGCGAGGTCGACCCCGGCCGAGGAGTCCACCAGACCGGGGATGAAGAGGTCCGACTCGTCGAGTCCGCGCAAGAGCTCGTCCACCTTCGCGTCGCTCAGCCCGGGCTTCAGCGGGAGGATGTAGAAGCGTCGGATCATCGTGCGCACCCCCCGTCAGACAGCACTCCGCAGGTTCTCACATCGCTGCCCACCGTCGGAGCGTCAGAGCGCACCCAGCCGGGGCCGATGTCCTGACCGGAACGACGTAGGCTCCGTTGCGCTCATCGGCGGCCGGTTCGCCCAGTCGGAAACGTCCCGGAGCGACGCTTGCCGCCCTCCGGGTCAAAAGAGGAAGGAGGCTGGTGGATGACGACGATGCCGCACCACCTGTCTCTCGAGGAGCGTCGGGCGTTCGGGCGGGCGGCGCGAGCGACGTTGCCCCGCAAGGACGCGGGCGACTGGGATCCCGGCGGGCGCGGGCACGACGCGCTCGGCACCGTGCTCGCTCAGAACGCCGTGCGCGCCCCCGACTTGGTGCCGATCCGCCACGGCCGCATGGCGGCCTCCCCGTGGACCTACTATCGGGGTGCGGCCGCCGTCATGGCCGCCGACCTCGCGTCCCGGCCATCGAGCGGTCTGACCGTGCAGTTGTGCGGTGACGCTCATGTCCTCAACTTCGGCCTGTGGGCGACGCCTGAACGGCAGCTCTCGTTCGACCTCCGTGACTTCGACGAGACGCTGCCGGGCCCGTTCGAGTGGGATCTGATGCGACTGGTCGCGAGCCTGCACGTGCTGGCTCGCGACGCTGGATCGACGAGTGTGGGAGCCGCAGATCGGGCGGTGGCAGCAGCGGTCGACGAGTACCGCACTGGGATCTCCCGATATGCGCAGGCCCGCTTCCTCGACGTCTGGTACGCGCAGATCACCGCCGACGATCTGCTTCGCGTCCTCGTCGGTGAGGAGCGGGCGGACATCGCCACGCGGCTTCACCGACGAGCGAAGAAGCGCACCAACCTCGGGGCGGCAAAGAAGTTCACGGAGGTGGTCGACGGTCGCGTGCGCCTGGTCGAAGCACCACCGTTTCGCACTCGAGAGCATCGCGCCGAGCGAGACACCGTCGATGAGGTCTGGACTTCCTATCGCGCGTCGTTGCCCGAGGAGAGGCGCTACCTCGTCGACCGGTACTCCTTGGTGGACGTCGTCCGTCAGGTGGTGGGCGTGGGCAGCGTGGGCATGCGCGTGTACCTCCTCCTCCTCCAGGGCGCCCGTCCGGACGATCTGCTCTTCTTGCAGGTCAAGCAGGCGGGGCCGTCGGTGTTCGAGGCGTTCCTCGAACCGAGTCGCTACCCGAACCACGGCCAGCGTGTCACGGTGGGACGGCGCTTCATACAGAGCTCCACCGACATCTTCGTCGGCTGGACCAGAGCGCAGGGGGTCGACTTCTACATCCGCCAGTTCCGCGACATGAAGGTGATCCCCTCGGCCGAGCAGGTGACGCCGTGGTTGCGCCGGTTCGCTCGCAAGTGCGGCCTCGTGCTGGCCCGCGCCCACGCCACGACAGGAGACGCAGTCGCCATCGACGCGTACCTTGGCAAGAGCCAGGCGTTCGGCGCGGCGATGGTCAGCTTCGCGTCCGCCTACGCCCTGCAGAACGAGCGCGACCACACCCAGCTGGTCGAAGCGGTCCGCGATGGCGAGATCGTCAGCGCGCCAGGCTGGTGAGGTCCTCACCCAGGCGACCCCTCGCACGAGGTGCATCGCCCAACCTGCGGGGGGACACCAGTTGAGTTGTATGACCGAGCTCCACGGCTGCACGCGTGAGCCGGCTGTGGTCGACGTCGGCGCGAGAAGCGCCAGACTGACCCGGCCATGGGCACTGAACGGGACCCGTCCGCCGTGCGCGTCGACCAGTGGGTGTGGGCGGTTCGGATCTTCAGGACCCGCGCTCTCGCTGCCGCCGCGTGCCGCAGCGGCCACGTCGAGGTGAACGGTCGTACGGCGAAACCAGCGGCGACGATCCGCGTCGGCGACCTCGTCCAAGCTCGCGTGGAGCGCCGCACGTACAAGCTGGAGGTGATCCATCTCATCGACAAGCGCGTCGGATCGCCCGTCGCCGTGACCTGCTACATCGATCACAGCCCGGCACCAGAGGCGCGCGAGGCGCGAGCATGGCAGCGCGATCCTGGCGCCGGGCGCCCGACCAAGCGCGACCGCCGACGGATCGACCAGCTGCGGGGTCGCTGACACAACTCGTACAGGCGGCCGAGAAACCAGCAAGCGGGTGGACATGGCTCCCGTGCATCGGCGGGTGTTGCTGCACGTCCCACGCTGATGGTCGAGCCCCGATTCGACGAACTCATCCACCCGAGCTCGCGGCTGTTCATCGTGGCCCTGCTCGCCGCTGTCGACTGGGTGGACCTCGCGTTCGTCCGAGATCGGCTGGGGCTCTCCGATTCGGCGCTGTCCGAGCAGTTCGCCACCTTGCAAGATGCCGGCTACATCGTGATCGAACGATCCACGACGAATCGACGCCGCCGGGTCCACGGGCACGTCACCGACGTCGGGCGGCGCGCGTCCGACGGACACGTCGCCGCGCTCCGCCAGTTCGTGGCCGGCATCGACCAGCTCGGCCATGGCTTCGCTCCTTGCGTACGCGTACCTATACGCGTATACTCGAGATATGCGACGAGCGCGGTCCGCACCCTTGACACGTGAGGAGATCGTGGCGGCGGCGATTCGCACCGCGCAGGCTGGCGCGTTGTCGACGCTGTCGATGCGCAGCCTGGCCCACGACCTGCATGTGACGCCGATGGCGTTGTATGCCCACGTTGCCGACAAGGATGAGATCCTCGACGAGATCCTCGACGACGCACTCGCCGCCGACGCTCGCCCCGCGCCGCCCTGTGGTGACTGGCGAGCGTGGATGGTCGCGTTTGCGGAGCAATTGCACGGTGTCCTCACTTCCCGCCGGGAATTGCTCGATCGCTACTGCCGCCGGCCTGTCGGCGTCAGGACGGCCCTGGAGCGGATGGAGGCTGCGCTTGGCGTGCTGTCGGCCGCCGGGTTCGACGACGGCGAAGCCGTCGACGTCTTCGCCGCGGTGCAAACGGTCACGCTCGGCTTCACCGCGCTGGAGGTCGCCCGCGCGAGCGCCGTCGCACCCGAGCGCTCGGCGCGAGCAACGACGACGCTCGACCCGAACTCCCCGCGGTTCTGGCCGGCGTACTTCGCGACGCTCCCGCCCGCCGAGTTCCCCCACCTCGTCCGGTCACAGCCGGATCTTGCTGGGTTCACGTCCGCTGACCGCTTGCGTCGTGTGCTGCGCTCGATGCTGGACGGCATCAGTCCAGGCCCGGCGTCGCGACCCGCCGCGGACGGTGGTAGCAAGATTGGAGGTTCGTCATGACGCGCGTTCTGCTCGGCACAGACGCTGGACCCGGCTCGGAGCGAGTCGCCACGTGGACGGCCGAGCTGATCCGATTGCTCGACGGCGACCTCGAAGTCGTCGAGGCCTACCCGCGCCGCAGCGCCGAGCAGTCGCCGGAGGCGCACGCCGAGCTCGACGCCAGCGTCGCCGACGAGCTCGCACATTGGGTGTCGTCTCAGCACCTGGACAATGCCGCCCGGCGGACGCTGCAGCTGGAGCCGGAGGAGGCTCTGGGTGTCGCCGCTCGCGAGTGGGGCGCTGACGCCGTCGTGATCGGCTCCGAGGATGAAGAGGGTCTGACCTCGCTTGGCCTCGGCAGCATCGCCCATCGTCTCGCCCACCATGTCAGGTGCCCCTTGATCGTCGTCCCTCCCGGCGACTCTGGGCTCGAGGGTGGGACCGTCGTCGTCGGCGTCAACGGGTCAATGATCGACACGGCCGCACTCCGTTGGGCCTCGGGCATCGCTGCTCGCATCCGCGGCAACGTCCTTGCCGTGTTCAGCGTCGATGCCAGACACGACCCGTCCGGGCAGGGCGACGACAGCGGCCCCGAGAATCCGACGACGAAGCGGCCCGGGCCCCGTGGCTTCGCCGACGTCGAGTACCTCGAGCGCTACGGCACTGACCCGGCGTCCACCTTGCGTGACGTTGCCGCCGAACGCCATGCCGCACTGATCGTCGTGTCGGCCAAGCAGCACCAGAGTCTCGGCGGGACGCTGCTCGGCACCGTCGCCGACCACCTCCTGCATCACCCGACACGACCCGTCGCCGTCGTCCCCCACGGCTTCGAGGCGTCATCGCCGTCCTCGTCTGCGGAGGCTTGAGCGGTGTCCACCGACGACATCGTCCGCCGCCGCCAGGACCGCCTCCGCGAGGAGCTGCGCGATGCCGGCGTGCGTCTCGACCTCGACTGCACGACGAGTCGACAGACGCTCGACGAGATCAGCTACGCCCGCTTCCCGCGCCGCCATGAGGGCAAGCTGTCGACCTATGGCGCGTTCGTCGTCGCCGACGACGTCGACGTGCACGGGCTCGGTGGGGTCGTCATCGACGGTGACGGCCTCGCCGTCGACACGCTGCGCCTGATGGCCGACGGTCGCCGCTCGTACCTGGTCGTCGGCGAGGAGCGCACGGATCTCGTCGTGTTCCCCACCGCCTATGAGCGCGAGACCGACATCGTCCATCTCCTCGACAGCGCCCGTGACGCCAAGGCAGTCGACAGCGCAATGATCGTCGTGCAGCGCCTGCCAGACGGGTTCGTGCGCATCCTCGGTCTCGACGGACTCGTCATCTGGGACGGCACCCGTTGGCGCAACAAGCCCTACGCCCGGGCGTTCGTGACCCAGATCCTGCGCGCCGTCCCAGGATCACCACGCCCGACGCTGGAGGCGATCGTGGCGTTCTGTGTCCACGACATCGGCCCCGCACCGACGGGCACGATCCTCGTCTGGGATCTCGGCAGCCGTCGTCGCCCCGATCCGCTCGGGCACATCCACCACCGCCAGCCACGCCTGCGCCTGCCGGCGTTGTCACTGATCGACGCGTTCTCGCACAGCGTCGTGCGTTCGCTGGTCGGTCAGATCGACGGGGCGGTACTGCTCGATCGAGACGCCACGCTCGTCGAGGCCGGCGTGCGCCTGACGTTCTCCGAACGTGCCGACGCCCACATCGCCGCCGACATCGGCGTCGGCACACGCCATGCCTCGGCACGACGCTTCTCCTTCGACGAGCCCGACACCGTCGTGTTCGTCGTCTCCGAGGACGGCCCACTGACCGTCTACGCCAGCGGCGAACCGATCGCCCGCCTGGACAACCTCTACTCGGACGCCCAATCCCATCTCAACCCGCACACCCAGGACGAGGAGGCCGCTGATGAACCGCACGACCGGCAGGCCCGCAGGGCGACCCGACACTGACCGCGCCCCGACGTCGCTCGCCGACATCGTCGTCGGCGTCGACGGGACCTATGCCGCCGGCGAGGCGCTTGGCTGGGCAGCCCGCGTCGCCCGCACCACCGGCGCCACCCTGACAGCCGTCTACGCCTGGCAGCCGGGTCTCGGCGACTCCACATCCGGACACGAGCGGGCCGTCGCGCAACGCCGCCACGAGCTGCACCAGTGGTGCCGGCCGGTCAGCGATGCCGGCGTCGAGGCGCGCCCAGTCGTCGGTGACGGCGAGCTGTTCGAGGTCCTCGCCTCTGCCCTGGGTGCCGGTGAGACACGCGGACGTCACCTCGTGGTACTCGGCCGCGCGGCGCCCGGCAGCGGAATCCCGCACGACCTCGACCACCAAGTCGACAGCGTCGCCCGCCACCTCCGCGTGCCGCTCGCAGTGGTCACGAGTCCCGGCGCCGGCCGCCGGCTGGCCCGCGTCGTGCTCGGCGCCAGCGGCTCGGTCAGCGCGCACGCGGCGGCGACGTGGCTCGCCGACGTCGGGCTGGACCTCGAGATCCACGTCGTCACGGCCTTCGAGCCAATCGTGGAGTGGGTTCCCCGTTCGAGCCCGACAAGCGTATGGTCGCGCGTCCGCGACGAGCTCGAAGGACCGTGGACGACACCGCTACGCCGGGCCGGCGTCGACTACTCCACGCATGTCATCGAGGGCATCAACGTCGCCAACGCACTCACCGACTACGCCCGCAGGTGCCACGCCGACGCGATCATCGTCGGGCTCGGCGACAGCGCCGGGAACCGCCGCCGCCACTTGGGCACGGACCTGCTCGAGCACTGCCACCTCCCGGTGATCCTCGTGCCCGCCGACGACCCCGCCACGACCGAGGTGCGCCCGTGACGATCAAACGCAGCACGACGATCCACCGCGTGCTCGACGAGCACCCCTGTCACCGCCTCGACGACTACGTCGCCGCCGGCGGCGGTCGAGGGCTGGCCGCGGCGACAGCACTCGGTCCGGCCAGCACGATCGACGAGGTCGCCGCCAGCGGCCTGCGTGGCCGCGGCGGCGCCGGCTTCCCGACCGGCGTCAAGTGGCGAACGGTCGCCACCGCCGAGACGGTCGCCGCCCCGACACCCGTCGTCGTCAACGGCGCCGAAGGAGAACCGGGCACGTTCAAGGACCGCCAGTTGCTCCGCCAGAACCCCTTCAAAGTGCTCGAGGGGGCGCTGATCGCCGCCGCTGCCGTCGAGGCCAGCGAGGTCATCGTCGCCCTCAAGGAATCCTTCGAGCACGAGCAGCAGATCGTCGCCGACGCGATCGGACAGGTCGTCGCCGCCGGCTGGGCGGACGGAATCGACCTGCGCATCACCCTCGGACCGAGCGCCTACCTGTTCGGGGAGGAAACGGCACTCCTCGAGGTCGTCGAGGGTCGCCAACCATTCCCCCGTGTGACGCCCCCCTACCGGCGCGGGCTCGACCCCAACGAACACGCTGCCCGACGCAGCGCATCAACTGTGCTGCTCGCCGGGCCGGGCGGCACCGACGAACCGCCAGCGCTCGTCGACAACGTCGAGACACTGGCCAACGTGCCGGGCATCCTCGCCGAGGGCGCCGACTGGTACCGCACACTCGGCACCGCCCAATCGCCGGGCACGTTGCTGTGCACGATCACCGGTCGCACGCGCCGCCACGGCGTCGGTGAGGTCCCGATGGGCACGCCCCTCGGCGAGATCATCGAGCTCGTCGGCGGCGGCGCCCGACCCGGCCGCACCATCGTGGCCGCCATCTCCGGCGTCGCCAACCCGGTCCTGCCAGCGTCACGGTTCGACACACCGGCAACCTACGAGGACATGATCGCCATCGGCTCGGGCCTCGGTGCCGGCGGGTTCATCGTCTTCGACGACGAATCCGACCTCATCGCCGTCGCCCACGCCGTCGCCCGCTTCCTCGCCGTCGAGTCATGCGGGCAGTGTGAGCCGTGCAAGCTCGACGGGCTCGCCATCGCCCAACACCTCGACGCGATCCGCACCTCCCACGCCACGGACCGTGACCTGACCGCGATCCAACAACGACTGCAGACCGTGGCCCGCGGCGCCCGCTGCTTCCTCGCCCACCAACACCAGCGAGTCGTCTCCAGCATCCTCGCCGAGTTCCCCGACGCACTCGCCGAGCACGTCACCGGGCGCCGGCCCAGCGCCACGTGCCAACTGGTGGCACCGATCGTCGACCTCGTCGGCGGGCGCGCCGTGCTCGACACCAGCCAGCGTGCCAAGCAGCCAGACTGGACATACGGCAGCACCGACTCGGGCTCCTCCCCGGCCGACCTCTACGCGAACCATCCAGTCCACCTCCACCCGCCACGAGTTCACGAACTACCCCTCGCCGACGACGACGCCGACGCGGCCGACCCGTTCGCCGAAGTGCGCAACGGCCACCGTCGCATCCACGAGTCGTTGATCGCCGCCCAGGCAGCCGGCGACGACTGGTCGACTGCCGAACCGGCACTGCGCAACCTGCTGCACCACCTCCAAGTACACGACGACATCACCACCCAACTGCTGTACCCGATGCTGTCGCGATCCGCCGACGACATCGACGCCGACATCGACGACATCCCACACGAGCAACTCGCAGCCGCACTCCGCAACGTCGAGCACATCCTGCACGACGGCCACCCGCCGTCAACCGTCGAGTTGGCCACCATTGCCGAGCTCGCCCGCCAGCACATCGAGGCCGACGAACGCGAAGTCCTGCCGCTGCTGCGTCGGAACCTCGACGGCGACCATCTCGCCAAGCTGCGCGATGCGCTCGCGCTGGCAACCTACCGAATGGCCTGAGCTTGCAGTTGGGGACACTTGTGCACTTGTCACGCGTGTGCCCGGTACCCGTTCTCGTAGCCGCTGCGCATCGACGACGCGTCGGGTGTTCTCGAGCATCGACGTGTGTTCCATGGTCTCGCGCACGGCGCCGTGCAGGACGCCGCCCTCGGTGGTGAAGTCGTTCTGGTACTCGATCAGCACGACGGCGGTGTGGGCTGGGTCGATCGCCATGACGGCTCAGCTCGCCGGCGGGCCGTAGCGCGCGGGTCGGCCCTCGAGGATCACCGTCTTGGACTCGAGGAACGGCAGGAGGCCCTCCTTCCCGCCTTGGCGATGTAGCTCTCGACCCGGTCGCGCTGCCGGCTCATCGCCAGCGGCCCCATCTGCGTCTGCGGATCGAAGGGATCTCCGACACGGATCTGCGAGAACGTGCCGTCGAGCGCCGTTCTCTCGAGTCAGGAGACCCACCGCGAACCGAGAAATGCGTCGCCGCGAGGCGCACACACCAACGTCACAGACTGCGAGCTCTGGACCACCCGTACAGATGAGGTCCCACCGAGACCGCCTTGCGAGCCGCCGTGGATCCTCGGAACCCGAGGCCAAGAGCATGTGCGTCGCGTCCGCGCCTCCTGTCGCCAGCGCAACGATTCAGAACGACCCATCATGGCGCTGACCAGGGCATTCGAGGGAGCCGGGTGCGGGGGTCGAACCCGCGACCTCATGATTACAAGGCCCGCCCAAACCGTCCGGCGAGTGTCGCCGCGTGTCGGGGTGTGCCATCTGAGCTGGGGCGACGCGGATCGGACGTCCGGGGAGTGTCGGGCTGTGACAGCTGGTGTTGAGCCGTTCGTGGGCAATCCGTGGGCACGAAGCCCGTTTGATCGGATCCCGCGACTACCGGCCGCCCGGCTGCTGCGCTGGTGCACCATCCTCAAACCGGCGGTCTGGGGCAGTGGTAGCGAAGGCGTGGCGTGCATTGTGGCTTGATGGCGCAAGGAGTCGACTTCTTGCTCGGCGGTGTTGGATTCGCTGCGATGGGAGTCCTGACCGTTCGCAATCCGGATCGGTGGTGGATTGAGTTCCGAGTACCGACGAACTTCCAGACACGCCGCAGCTGACGGGTGGGGGGCGCATTCCAGGCGGGCCTCGGGTTCGGTGCAGCGCTGGCCGGTGCTGCTCAGATCCTCTCGAGCCTCTGACGGTCGGGGTCGATACACCCGCGATCCGTCGTTTCGGTGCAGCGCCCAGCGCACCCCTACCGGGGGCGGCGGCGAGGCGAGGGCAGACCGCCGATGACCCATTCGATTGCTGAAAGCACGAGGTAGGAGACGGCGACCAGCAGGCCGAACCACACAACGAACCCCCACGCCCCGAGAGACCCAAGCCAGTCTGTGGCCGGTTGAAGGAGCGCGCCCGCTAGTGCCACAGCCACCAGCCCGAGCGCGACCCGAACAAACGTCACCATCTCGACAACCCTACGGGAGGGGCGAGTCGGTGCAGCACTCCGATCTGGCGCCTCGCAGCCGGCGGTCAGGGGCAGTGTGGGCGACGCACGCGGGCAGGTGCTCGTCGGCTGTCGGCGAATCACCATTGTGGTCTCGCACGATTGCTGCTGGCCGAGGCGGTATTCACAGAGTTGCTGCGGCAACGTCTGGTGCGAGCTCAGAGTGCGGGTCGAAGGAGGTAGTCCAAGCGCACGCGGTCAGCGACTGCCGCGAGCACGGCCTGCAGGTCGGGATTGTCGATCACGGCAACAGCGAACACGTAGCAGTCGCCGCCCGACGCCCACGGTGGGCCAACGAGCGCCAGACCGGCCGTCGCTGCTTCGTCGCTGGCGACGGCGGATTGCGCGTCGGCGAGCTCGCAGCCGGGCGTCGGCGTCTTTCTGGCGTCGGGCAGCTGCGGGTCGAGGTCGTCGGTTGCCGGGCTGGGTGGTCGCGTGAGCGTCAACCGTGTGCCGTCCCACGCTCCCACGACGCTGTATCGCGTGTCGGTCCAGACCGTGGTCCCGTGTGCAGATTCGTCATCGACCTGTTCCCAGTCCCAGCCGACGAGCGGGATGCCGAAGTGGACGCTCGGCGGATACGACGAGTCGACGACGAACGCCAACTCCGCCTGCCCATAGGTTTCAATGATCCGGCCCGTTCCCTGATATTCGGTGGCGAGGGGTTCCGGCATCGGGAACGACATTGGCGCAGCCGTGGTCGGCGGTGCTTGCGACTGAGCGGGGATCGAGCCTGACAGGTCGATCGAGATCGTCGGCGGTGGTAGCGGCTCCACGGCCGTCGAGGCCGGATCCGTCGTCGGTGAGGGACCACCGGTGGTGGAACTCGTCAGATCGGACGGCGGGTCGCTGGCGTACGACACGACGGTCCCGGCGGGCGACGCCTCGCCCGGCTGCGAGCCTTCGGATGAGCCACAGCCGGTCACGGCACCGACCACGGCAAGCGCGCCCGCCATCAGCGTCAACGCTGCACGCATGGCCATCAGTCTGACAGCCCACGACGACGGGGGATTGGCGCAGAACGGCCAGTCATTTCAGGTCGGGGGACTTCCATCGGTCCCAGAGACGACTTCGGTCGCGCCGAGGAACTTCCCGTTCGTTGCGTCGAGGAAGATGTAGCGGTCTGATAGCTGGATCGTCGGTGGGACATTCGCTCCGCTGGCGGCGTCGCTCCCTCCGCCTGACAGTGCGATGCCGATACGCGGCTCGATCACGACGTAGACGAGTCGTCCCGCCCGGCTCGGGCCGGCGTCATCCGGGCTCGACGGAGGTCCAAGGGTGCCAAGCGCGACGCCGTGCTGTGTGGGTGAGATGATCTCGGCTGACGCCGGAAACTCGCGGATCGCGTGCGCGACGGCATCCGCAGGGGTGAGCGCGGCAGTCAGCGTCGTCTGGGACATGGAGTAGCCGCCGGTCAACGTGAGGTCGATGGTGCCGAGATCGACGATCTGATCGCGTGATGCTTCGATCTGTGAGCGGAGAGGCAATTCGTTCGCGTCGCTCGGCTCGACAACCAGAAGTGTCGCTCGGGTCGTGTCGAAGGGGACCGTGGTCGCCGTACTCGCCGTACTCGCACCCGGGGGCGTGGTAGTTGACGGGCTCGCTGTTGACGATGGCGACGTGTCGGCTCCTGAGCATCCGGAGGCGAGCACCGCCGCAATGAGCACACCACAGCGGATACGCACGGTCATCAACGATACGACGCTGAGCCAATGGTCTTGGTTCCCCGCCACGCCTCTGTGCCGCGTTGGCACGCCCTCCTGATTCCCGCGAACTTGCCATCCACCCGGCGGTCCGGGGCAGCGACCGGTAGCCGCTCAGCGCAGGATGTAGCGGAGTGATCCGCGCTCGAGGGCGGACCGGATCGCGGTGTCGACATCGGCCATTTCGCCGTGAGGATCGCGGGGCATGTGCGGTTCGGGTGCGGGGTTGAGGAGGAACTCGGCGTGCGGCGCGACACTCCGCGGTGGTCGAGGCGTCGAATTGAAAGGGGTGCGTACGTCGTCGCGTCGCCGCTACGGTCGCGGGCGGTGTCCGATCGAAAATCAGATGGCTTCGATGTCGTGGTTGGCGAGAACGACCCGATGTTGGCTTCTGAACTTGAACGGGCTCTGACCGCGTTCAACATGGCTGCCACCGGCGTCAC
>CAZMGD010000037.1:0-33718 GCA_964565705.1 uncultured Ilumatobacteraceae bacterium | reverse complement strand
GTACGCGCTCATCAGCTCTGCTTCGGTCGGCAACGGTGAGCTGCGACGTCGCAGCCGGTGGGTTCGGCGTCGCCGCCAGCTCCACCAGGGGGACTCGGGGAACCACTGGCGGGGCGCCGACACCACGAGCGCATCGCCGAGGAGCCAGTCCGAGAGCTGATCACGAGCGACATCGTCGATTACCTCGGATCCGGTGAGGTGTTCGATCAGCCGGTTGGTGCCCTTGCGCCAACGGTGATCCGTGCACAGCAGCGCGACGGTGGTCACCGCATGCTCGGAGTCGTCGGCGTGGAACCGTCGGAACAGGGCGAAGGGCTCCTCCCATGCGCTGGAGCTCCGAATGCCGTGCGGACCCAGCAGGACGGTCCACAACTCCTCCAGGCTCGCCGCGCGATGTAGCGCCAAGAAGGTCTCCTGCCACGAAGGAAACGGCGTCATCGGTCCGTGCATGCGTCGTCGGTCGCGAGGTCGACGCCGGTCAGGCCAAGACACTTCGCGCGCAGGTGATCGCGATGCCAACCGGGCTGATCGGCGGCTCGGAACACTGCGATCGTCCCATCGCGATCTCCTGATGACCATTGCGAGGTGGCCATCGCCTCGACGTGGCGCCACGAGCGAGAGCCGAGACGGCGGGCAGCGTCGACGTAGCGATCTCGGCTCTTGGTTGCCAGGTAGAGGTCGGCGAGCGCTTCGAGGGCGGCGTCGGCTTCGTAGTCCAGCACGACACGGCGATGCTCAGACTCGAGTGCGAGCAGGATCGCCTCGATCATGTCGACGTCGCCACGTCGAGCCGAGGAGAACCATGCTGTCTCGTTCCCGTGGTCGACCGCGTACGGCTCCCAGACCAGCAGCTCGCAGAGGTCCTGCCAATACAGGTTCGGATCGATGCCGGCGGTGCGCCAGTCGATGTCGAGGTAGGCGCGCCACGCCTCGGTGCGAGCCTGCCCGATGACGCCGTAGCTGTCGTCGGCAGCGTCGGCCAGCTCCAGTCCGGCCGTGTGGAACGCGCGGTAGAGAGCGAGCCGATCGGGCAGGCTGCGGCGTGGTCTGTCGAGGTCGGCGAGACGCCGCGTCAGGCGCGAGGCAACGGCGAAGGACTTGCCCTTGGTGACGAAGCCCTTGCGATCGACGGCAGGTCGGAATCGCTCGAAGAACCGCGCCGGGTTCAACGGGAAGCTCGACCAATGCCCGAAACGGGCACGCTGCTGAAGGAGTCGGCGCGGAGTGTCGACCATGGCCGGTGTGCACGCGCGGCCTTCCAGGCTGACGCGGCCGGTGACCTTCTCACGCGCCCGCCGGGTGGTCTTCTGGTCGGCGAGCAGATCCGGACCAGCGAGGTCGGCTGCGACCAGGTTGGCGTCGCGAAGCCGGGCGCGCAGGTCGGTCAGGTGGCTGAGCTTGGCCTCGTGGGCACCCCGATCGTGGTTGCCGTGAGAGCGCAACGCGTCGACGAACGTGTCGGCGAGGGCGTCGAGATCGCCGCCGTGGTCGAGTGTCGCGACGACGCAGAACCACAGGTCCCACAGCGACCAATCCCTTCCCGCGATCTCCGTCCACGTCTCTGGCCCGAACCGCTGTGCGCGCCTCGGGGTATCGGCGGTCACCACCGACGTTCACGAGGTCGGGTGGCCGTGACCCGCAGCATCGCCAGCATCGTCGTCTCCCCTGCCGGCGTGAGGCGGTAGCGGCGATCGCCCAGGTCGCCGTCCATGTCGATCAGACCGAACAGCGTGAGCAGGGCGCGGCTGTCGCTGAACGCCCACGCCACGTCGCGCGCCGACGGGTCGGCATCTCGGTCGCCTGAGGTTCGCCAGCCTGCTTCGCCCGCCATGCCGACGATCGCTGCGGTGACCTCCTTCTCCGGGACCGGTCCGTTGCCATCCAGCAGCACCAGACCACAGGCCTCGGTCACGAAGCGGTTCCACGGGTTCGACCCGAGCCCCTCGGTGAGGGCCACCCAGGCCGCGACCGGATCGTTCGCCATCGCCCAGCCCCGCTGGGTGCGCTGCAACACGCGTCGGCGCTTGCGCAGCACCCCGGCCGTCTCCAGGAACCCGCGCAAACGATGCAGTGTGATCGCGTCGGTCTCGGTCCGCGGTGGCCGGTCCGTCGGGAACGGGTCCTCCCAGGGGCGGTGGGCGTGCACGGTCAGCAGGAACGCCGTGTTCAGGTAGCCGGCCTGCGTCAACGCCTGCTCGTCACCGAACGCCCTCAACAGCCATGTCAGCGGCGCCATACGCTCGGCCACGTCGGGTGGCGGTGGGATCGGGTGCAGCAGCCACTTGCTCAGGCGCGCTCGTCGCCGACCGAGATCCGCCGAACGCATCGACGCCGCGTCGACCCAGGTGCCGATCCGTTCGGTGACGACCGCCGTCCGCCACGTCTGCCCGGGCTGACTCGGATGGTCGCCGTCGAGGGCCCGCTCGGTGATCTCGCGCTGCCGGGCCCGCCAGCCCCGGCCACCGACGACGAGCTCACCATCCGCGATTGCCTCCCCCAAGGCGTGTTCCGCCGCCGCCCGCGCCGTCGCCTCCTCGACGCCCATCACCTGGCCCCACACGAAGGAGTCGAGATCGGGCGGGTCGATCCCCGACGACGCGAGCGCCTTGCGCATCGCCGCGAACCCGTCATCCCGGGAGCGATCGAACGCAGCGTGCACGCCGGCCGTGAGCATTGAGCGGCAGATCTCGGCGTAGGCGCCGAGTCCCAACTCGTCGAACAGCTCGGCGGCGACGGCGGCGAGGCGCGTCATGTAACCGGGCTCGTCGGTCATGTACTTGGTCGGCAACTCGTACCACAGCCATCGCTGGAGGCCAGCCTGATCGATCCTGGTCGGCCCCTCACCCCAGGTCAAGGTGTCGTAGACGTGCTGGGCGTCGCGGCCCCGATCGAGATCACGGCCGGCCATCCGCTCGATCGCGCCCCGGACGTCTTCGTCATCGAGATCGACCGTCGAGCGACGATTCCGCACGGGCTCGGCCATCGAGCCATGATGCCAGCCGCTCCGGCCCACTCCCCAACGGGCATTCCTTCGCGACCCAGCCGACCGTTCCACGCAGCACCGTGTCCCAGCGGCTTGTCTGCGGCGATGGGAGACGGGTTCCTGCGCATCCTCGCCGGTACAACGCGGTTGCCCGACGGGCGGCACCCAACGCGTAGCGTCGGGCCGTGACGGAGCTGGGCCGGGTCTCTATGAGCTACTCATCACGGATCGTGCGGGTGCACGACGTGGAGGGGTTGCGAGCTCAGCTGGATGAGCTGGCGGAGCGGTTGCCGGTCGACGAACGACCGCTGAACAGCGCTGATGATTCGGATCGGATCGCCAGGCACGTGAGTCGGCAGGTCGCGCGTGCCCTGCTCGACGCCAGCAATGGTGAACGAGTCCAGGTCGGGGTCCGTGTGGCCCGTGCGATGAGGCGGTGCGTCTGCGAGGCGCTGGTGGAGTCATGCGGAGTGCCCTCCGATCCTTCGGAGCTACCGATCCGCAGCGGCCCGGGCCGCACGCCGTGTTGCACGACTTCCTCGTCGAGCACCTCCAGGTCACCTGTGGCGCCATCGCCCGCGACGATTACGACCGGTACGTGCTCGGTGGTGCCGCCGGCTTGGCCCAGACCCTGCGACTCCTCGACGGCGTCGGCCAGGAGATCGCCGAGGCGGACCTCGACGACCTGCAGGCGTTGCTGGGCACCCGCCACGCCGATGGCAATCGGCCCCTCGCGGAGCATCTCGCCGACCAGCCGGACCGCGACCTGCCGGATCGACTCCGAGTGTGGCATCGGATGGCGGTGCGGCGCGAGTTCTCGTGGCGGCCCGCTGATGGTCGCCCAGGGCTCGGGCAGCCTCGAGCCGCTTCCCTCAACCGTCACGCGTAGAAGTACCCACCGTCCACGATGAGCTGTTGCCCGGTGATGAAACGGGCAGCGGGTGACGCGAGGAAGGTGATCACCATCGCCACGTCGTCCGGATAGCCCATCCGGCCCAGCGGCCGTTGCGTGGCGCGCTCGACGATGCGCTCCATCAGGGCGGGCGGGAAGAGCGGGTGTTCGGTGACCTGCCCGCGGCCCTCGGTGAGGATCCCACCCGGCCCGATGCCGTTCACGCGGATCCCCGCGGGACCCCAGTGCAAGGCCATGTCACGCGTCAGGCTGTCCACTGCGCCCTTGGTGGCGTGGTAGGCGGCGAGCCCGGCGAAGGGTGGGCGTACACCACCGAGCGAGGAGACGTTGATGATGGAGCTGCCCGGCTCCATCACCCGCGCCGCGGTGCTGGAGAGAAACAGCAACCCCTTGACGTTCAGTGCGAGCAGCTGATCGACGATGTCGGGGTCAAGGTCGTCCAATGGGGTCGGCTGGAAGGTGCCTGCGTTGTTGACGAGCACATCGAGCGAACCGAGCTCTGCCACCACGAGGTCGATCATCGTCGCGTGCGAGCCGATGTCGGTGACGTCGCCGTGCACGGGCAGCACCCGTCCCACGTCGCCCAGGCGCTCGATCGCGGCGGTGAGCGCGTCGGCGTCGATGTCGTTGACAGCGACGCTCGCACCCGCCTCCAGCAGTCGTCGGCATGTTGCGTAGCCGATGCCGCTCGCGGCACCTGTCACGAGCGCCACCTTCCGGTCGAGGCGAAACGGTTGCTTGGGGCGAGGCGGTTCACCTGGTGCCAGTTCGTCCATGAGCGCACGATACGAGCGTCGTCGGGTTCGTCATGCATGTGGCGAGCACTTACTCTCTTGTCGTGCGTGGAACGGTGCAGCAGGTCACGGGTGGAGCAAGGGGCATCGGTCTCGCCATCGCCCGCCACGTCGCTGCGCTCGACGTCAACGTGTCGGGAGCGCTGAACGTCACGAGAGCGGCGGTCGCCCACTGGCTCGACGAGCGTTCCCCCGCGCGCGTGGTCAACTTCACCTCCACCGCCGGGTTGGAGGGCATCCCCGGCATGTTCGCCTACGCCACCTCGAAGGCGGCGATCGTCGGGCTGACGCTGGCGACCGCGAACCCCGGAGCGATGCACGGCATCACGGCGAACGCGATCGCGCCGAACGCAGCGACGAGGACGGCGATCCGCGGTCAGCGGGAGCGAGCGCTCGAGGTGCGCAACGAGACCGGAGGGTGGCCGACCTTCGAGGGAATGGAGATCGAATCGGATCACGTCGCCCCGCTGTGCGCCTACCTCCTCTCCCCGTCGGCGCCGGTCAGGACGAGGCGGCGATGACGTTCGACCGCACGATCGGTGCCGACGCCAGCGGCCCGTCGCGGTGGATCACCGACGCCGTCGGTCGCGAACCAGAGGAGTTCCCCGTTGCAGACCTCGGATGATCAGGGCCGTACGCGGTCGACCACGAACACCAAGCGTTGGGGCGACTTCGGAGGGCTGTGCCTGCTCGGGGAGTTCGACCCGAGCGACGACCTCCTGCTGCCGACGTCGACCGTCTTCGGCATCCCCAAGGCCGCGTCGTACCTCTACGGTACGTGGCGCGACTCCGACGGCACACTCGTACGCGCACTGCGCGGGATCACCGCCGACGCGAGCGACTTCGCGTTCCTCTTCTCAGCTGCACGCGGCGGCCAGCTCGATCGGCTCGACGTGCCACTTCCAACAGGAAGCGCCACGATCACGTCGGACGGCGAGCACGTCACGTTCAGCACCGTGGACCATCCCGGGTTCGAGTTCCACCATCGGGCCGACCGGATCGAGTGGCAGGAGGCCGAGCACCTCTCCGTGACCGGCGCGCTGCTGGGCCCGGGGCTCCAGTGGTACCACCCGTACGGGGCCGGTTCCACGCCACCAGCGATGTCGAGATCGACGCGGTGGTCCGCGCCAACGGATACCCGGAGCAGGTCGTCTACACCCTGCCCGGCGAGCGCTGGATCTGGACCATCGATCCACATGGCGAGCGGGCGCGGACCGTACCGGCTGCGCCGTTGGGCGCCGACGGCACCTGTCGTCGCGAGGGAGACGAGCGGACGGTCGTGCGCAGCCTGGGCAACAGCGACTGGTGGGCCGACGGACGCTACGAAGCGTCGAGACGCAACAGCTGAACAGCGCCCCCGCTCAGTCGTCGGTCTCGCTGGCGACCATCACGGTGGCGGCGCTGAAGTCGAAACCGAGCTGCGGCAGGTACGACGCGAACTCGGCGGCACGATCCGCCGGAATGGTGTAGCCGGTCGTGTCCATGACGGCATCGAGGTGCTCGGCGAAGTCCTCCGGTGTCGGCTCGTCGCTGACGTAGCCGTTGGTGACCCCGAGGAACAGCCTCGCCAGTCGCCCACCGCCGGACAGGAAGAGCTCGCCGCTGTGCGGGAACGTCTCGTGAGCCAGCAGCACGATCGCTGCGGCGACGCGCTCAGGTGTGAACCGCTCAGTCATGAACGCCTTGAACGCGGGGTCGGGGATCGTGTCGGTCATCCTCGTATGGGCGGTGGGGAGGATCGCGTTGGCGAGCACTCCTCGGTCCTTGCCGATCAGGGCGAGGGCGCGGGTGAACGAGATCAGTCCGGACTTCGCCGACTGATAGGCGAGGCCGACCGGGCTACCGAGTACGGCACCCGACGACGTGTTGACGATCCGTCCGTAGCCCTGTTCGAGGAGGTGGGGCAGGGCCGCGCGGGTGACGCTGAACGCGCCGCGCAGGTGCGTGGCAAGCGTTCGATCGATGTGATCGTCGGAGCTCTCGAGCAGCGGCGCCGTGTCGAGGATCCCGGCGTTGTTGACGACGATGTCGACCCGACCGAAGGCCTCGAGCGCCGTCGCGACGATCGACGCACCGCCTGACGGGTCGATGACCGAGTCCACGTTGGACACGGCCTCTCCCCCGGCGCTCCGGATCTCCTCGACGACGCGTTCGGCCGCGCTGCTCGACGAGCCGCAGCCGCTGACGTCGCCGCCGAGGTCGTTGACGACGACCCGCGCGCCGCGCGCCGCGAGCTCTCGGCAGTGTGCCCGACCGAGGCCGTTGCCCCCACCGGTGACGATCGCGACGCGACCGTCGAAGCGAAGTCCTGCCGCGCTCATCGCAACGGTGACCACTCCGCGCAGCGGCTGATCCGCACCTGGCGGCGCAGCAGACCGTCGACGTCTGGGGTGCCCGACCACGGGCCCGCGTCGAGTGCCCCGAGGGCGGCCTGGAGCCCGTCGAACGAGGCGACGCGTGTCAGCACCGTGACCTCCGGTTCCGCCAGCTCGCCGACCGCTGGCTCGAAGCAGCCGACCAGTCGGAGCAACGCGTCGCCGGGGGCATCCGCGTACTGCTGCTCGACCGACGCGACCGCCGCGTCGAGGGGACCCTCGACCGCGAGCGTGTCGTGCCGGAACAGCGTGCGCGGCCCCGAACCATCGGCCGACGCCGACCAGTCGGGTGTCCCGTAGGCGACGAGCAGCGACGAGCGCAGCTCGTGATCGCTGGTCTCGAACCGCTCCCACACGTCGGCGAGCGCGCCGAACGCGACCGCCTGCTGGTACTCCATCAGCGCCGCGCCGTCGTCCACCTCGGTCAGCACGATCGCCTCGTAGCCGGCGCCAGCGCCGTGCGGCGACCACCCGAAGTACCGAAGTTGCGCCCCCAGATCGGCGAGTCGGGGCACGATGTCGTCGCGGTAGCCGTCCTCGAACGGCAGCTCGGCCCTGCCGCGCACGATGTGGATGTCCTGGATCAACAGCATGGCGTTCCTCACTTCACCGGCGACCACGACGCGCATCGCAACAGTCGGGTCGTCCATCGATCACGTACGGCCAAGGCCTCCCACATCCAGCTGCCCATCGCCTTCTGCTCACGGGGGATCTCGTGGACCAGCAAAGCGTTCAGCATCCCCACGTCGCGGATCTCGCTGAGATTGAACATCTCGGGCAGCGGCCCGCCACCGGGCACGGTCTGCCAGCTCGTGCGCAGCACGACGCCGGAGAGATCCTTCTCCGTGAGCGCCATGTATCGGTCGCGCATCATCGACGCGTATCCGCGCATCTGGCCGATCTCGGGTGGGACGAAGTCGTGCATGTAGGCGACCACCGGACCGTCCTGGGCCGTGTCCGGCACCTCGACGCCCGATCGGGTCCACGGGTCGTAGTCGATCGGCAGCATCATCCGGGTCTCGCTGCCCGAGCGGTGGTCGCGGATCTCCTTGGCCAGCGACGTCAACCGGCCGCCGCGCACCTCCGTGAGGAAGCCGTCGAGGGCGGTTCCGTCACGCATGATCGTGATCGTCGCGACCTCGTCGCTGTGACGTGCGATCGGCGTCGCCGTCGCATACCACGCGAAGCGGCAACCGTCGATCGTCGCCACCGCCGGCAGCCATCGGTCCCGGACCAGTGATTCGAACGAGGCGTCCCGGCCCGGTCGGACGCGGTGGATCTGGTGGAGCGCGAGCATCGAACGTGGTTCCCCTCTCACCCGCTGAGCGACGCACGTGAACGTTCGCAGGTATAGCGGTAAGTGCTTGCTACTGTAACATGAGCGAATGAACCCACTCGATTCTGATCCGGACGCGCGTTACGAGGCGCTGGCGACGATGCGGGCGGCGTGTCCGGTGCACCAACTGGCGCCGGGGCGATTCATGGCGGTCGACCACGACTCGGTCGCCACTGGTCTGCGCAGTGTGAACGACTTCGGCGGAAGCGCCGGGCAGAAGGGCCTGCCGGAGGAGGACACGAGCATCGCCGGCATCCCGGAGCCGCGCCACTCGGTGGTGCGACGGTTGATCAACTCGGTCGTGGCGTTCCACCGGTCGCAGCAGATCGAGCCCTACCTGGTCGAGTTCATCAGCAAGCGGCTGGCAGAGACGATCCAGCTCGCCACCGGCGGGGCCGCGGTCGACGTGATGCCCAGCTTCGTCGAGCCGATCCCGCCGGCGGCGATGGCGCGCCTGCTCGGGTTCCCGGAGCAGGATTCGTTGCGGTACTTCGCGTGGGGTCAACAGCTCGGCGACGAGTTCGGCCGCGCCGCCGCCGAGGGACGCTCGATCTCGATGGCCGAGGGGTGCCCCGAGGCCGCCCAGTACGTGGCGGAGCGGATCGACGAGCGGCGCGCTGTGCCGGAGGACGAGTGGCCGAACGACGCGCTCAGCCGGTTCCTGAGCACTGAGGTGGAGGGTGAGCGGCTGTCCGACCGAGCGGTGATCACCCAGGTGATCTTCACGATCGGGGCGGGGAGCGACACGACCCGCAACGTGCTCGGCAGCTTGCTGTACCGCCTGGCCGTGAACCCGGAGCTGTACGCCAAGTTGCGCGACGACCGCTCCCTGATCGAACCGTCGATCGAGGAGGCGCTGCGCCTCGACCCTCCCGCGCAGTTCCTCGTGCGCGAGTGCCTCGCCGAGCGGTTCGAGCTCGGCGGGACCCCACTGGCGAAGGCGGACGTCGTGATGTTGAGCATCGGTGCGGCGAACCGCGACGACGACGTGTTCCCGGCCGCCGAGTCCTTCGACCCGACCCGCGAGAACGTGCGCGACCACCTTGGCTTCGGCCAGGGGCCCCACATCTGTCCCGGCGCAGCACTCGCCCGCTTGGAGATGCGACTCGCCCTCGCCGCGTGGTGTGACGCGATCGAATCGTTCGAACTGGCTCCGGGTTTCGTGTGGGAGCCCCCTCGGACCGGCATGCTGCACGGCCCGGCCCATCTTCCACTGCTCGTTCGCGTCGCCTGACAGCGATCCGCTGGCCCGGGTCAGCGGATCGCCAGCGGGTTGACGGGCGAGCCGACCGCTCCGGTCACCGGCAGCGGTGCGGCGACCAGGAGGAACGTCCAGCGACGGTCTGCGGCACACGACCTCGACAGTGCCTCGAGGTCGAACAGCTCGCCGAAGATGATGCCGGCATCGCGCTGGCAGATCATGTGCAGCGGCATCATCGCCCCCGACGCCTCCGACTGCGTGACCTCGACCGCGACGTTGTCCGCGGCGACGGCCGCCACGTCGTGATCGACCAGCCAGGACGCGCACCGGACCGACAACCCGGGCGACGTCATCGTGAACGTTGCCATCGGGAACGCGCCGTCGCGGATCGCCCGCCCCACGCGACCGGTCCGGACGAGCACGATGTCGCCGGCAGCCACGTCAGTGCCTTGCGCATCGGCCACCTCGTCGAGCAGCTCCGGCAAGATCGCCTGGTTGTCGGCGAGGCAATCGGTGCCCAGGTGGCGTGCCACGTCGAGCAGCACACCACGGCCGACCACGCCGTCGCGGAACGAGGTCACGGAGTTGGCGACGGTGCCCGACTCGCTGATCGCCTCGGCCGACGCTCGGCCGTTCCACATCACCCCGTCGTAGAACGCGTGCGACAGTGCGTCCCATTGCGTCGCGCCCTGCAACGACATGAACAGCGTGTCGTCCGCGTACTGGAAGCCACCGGGAAGCTGCTGGTCGCCGAGGGCGACCATCGTCAGTTTGGGGTTGAAGCGTCCCTGATCGGGTTGCGGGCCGCCCGGCCCGAACGGCATCGCCAGCGAGATGACCTCCCCCGTCCGCACGGTCTGTACCGCGGCGAGCACCCGCTCCGGAGTCAGCAGGTTGAGCGCGCCCTTGCCGTCGTCGTCGCCCCATCGGCCCCACCGGCGAAGGCGGTCGCCTTCGGCGCGGACCCAGTCGATCGTGAGCTGGTCATCGGTCATCGAGTGATCTCCTCCGAGAGCTCGCCCAGCTCACCGTCGAGCATGACGTTGAACAGATCGCCGGTGGGTGGCAGCACCCAGAAGCTGCCGTTGCCGACGGCATCGAGGATCGAAGTCGCCTGTTCCTCCGGCCTGATCCCCATCGTGTTCAGGGCGTCGTGGCTGGCGACCATGATGTCGTCGGCCATCGTGCCGGGCAGCGCGTCGGCGGAGGTGCGCATCAGGTTGGTGCGCACCATGCCAGGGCAGCAGCAGCTGACCTGCACGTGCGGTGCAGCGATCGCGAGCTCGCCGCGCAACGCCTTGGCGAGCGCGACGGTCGCCGCCTTGCTCGCCGCGTAGGCACCCGAGTTGGGCGACGCGACCAGCCCGGCCATCGAGGCGGTGATGACGACCGCGGACGGATCGGGCTGCGCGATCATGCGCGGCACGACCGAGCGGATGCAGTTCGCGGTGCCCACGACGTTGACGTCGAGGATGCGCTGCAACACCGAGATCGGCGTGTCCCAGATCGTCGGACCCGTCGAGGTCACGCCGGCGTTCAGGCACGCGATGCTGATCGTCCCGAGGCCGGCGGCGCGTTGCGCGACCGCCTCGACGGCGTCCACGTCCCGGACGTCCGCGACGATGAGGTGCGCATCGCTGAGGGAGTCGTCAGCTCGCGCGGCGCGCTCCAACGCGTCGCCGTCACGGTCGACGAGCACGACGCTCGCGACCCGTGAGGCGAGCGCTCGCGCGAGCGCCAACCCGATGCCGCTGGCCGCGCCGGTGACCATGGCCACCGACTCGGCCGGTCGACCCTTCCCCATCGTTCAGCGGTACTTCGGGAGCACTTCGGTGCCCATCAGCTCGATGGACTCCAGGATCCGTTCGTGGGGCACGTTGCCCATCTGCATGTGGATGATGACCTGGTCGACGCCGACCTCGTGAAACGCGTCGAGCACCGCCGCGCAGTCCTCCGGCGTGCCGGCCATCACGAAGCCACCCTCGAGCATGCCGTCGGCGACGGCTTGCTTATCGGCGCGGATCGCGTCGTAGAACATCTGGGTGTCGCCGGAGGTGACGTGGGCATAGCTGGGCGGGGCGACGTCACCTGGCCAGCCCGTCAGCATGTGGATGTTGCCGTGGTAGGTGTGTTCCACCGTCTTGAGCGCTGCCATGCTTCGGATCTCGTCGCGGTCGTAGCTGCACAACCCGTTGACGAAGCCGGCGGTCTGGTTGTTGACCGCGCCGCAGAACGGTTGGGCGTTGCCGATGTTGTCCTTGTACGCGCGGATGGACGCGCGCAGTCCCTCGGGGTCGGCCTTGATCGCGAAGAACAGCATGCCGAGCCCGAGCTTCGCTGCCCGCTCGGCGTTTCCGGGACCGACACCGCCGACCCACAAGGGAGGGTGTGGCTGTTGCACGGGTCGCGGGTAGACGGTGCGGGGCGGCATCTTCACGAACTCGCCGTCGAGCTCGACGTCCTCCTCGGCGAGCAGTCGGGCGACGGCTTCGAGTCCCTCCATCCACTGGGCGCGGGATTCCTCCGGATCGAGTCCGAAGCCGTACAGCTCGGCGGGGGTCGTCGAACGGCCAGACCCGATGTCGACCCGTCCGCCGCTGAGGCAGTCGAGCATCGCTGCCCGTTCGGCGATGCGGACCGGGTGGTTGTAGGTGGGCGGTGTCAATGCCAGACCGAACCCGAACCTGATGTGCTCGGTCTGGTAGGCGGCCGCTCCGAAGATGACCTCCGGGGCGGACATGTGCGAGAACCCACCCAGGAAGTGGTGCTCGGTCAACCACACGTAGTCCCATCCGTGGCGGTCGGCGTGGACGATCTGGTCCACCGTCTGGCGGACGATCTTCGCCTCCGCGCCGGGCTCGTCGGGCGGTACGAACATCTCGTAGAACAGACCGAACTTCACAAGATCCCCTTCACGTTCAGGTTGTCGATGGTTGTCACTGTGCGGTGTCGTCGACCAGCCAACGGACGAGTCGATGCAGTGGGAAGAAGCCGTCGTGCGGCACGCCGGGCACCTTGGAAGCGACCTCGCCGAGCTCGACCAGGCGTTGCATGCCGGCAGCCGCGAGACGGTCTCGGAGCTCGATGCCACGCGCCGGCGGGTAGAGCCCGATGGTCTGCGTGGCAACGGTGACGTGCTCCAGGGCGTCGGCGAGATCTGGCACTGCGACGACGTTGACCACCTTCCCGTCGGGGTGGAAGTCGACCGGGTCCGTGGACAGCACGACGGTGCCGGTGCGGTAGTCGCCGAACACCTCGTAGTCGGGGGCGAGGAAGCGGAGCGCGTCGACCTCTTCGCGCACCGCGTGGGGCACGGCGACACCGGATCCGTCGGTCAGTGGCCGATCGACGCCCAGCTCAGCGGCGAGCTGCCGGCACCACGGACGGAGCTCGTCGAGCGAGCCTTCGGCGTAGATGAATCGGCTCGAGGCGCACGCCCCCTGGTTGTAGAGGCCGACGTCGGTCGCTGCCCGGCCGGCGGACTCCTTGACCGCTGTGTCGGATTCGAAGGCTTCGCGACCGACGAGCGAGATCGAGACCTTCGGGTCGAACGCGACGAGCTCGAAGCCGGGACCGACGTAGGAGAGCGCGTTGCGGATGGCCGCCTCGCCACCCCAGGCGACGAGCTTGTCGTAGTACTGCGGGCGGAACACGACGCTCTCGATGCTGCGATCGCCACCTCGCCAGTAGACCGCTGTGAACGAGCGGAGCACCGGGTGGTCGGGGGCGATCTCGGCCATCGTGCGCAGGATCGCCGACGCCGTCAGCGGGTCGTCGGAGCCGAGCTTCAGCAGGTTCACGCCGCGAGTGAGCGCGCCGCGCACGATGCTCACCGCGGCAGTGCCGGGGGTGTTGCCGGCCACGACGTGGGCCAGGCGGGGCGGGAACGCCCGGATCCGGTGCGTGTGGCCCCACGGGTCGCGCACCTCGGCCCAACCCTCGATCCGATCGCGACCCAGTTCAGTGTCGAGTTGGAACTCGAGTGACTCGCGGCCGAACAGCGCCGGCAACCCCTCGTAGGAGTGCTCGAGCAACCGGGCGGTCAGGTGGCCGGATTCGCCGGCCCACTCCATCGATTCGCGCAGCCACGGGTTGGTGTGCGGGTCGAGGCGTTCACCGACGGCGACGAGCAGGTCGACGACCTCGTCGATCGGCACGTCGAACGCCGGGCCCGGTTCGCGTCGCGACCAGACGAGGTCGTCGACGTCGATCGCCGGTGTCGTGAAGTGCGGGTGGGCGACGTCGGCGCCCTCGACCGGACGTCCCTTCACGATGTGGGGCACGGCGCGCATGGTCACACCCCTGTTGCCTGGTCGAAGCCGCGGACGAACGCGTCGACCGTTCCCGCACAGGTGAGCCGGTCGTCGTCGCCACCGCGCAACTCGCTGTAGCGGACGACGGAGCCAGCGACGATGCTCGGCGCCGGCGAGTCGAAGTCGGCGACGACGCGGTCGCCGCTGATGATCCCTCCCCACCGACCCTCGACGGCGAGGTCCAAGAACGCGAACCGGCCCTCGACCTGACCCGACGGGGCGTTGAGCAAGGTGGTTCCCTCCTCGTCGAGCACGAGTGGGACGACCCACGGCTGCACCACGTACCGGTCGCCGATCTGTGGCAGGGCGGCCGAGAGCTCGGACATGCCGTACCCGCTGGACTGCCTCGACTCGTCGAGACCCCAGAAGGCGAACACCTGCTGCTGGTAGTCGGCTGGCATCGCCACCCCCTTGGTGCCGCCGCCGACGCCGAGCAGCGAGCCCTGGTCGAGCGCGATGCGGGTCACGCCGCGTGCCCGAAGCCGCTCGATCAGCGTCCACTGCTGCGCCCAGAAGCCCTGGATGACGACGCGCTGGCCGGCGAGGCCGCTCACCACGTCACACATCCGCTCCCAGTCCGAATCCAGCCGCTCACGGCGCTCGGCCGCATCACCCTCGAAGGCAGCGATCTCGCTCGGCGTGGCCCGCCCGTCGGCGATCGCTTTGGACAGCGTCGCCAGCCGGCTCATGTCCTGGAGGCGCACGGCGTCGTCGGTCAGGAACCACGTGCGCTCCGGGTCGCCATAGGCGGCGGCGAACTCACGGAAGAACTCCGTGGCCCGACTCGTGCCCTGCGACGGGGCGAGCACGACCACGGGCATGCTGGCGTCGGGCACGATCCCGTGCTGCCACTCCACGGAACGGACGATGCAGCGCATCGTGAACGCACGGTCCGCTGTCGTGGCCGGCAGGAACGAGCTCTTGCCGCTCGTGCCGCTGGTCGCGTAGACGGGGTGTCCGGCTGCGGCGAGGGCCTGCATCCACTCGTCCTGGTTGGCCACGCCGGATACGTCGACGTCCACCAACGACTCGGTGGCGAGCGTGTCCAACCAGCGCGTGAGCCCGTCCCACCGCCCTTTGTCGAGGAACGACCGCGGATACGACTTGTACGACGAGTGGGCGAACAGCAGCGGGATCAGGTCCGACAGCTCGCGGATCTCCTCGATGCCGTGCTCGGACGCCAACGCGTCCAGCGCCGGGATGCTGCGCCTGCGTTCGGCGAGTCGTTCGCCGGCGGCGACGATCCACTGCTCCTCCAGTTCTGCACGCTCGAACTCGAAGGGCCGTTCGTGTCCGACCCGTGCGACGATCCGGTCGGCGACCGAGCCCACGTCAGTTCCGGCCGGGGGTCAGCAGGTCTTGCTGGGCGCCCGCCGCAGTTCCCATCGTCTGCGCCCGGGTGCGCATGCTGCGCATCGCCGTGTCGACGCCCTTGGCCGCGGCTTCGCCGCGCAGCGCGCCGACGGTGCAGAGATCCCGTGCCCTCGTCTCGAACGGGTGGTAGTCGAACAGCCGCATGGCGTTCTCGTGGGTGATCGTGTTGATCGTGGCGTCGTCGAGGCCCGCCATGCCGGCGAGCGCGATCTCCGGGGAATCCGGCCAGTCGGAGTCGGAGTGGGGGTAGTCGCACTCCCACGTCATGTTCTCGATCCCGGCCCGCTGGGCGACGTCGGGTGTCACCCGGTCGTCGAGGAAGCAGGTGATGATCCGGTCGCGGAACACCTCGCTCGGCAGCGCGTCGCCGTAGTCCTGCTTCGTCCAGCCGGACTGCTTGCGGTAGACGAGGTCGATCTTGTCGAGGAAGTACGGCAGCCAGCCGACGCCACCCTCGGACAGGGCGATCTTGAGGTCGGGGAACTTGCGCAGCACCGGCGACCAGACGAGGTCCGCTGCGGCCTGGACGATGTTCATCGGTTGGAGGGTCGCGGTCACGTCGAACGGAGCGTCGGCCGAGGTGACCACGATCGTCGACGAGGAACCGATGTGCAGGCAGGGGATGATGCCCAGGTCCTGACATGCCGCCCAGAACGGATCCCAGTGGTCCGAGTGCAGGCTCGGGAACCCGAGCTTGCTGGGGTTCTCGGAGAACGAGATCGCGTGGAACCCGCGCTCGGCCAACCGTCGCGTCTCGTCCAGCATCAGGTCGATGTCCCAGAAGGGCACGATGCCGAGCGGGATGAATCGCTCGGGCGCGATGCCGCACCAGTCCTCCAGGTGCCAGTCGTTGTAGGCGCGCACGCAGTGCAGCGCCAGCTCCTTGTCGGCGGCTTCTGCGAACACCTGCCCGCACAGACGGGGGAACGAGGGGAAGCACATCGACCCGAGCACGCCGTTGGCGTTCATGTCGTCGAGTCGCTTCTCGGCGTCCCAACAGCCGGCGCGCATCTCCTCGAACGATGTGGGATCGACCCCGTACTCGTCGCGTGGCCGTCCGGCGACCGCGTTCAGGCCGATGTTCGGGAACTGTCGGTCGTCGTACACCCACACGTCATCGCCGGCCTCCGTTCGCACGACGTGGGGGATGTCGTCGCGGGCTCTGATGCTCGCCGGCAGGTGCCGGTCGAACATGCCCGACGGCTCCACCACATGATCGTCGACGCTGACCAAGATGAGCTCGTCTGTGCGCATGTCGAAACAGTAGCTAGCTAGTGGTTACTTCACAACAGCGAACGCTCGACTGTGCGATCGCACGATCGGCTGGTACCGTCGATCCGATGGCGCGGACCAGCACAGAATCGCAGACGAACGGCGCCGACCCGGGTACGGACCTCGTCAGGAAGCGCCGCCAACGCGGCGAACCCCGTCGCCTGCTGATCAGCTCGGCCCAGACCGTGTTCAATCTCAAGGGGTACACGAGCGCCTCGACCCGCGAGATCGCCGATCACGCGCAGGTCTCCGAGACGTTGATGTTCCGGTACTTCGGCAGCAAGGCGGGCTTGTTCCGGGAGGCGATGGTCAAGCCCTTCGTCGAACTGGTGGATCGCGAGATCGAACGTCGGCTGTCGAACCCCAACCGCTTCGATGCGCCTCGCGAATCGGCGCGTGCGTTGATCGCTGACATGTACGACGTGTTCGACCAGCATCGGGCGCTCGCTGCCTCGTTGTTCGCCGCCGACGTCCTCGTCGACAGTGAACTGGCAGCGTCAGGGGTGTTCGACGAGGTTCGGACGCAGATCGAACGCTTGGTGCAGTTCGGCACGGAGGAGGCTCAGGAGCAAGGGTCGGTCGTGACTCCCGAGGCCCACCAACTGTCCACTCGCGCCCTGTTCGCGATGGTCGCGGGCATGTCGACGCTGGGCACCTGGTACTACGGCAAGCGGCGCCCGTCGCGCGACGCGATCATCGACGAGATCACCGTCTGGGCGATCAGCCGGTACCTTCCCGACGCGGTCGCAGAGGCGACCCCGAAGAAGAGCAAGAAGCGCTAGCGCTCACCGAGCCCGACGTGGGCGAGCGCGCCGAGAGTGCCGGACGCGTCGCGAATCTCCACGATCGCCGAGGCCGTCCCTTCGCGTGTGCCGGGCAGCATCGTCGCCGTCGCGATGGCCGGTGACGAGCGCAACCCTCTGAGGAATCGAACGACGAGATCGGTGACCTCGAGGCGTCGCTGCGTGTCGGCAGATCGCGCTGCCTCGTCGATGAGCAGGCTGATCAGCCCGCCGTGCAGGATGCCGAGCGGGTTCACCGCGGTGCCCTCGATCGGCAGGCGGGCGACGCCCGGTGCAGAGATCTCGACACCGAAGCAATCCAGCAGCGGGGCGTGGCCGGCGACGGTGTGCCCCGAGGCGTACTCCACGCCGATCGGCATGTCAGCCGGCACGTCGAGCGAACCGTCCGAGGCGATCACGACGTGGTTGACCGTGCCGATCGCGACGAGCCGGTCGCCGTCACCCTCGCCCACCACCTGGACCGAGCCCAGCGAGGTCCGCTTGCCGGGCTGCACCGCTCGCGCGTCCGCGCGCAACGGCCCTCGAGTCGGCCGGTGCAGCACGCGGAACTGGAGGTCGGAGGTGATCACCCAGGAGGGGACCGCAGCCATCCCGCACACGACGCCGGCGGTGGAGTCGACGAGGTAGGCGAGGACTCCGAGGTGCAGCGCCCCGTGGCGGTCGCGGAGGTCGTCACGGATCTCGATCCAGGACGAAGCGGTGCGTTCGTCGTGGCGGATCGAGCGGTACCCGAGGTGCCGGGTGAGGGGGTCGGAGAAGCCATCGACAGCCATCAGTCCGTGACGCGGCCGCCACCCCACACAGGGAGATCGAGCACCGTCTTCACGCCCGGCGCCGCAGCGACGACGGTGGGGATGGCGTTGACGGGTGCCATCGCGACGGTCAGCGACGTCGGGCGCTTCGCATCCTGCTGGGTGCGCGCCTCGACGATGCAGTCCATGGTCGGGTCACCCTCGATCGTCATCGTCCAGCGGTCACCGACGGCCCAGTCCGCCCGGACGCCGTCGTGGACCCGCCAGACGAACTCGTTGACGAGCACCTCGCGACCCTTCGCGATCCCGCTGAACGTGATCTTGACAACCGCGATCGTGCCGGCCTTGATCGTGCCGAAGGCGATGTCGAAGTCCTGCTCGGCGAGGCCGACCTCGCGCTCGTAGCGGAAGTCCTCGAGCTCGATCCGCAGCGCGTCGGCCACCATCAACAAGGTCGAGTAGAACACGCTGCGCTCCTTGTCGGAGTGCATCCAGTCGAGCATCGACGGCTCGTCCGGGAGCTTGCCGAAGCCCATGAAACCCATCGCGCTCGCCGACGTGTACTCGCGCATGCTCAGGCTCTCGACGATGTGGATCCGGTCGATCGTGCGCGAGATGCGCGACATCGTGATCGGCCAGAGATCCATCGTGAACCCGGGGTTGACGCCGGAATCGAAGAACGTGGCTCCTCCCGCTTCACACGCCTCGGTGAGGCGCTGCTGCACCTCCGCCGGAGCGGACCTCGGGTAGATGAGGAAGTCGATCGCCGACGAGGTCACGTTGAATCCGTGCTGCAGCAGCATGCAGATGTCGTCCAGCGGCGCGCCGAAGGGATCCTCCAGAGTCGTGCCGAGCGCGTTGTAGTTCACGCAGTCGGCGTCCAGGGCGAGGATCTCCTCGACCGAATCCGTCGCGAGAACGCCCGTCGGTTCCGCGCCGACGAGCTCGCCGGCGTCCTTGCCGACCTTGTCCGGGTTGTAGACGCGCAGGCCGACGAGCTCCATGTCGGGCCGTTCGATGATCGAGCGCAGGGCGTGGGTGCCGACGTTGCCGGTGCCCCACTGGATCACGCGGATGGTCATGCCAGATCTCCTTGTTGATCGGTTGAAGGATGATCCGCCCGTGTCGCACCGAGGGCGGCCAAGGCCGGTTCGGGCTCACCCACGGCGGCGGGATCGAGGTGGTACGCGTCGCGGAGCATCTCGTCGTCGAGTTCCTCGGCCCGTCCGAACCACACGACGCGACCGAGCTCGAGCAGGGCGACCCGATCCGCCAAGGCCAAGACCGTCTTCGGCTTCTCCTCGGCGACGAGCACTGCAGTGCCGCCGCGGCGCATCTCGTCGAGCAACGACAGCACGCTGTCGACGACGAGTGGCGCGAGCCCCAACGTCGGCTCGTCGATGACCAGCACGCGCGGCGGGTTCACGAGCAACGGGGCGATGGCGAGCATCTGCTGCTCGCCACCGGACAACATGCCGGCCGACACCCGTCGACGCGATGCCAGGTGTGGGAATCGGTCATAGGCAACGGCACGCTCGTCACTGTCGACCATCGTGAGCCGAAGGTTGTCCTCGACGCTGAGGCCAGGGAAGATCCCCCGGCTCTCGGGCGCGTAGACCAAGCCGGCCCGGGCACGCAGATCCGGTCGTCTCTGGGTGATGTCGGCACCGTCGAGCGTGACCGATCCCTCGACGGTCATCAGCCCGGCGATGGCCCGGCACAGCGATGACTTGCCGGCGCCGTTGGTGCCGAGGATTGCCGTGATCGAGGCCCCGGGAACGTCGAGGTCAACACCGTGGATGATCTCGACCGGGCCGTAGCTCGCCCGCAACGATCGCACCGAGAGCAACGCGCCGGAGGCCGCAGCGCCGATGGACGCCGCGCCGACGACATCCTCGCCCGGCAGCATCACGTCCGGCTCGGCCACCACGATCTCGGCGGGCTGCTCGGCACGTCGACGTCTGCGCGCGCGCCACTCGTGGCGTTGGCGGGCGAGGTCGCTCATCGCGCCGTCCGGGTGACGGGCCAGTGACGCGACGCCCAGGCCGAACAGGATCGCTGGGATCTCGGTCGTGCGGCTGCCCTCCCATGACGCGATCCCGAACGGGAGCGTGAACCCGCCGCTCAGCAGCTGTGGAAAGACGATCAGCACGAGTCCGCCGATGACCGCCGCACCTCGACGCCGCACGCCGAGCAGCACCACGATCGTCAGCCACATCAGTCCGGTCAGCGGATTCGTCGTCGTCTTGGTCACGCCACCATCCACGATGGCGAGCGTCACCCCGCCAGCACCGGCGACCGCGGCCGACAACACGAACAGACGCATCTTGGCCGCCACCGGCGAGATGCCGATCGACGCTGCGGCCGGCTCGGCGACGCGGACTGCGGCGATCGCGCGTCCTGTCGGTGAGCCGTCGATCGCGCCGATCGACAGCACGACCAGCGCGATCACGATCAGCAGGACGATGCCGAAGGTCGTGTCGCTCTGCAGATCGAGCGGTCCGATCGACGGTCTCGTGAACCGCCAGCCGAGATCGGCGTTGGACAACGTCGACCAGTCGAACAGCACGGTGCTGGCGAGGAATGCGAGCGCGAGTGTCGCGAGGGTGAACGGCAGACCACCGAGCCTGAGCGACGGCAGGGCGACGACGATGCCCATCACCGCGGCGGCGGCGACACCGCCGGCGAACGCGAGCGGCAGTGGCCAGTCGAAGCGCTCGAGCAGCATGCCGGACACCAGAGCTGCGCCGGTCGCGAACGTCGCCTGGGCCAGGCTGACCAAGCCGCCGTAGCCGGTCACGATCGTGAGCGACAGCAGGATCAACGAGAACGCGAAGCCGCGCAGGAAGAGAGCTCTCCAGAAGTCGTCGAGCACGACCAGCATCCACACCCCCATCAAGATGCTGGCCACGACCCAGGGCAGGTAGCGGCGCCATCGTGGCAGGTCGGAGCTCCAATCCATCGGCGGCGGTTCCAGGTTGCTGGTGCCGGCGACTCGTTTGCGCGACTTGCCCAGGAGGAGCAGGCCGACGAGCAGGAGGATGAACGGCACCGCGTTGTTGAGCTGCCGCAGACCTTCGATGTCCACGTAGCGAAAGGTCATGCTCATCATGATTCCGATGATCAGACCACCGAGGAACGCTCGCGGTACCGAGGTGAGCCCGCCGATGATCGCCGCCGTGGACGCGACGAAGACTGCCGAAGCGTACGTGACCGGGTCGAGGCTGTTCAGGAGCGGGGCGCCGACGACACCGGCGAGCGCGGCGAGCACCGTGCCGAGAACTGTGGCCAACCGGAGGGTGGCACCTTCGTTGACGCCACGGAGGGTCGCCAGCTCTCCCCGGTCGACGACAGCCCGCATCCGCAGGCCGAGATGGGTACGGCCGAAGATCCAGAGCGCGAGCGCACTCACCGCTGCGGTCGCGAAGACCAGGACCTGGTTGGAGTCGATGGTCGCGCCGCCGACCTTCCAGGCTTCGGTCGGCTGGTACAAGACGCCGGGGGTGAGGAACACGTCGTTGCCTCGAGGGATGCCCCACCCGAAGATGTCGATTCCCCGCTCGACGATGAAGTGCGCCAATGCGGGCAAGGCGATGAGCAAGCCGACCGTGCAGACGATCTTCGCGGCTTCCGACGCCTTCGCCAGCGGCCGGAACACCAACGCGTCGAGCCCGACCCCCAGCAAGGGAGCGATCAGCACGACCACGAAACCGGCGGCCAGGAACCGATTCCATCCGAGCCCGGAGTTCAACTCATAGAAGATGAAGGCCGCGGTGAACGCGACAGCGCCGTAGCTGAGGTTGAACACTCCGGTGGCGGAGTAGGTCAGCACGAGACCGGAGGCGATCAGCGAGAAGATCGCCCCGGATGCCGCGCCGGTCAGGAGCACCTTGAGCATGTCTCTCCTCTCGATTCGTCGAGCAACGGGGGGCAGGCCTCGAAACAGGTCGTGGGAGGCACCCGGATCGGGCACCTCCCACGACGTGCATTGGGGGGGATCAGCTGGCCGGGAACGTCGCGTAGCAGGCGAACGGGACCGACAGCACGTACTGCGCGTTCTCCACCTTCACCACCGAGTTGCACGGAGCGCCCTGCGAGTGGAAGTCGGGCCAACTGGTCGGGATGCCTCCCTCGGCAGGCTCGACGTCGACACCCGCGTTGACGGTCTCGACGAACGCGTCGTAGTTCGGCGACACCTGCTCGAGGAGGTCGATGAACAGCTCGGCCTGGAGGTAGCCGATCACGGTGCCACTCTGGATCTGCAGGCCCTCGAGGTCCTCCGTCATCTGCGTGGCGAACTCCGACGACTCCAGCAGCGTCGGGTAGGTGGTGACCACGTAGGTGCCCTCCAGGGCGGCCGCAGCCTGCGGGCTGGCGTCGAGCAGCCCCGGGACGTACGCCGCGTTGTCCGCAGCGATGCCATCGAAGCCGTTCTGGAGGAGCTTCGCCTTCAGCGCGAGCGCCGATGGGAAGTCGGTGACGAGCTGCACGATGTCGGGATCCGCCGCCATGATCTCGTCGACGAACGGCTGCATGTCGGCGGTACCACCGCCGGGAACGTTGGACTTGTTGTACACGACGTCCATGTTGAGCTCCTCGGCGATCCTCACGAACTGCTGGGAGAAGTCCTGGCCGCCAGCCTCTGCCCGACCGACGATGGCGATCTTCACACCCGTGCCGTCGGTCGGGTCCTTGCCGAGCAATGGCAGCAGCGAGGCGATCGAGCCCGTGCTGATCTGGGTGGCGATGCCCGGCACGGTGCATCCGTTGAACGCGAACGCGAAGTCGGTGCACATCACCGGCGCATACCCGTAGCCGAAGTACGGCACGTTCTCCGACGCCAGGTAGTCGCCGCTGGCGGGCTGCAGGTACGTCGGCGTCATCGGGACGACGGCGTACACGTTGTCCTGCGCGACGAGCTCACGCACCAGCGAACCGTTGCGGTCGGCGTCGCCTCCGTCATCGCGCACGCCGATGAAGTCGATCGTCAACCCGTCCAGTCCGCCTTCTTCGTTGAACCGATCGAACCGCGCCTTCGCGCCGTCGCCGAGCCCGCCGAAGGCCGACTCCTGGTTCAGACCACCGACGATGATCTTGCCGTCCTCGATGCCCCGGACGCCGTCGATGACGGGCTCGCCGCCTCCGCCGGTGGTGGTGGTGCTCTCCGCGGCCTCGGTGGTGTCGGTCGCCGCGCTGGTGTCGGTGGGAGCGCTCGCGGCCGCTGCCGTCGACTCAGGGCTGGCCGTCGTGCTCGCCTCCGCGACCGCGGTGGTGTCCGTCGAGTCGTCGTCGCCACCGCACGCGGCGACGACGAGCGCTGCTGCAGCGATGCAGGCATACAACCTCTTGTGCATGGTTCCCCCAATGGTGATCACTGATGTCCCTGTCAGCGAAGTAAGTGCACACCACCTTAGCGACCTTGTGACCGCTTGGGCGAATGGGCGGCGAGAAGCCGTCCGCGGAGTTCGCGCTTGAGCACCTTTCCCATCGAGTTCCGGGGCAGCTCGTGGTACGTCGCGAGGTGCAGATCCTCGACGCGCTTGAGCGGGCCGAGGCGATCGAGCACGTAGGCGATCAGCTCGTCAACGTCGATCGGCGAGACGGGGACGACGAATGCCACCGGCACCTCTCCGAGCGAGTCATCGGGCCGGCCGACAACCACCGCTTCGCCGACCTCCGCGCGCTCGTGCAGCACCCGCTCGATCTCCGCCGAGTAGATGTTGAAGCCACCGCGGATGATCACGTCCTTCTTCCGATCGACGACGAAGAAGTGCCCCTTCTCGTCGACCCGGCCGATGTCACCGGTGAGGTACCAGTCGCCGACGAAGGCGTCGACGGTCCCCTGGGCGTCGTTCCAGTACTCCAGCAAGGCGCAGCTGCGATGCACCCCGATCTCGCCCAGCACGCCCGTCTCGACCGGCTCACCATCCTCGCCGAGCACGGTGACCACCTGGGATCCTGCGGGGTGCTGTGTGCCACAGCTCCCGAACGGCGCCCCGCCGTAATCGGCCACGAACACTCCGATCATCTCGGTCATGCCGTACCCCTGGGTGACGTGCACCCCGAGCGCATCCTCGTAGCGCTGACGGATCTCCGGTTGCAGCGGGGCGCCGCCGACGGTGACCACACGCAGCGAGTCCAGCACCGGCCGGTCCGCAGCTGGGAGATCGAGCACGCGTTGCAGCATCGGCGAGGACATCGTCATGTAGGTGATCGGGTGTCGTCGGGACACCGCGGCGAACTCCGCGGGCGAGAACTTGTCGGCGAGCAACACCGATGCACCTCCGCGGATCGCGCTCGCCACCTGTGGGAGGAACCCGTGCAAGGGGAACATCGGAACGGCCTGGAAGACAGCGTCGCCGTGGGCGAGGCTGTGGAGGGACGCCAGCAGGTCGAGCTGTCGGCGGATGGCGCCGTGCGTGTGAACCGCGCCCTTCGGCAGCCCGGTCGTGCCGCTGGTGTAGGCGATCACCGCCCGATCGGTGGCCGATCGGGGCACGGGATCCGCTGCTGAGGCCATGGTCAGCGCACCCGTCGCGAAGCCGTCCCCTCGTTCACGGAGCACCCTCACCGCGCCGACCCCGTCCAGCGCAGCCTGTACACGGCGTTCGTGGGCGGGTTCGCAGATCACCACCTTGGGCGAGGCGTCGCGAAGGATGGCGGCCCACTCCTCGTCGCCGAGCAACGGGTTCACATCGACGACGACCCCGCCGGCGAGCAGAGCGCCGTACCAGCCGGCCACGTGCTCGGGCCAGCTCCCGATCAGCAGGGCCACGCGGTCGTCCGGGCCGACCTCTGCCGCGCGGCACCACTCAGCTGCGCACAGCGCTTCCCGCCGCAGGCGGTCGTAGTCCCAGCAGCCGTCGCCCCAGATCAGTGCCGGCGACGAGCCCACCCGCGCCGCGGAGCACAGCAGGTCGGCAGCGACGTTCGCGTCGCCGTGGCAGATCGTCGATTCCATGTCCGAGGGCGGCTCCACACCTACGTGCGCACCCGCGGACTGGACGGTACGGCCCGATGCGACGATTCGTCAAGGAAGCACTGACTGACTTAACGCGGACATGTACACGCTAACCTCGGGCCGATTGCCGGGGAGACGGAGAGGAACCGGGTGCCTGCTACCGACACGCACGTCGCAACGACGGCCAGGACCGACGACGCGGACATCGTCGTCCAGCTGTTCGGCGTCACGCAACGCTTCGGCGGTGTGCGGGCCGTCAACGAGGTCGACCTCACGGTCCGGGCCGGGACGGTGCACGGGCTGATCGGACCCAATGGTGCCGGGAAGACCACGCTGTTCGATGCCGTCTCGGGGCTGCGATCACCCTCGGCCGGTCGGATCGTCCTCGAGGGCCGCGATGTCACGAACTGGTCCGCAGCTCGTCGGGCGCGCCACGGCGTGCGCCGGACGTTCCAGCGTCAGCAACCCATCGGCTGGCTCACGTCGGCCGACAACGTGCACGCCGCGCTTGACTGGCGCGGCGGTGGGGGCGGCACGGTCGCGGACCTCCTGTACCTCCCGACGCGTCGGCGGATCGATCGACGCCGACGCGAGACGGTCGACGAGGCGCTCGCGTTCTGCGGGCTGGAGTCACTGGCGAACGAGCGGGCCGGGCAGCTCCCGATCGGGCAGGCACGTCTCGTCGAACTGGCCCGGGCCGTGGTCGACAACCCCCGCCTCCTGCTGCTCGACGAGCCGACATCCGGGCTCGGAGAAGCAGAGGCTGCGGTGACCCTCTCGGTGATCGAACGCGTCCGCGGCCTCGGCGCAGCCATCCTGCTCGTGGAGCACGACATGCCGTTCGTGATGTCGGTGTGCGACACCATCACCGTGCTCGAGCTCGGTTCGGTGATCGCCGAAGGCACCCCACAGGAGATCCAGGCGAACGAGGCCGTCCAGGCGGCCTACCTCGGCTGATCACCGGCCGGTTCGACCCGCCGCACCCACACCGGCACGGCGCTCTGGCGGGCCATGCCGACGATCGGGGTGAGCCCGGTCTCGTCATCGACGAGCAGGTTGACGCACGCGCCGTCGAGCGCAGGCTCGTCCCAGTCGGGCGAGCCCCAACAGTGCGGCATCGACACGACACCCGGACGCAGCTCGGGCGCGGCGACCGCGGTCGTCCGCAACGAACCGGTCGCCGAGCGGATCTCGACCAGGTCACCGGAATCGACGCCGAGCGATGCCAGGTCGGACGGGTGCAGGTACGCCGGGCTCGCCGGATGCTGCGCACGGAGGCGATCGATGTCCTGGCCCCACGAGTTGTGGAAGCGCCACAGCCGCCGGCTCACGAGGCGGAACGGAGCATCGCCGCCGGGCCGCTCGGCGAACGTCGCAGCGACCTGCCCGAGCTCGGCCCAGGGCTCGGGCGCGGCGAGATCCAGCCGGTCGTCGTTCGACGGGTCCGCCGGCTGGACGACGACCGGTCCGACGGCCGGTGCCAAGCCGTGAGGGTGCTGGCGGAGCGTTGCCAGCGGGACGCGCCCACCGGCGCACAGCACCTCCCACAGCTCCTCGCTGGTCGGGCGGCGGTCCGGAGGTAGCTCGCCGCTGGGATCGACGGGGATCGGCATGCCGACGCGCGACCCGAAGCACCACGGAGTCCCCATCGCCGCCGAGAGGTCGTGGAAGAGCTCCCACTCCTCCACCAGCTCGCCGGCAGGCTCGACGATCGGCGGCGTGTACTGCGCGAACGGGATCGGGAAGCGAAGATCGCTGGCCAGCGTGGTGTCGGCCTTCTCCAAGCTCAGCCGGCAGCCGATCGCGTAGTCGGAGATCTGCGCGGTCTGCGACATCCGCACGTCCAGGGTGACGAGCAGATCGAGCGATCGCAGCGCCCGCTGCACCTTGGCGTGGTTGGGCAGGGCGACGAGCGGGTTGCCGCCGGAGACGACGAGCGCTCGGATCTGCCCGTCGCCGGGCGTCAGGATCTCGTCGGCGAGCGCGGACGACGGCATCTGCCCGTACATCGTCGCCAGGTTCCGGATGCGCGGCTGCTCGCCCTGACCCCAGATCGGCCGCGGAGCTCGCGCCCCCTCCCGAAGCGCCCGCCCGGCGGTGAGCACGCCGGGATTGGCGACCGTCTCACCAGCACGCCGGTATCGCCCGCCGAGGGTGTTGAGGCACAACAGCAGGTACTCGGCGAGGATCGGGTGCGGGCCCATGTTGATCCCCGTGCCGCCGATCGCGCAGCCCCGCGGGCCGGCTGCGAACAGCCGGGCCGCGGCGATCAGGTCGTCGACCGGCACGTCCGCGACGGCAGCGACGCATTGCGGATCGAACGGCCGGACCGCGTCGTGCAGCAGCTCGACACCCGCGGACCAGGCCTGGACGAAGCCAGCGTCCGTCAGCTGTTCGTCAAGCACGACTCGGACCATCGCCGCGAGCAGCGCAGCGTCGTGACCGGGGCGAGGTTGGAGGTGGATGTCGGCCAGGGCTGCGGTCTCGGTGCGCCGGGGATCGATCACGATGAGTCGCTGGCCCGCGCGCCGTCGCTCGAGGAGCTCGATCCTGGGGTTCGTGACCGGGAACGCGGTGTACGGCGCATATCCGGAGATGAGCGGGTTCAGTCCGGCGAGCAGGACGACATCGCTGCTGCCGACGTCCTGGAACCCCGCTGGCCAGCTGCCGTGCATCGCTCGCGCCAGGTCCTTGCCCGGCTGGTCGATGGTGTACGTCGAGTAGAGCGACGGGGACCCGATGCCCTCGAGCCACGCGCTGGCACCGGCGAGCTGCAGCACCTCGTAGCCTCTGGTTCCGACGTACAGCGCGATCGCTCGTGGGCCGTGGCGATCGCGGATCTCGGCGAGGCGGGCGGCGATCTCGGCGACCGCTCGGCCGGGGCCGATCGTGTCCCACCCGCCGTCGGGACGGCGGCGCAGCGACGATCGGAGGCGATCGGGTGCGTTGTGCTCGTCGGCGAGCATCCGACCCTTGGGACACGTGTAGCCGGCCGAGAGCGGGTGATCGGGGTCGCCACGAACGCTGACCGCCACACCGTCCTCCACGTCCACCAGCACACCGCACAGTGCCGGACAGATCCGGCAGTACGACGGGTGTGCGACGCGATCCGTCATCCGGCCTCCCTTCGCTGTGATGTTGGACCTGACGCCAGTATCGCAGTAAGTACTAGCCAACTTGTGATGCAGATCGACGAGGAGCAGGCCATGCAGCTGGAGAACGACGTCGCCGTCGTGACTGGATCGACCGGGGGTATCGGTGCGGCCACAGCCCAAGAGCTCGCCCGCTCGGGTGCACGCGTCATCGTCACCGGGCGCCGGTCCGATGCCGGTGAGCAGGTCGCTGCAGCGATCCGTGCAGATGGCCACGAGGCCCAGTTCGTCCGAGCCGATCTGACCGTCGAGGACGACGTGGTCGCCCTGTTCGCGGCCGCGCACGAGCGATACGGCGATGTGACCGTGCTCGTCAACAACGCCGCACCGACTGATCTCGTCGGGCCGTCGAACCTGGACGGCCGGCTGACCGACGTGCCGACCGAGAAGTTCCACCAGATCCTGAGCGTCGGTCTGTACAGCGCCTACTGGTGCTGCGCTCAGGCGATCCCGATGATGCAGCGCGCCGGGCGCGGCTCGATCGTGAACGTGTCCTCGGTTGCCGGCGTGAAGGCCACCCCTCGTGTGTTCGCCTATGCGACGGCCAAGGGTGGGTTGCAGGCACTGACCCGTTCGGTCGCTGCCGACTACGCCCGCGACAACATCCGCGCCAACACGATCATCGTCGGCTTCGTGATCTCGAACCCGTTGGCCGAGAAGTTCGCGGCAGACCCGATCATGAGCAAGGCGATGCTGGCGACGCAGCTCACCCCCTTCGCCTACCCACACGACGTCGCGACGGTCGTGCGGTTCCTCGCGTCGAGCGACAGTCGCTTCATGAGCGGCTCCGAGATCTACGCCGACGGCGGCGGCACCGTGAAGCACGTGATCCCAGGAACCAAGGCCGAGGCCCGCGGAGGTTGATCGTACGCCTCGCCGGAAGACAGCGTGCACTTACTTGCTATCGTCGCGTCGATGACAATGACCGAAGATCGCACGACCGTGCTCGAGAGCGGCCTCCTCATCGGGGACCGCTGGGTCCGCACCACCGAGGGCGGCACGATGGACCACGTCAACCCCGCCACGGGCAAGGCGCACAAGACCTTCGCCACCGCCTCGGGCGGTGAGGTCGACGAAGCCGTCGCCGCAGCCCGTGCTGCGCTTCCCGCCTGGCGGCGTTGGAAACCCGACGCGCGCCGCGACGTCCTGCTCCGGCTGGCCCAGCTCATCGCCCGCGACACCAAGGAGATCGGCGCCATCTCCGCCCTGGAGAGCGGCAACCTGTACTCGGACCTCGTGGGCTCGTACGTCGCCGAATGGTTCCGGTACTACGCCGGGTGGGCCGACAAGATCTCCGGCGAGAGCATCGATCCGTATCCGTTCGGCGGCATTGACTACACGGTGCCCGAGCCCGTCGGCGTGGTCGGGCTGATCGTCACGTGGAACGGCCCGCTCGGCTTCTGTGGCATGGGTGGCGCCCCTGCGCTCGCCGCCGGCTGCTGCCTCGTGATCAAGTCGCCCGAGCTCGCACCGTTCTCCCCCGTCACCTTCGGGCGCCTCTGCCTCGAGGCGGGCCTCCCGCCCGGGGTGGTCAACGTCGTCACCGGTGGCCCCGACGTAGGCAACACCCTCGTGAGCCACCCCGGGGTAGACAAGATCAGCTTCACCGGCGGAACCGCCACCGCACGCAAGCTGCACGCCGCCTGCTCCGCCACCTTGAAGCCGATGGTGATGGAGCTCGGCGGCAAGTCCGCCAACGTCGTGTTCGCCGACGCAGACATCGACAACGTCATCACCCTCTCCTCACGATTCACGAACAACGCCGGACAGGGCTGCTCGATGCCGACCCGCCTGCTCGTCGAGCGTCCGGTCTACGACCGTGTGCTCGACGGGGTCGTCGCCAAGGCAGGGGCCGTCGTCGCCGGCGACCCGTTCGACCCCACGGTCACGATGGGCCCCGTCATCAGCGCCGGCGCCGCCGACCGGATCCTCGGGCTCATCGATCGCGCGCAATCCTCAGGTGCCGGCACGCTCGCCACGGGCGGCCATCGGATCGGCGGAGCGCTCGCCGACGGATTCTTCATCGAGCCGACGGTGTTCGCCGACGTCGACAACCGCTCCGAGATCGCGAAGGAAGAGATCTTCGGACCAGTGCTGTGCGTAATGCCCTTCGACGACGAGGACGAGGCCGTCGCGCTCGCCAACGACACGCCGTACGGGCTCGCCGCGTACGCGCACACCAGCGACATGTCGCGCGCCCGCCGGCTGGTGCGCGATCTCGTGGCCGGCAACGTGCACATCAACGGCACGGGGCCCGGCCCGCTGTCCCCCGCCTCGCCGTTCGGTGGGGTCAAGCAGAGCGGGTACGGGCGCCAGGGCAGCCGCCTCGGCATCGCCGAGTTCCTCGACATCAAGAACGTCTACTTCAACATCTGACGACGACCGGGGGTCGAGCCGTGGTGCGTGTCATCCAGTGGGGAACCGGCAACGTGGGCAAGCACGCCTTGCGCGCGATCCTCGACCGGTCAGACCTCGACCTGGCGGGGGTCAAGGTGTACGACGCGACGAAGGTCGGCGTCGACGCCGGTGCGCTCCTCGGGCGCGCACCCGTCGGCGTGGCCTGCGTGGACGCCCTCGACCGAGTGCTGAGCATCGAGGCGGACTGCGTCAACTTCAGTGCGCTCGGCAGTACCGTGCCCGGTGCGTTCGACGGCACCGTCGACCTGCTGTGCACGCTGCTTCGGCACGGCTTCAACGTGACGTCGAGCGCGCTCGAACACCTCGTGCACCCGGTCATCGTTCCCGACGCGCTCGCCAAGCTCGAGGCTGCCTGTCAGGAAGGACACAGCAGCTTCTACGACACCGGGATCAACCCCGGGTTCACGATGGATCTCTGGCCGATCACGCTCAGCCGCCTCTGCCGTTCGATCGACCAGATCCGCGTGACCGAGGTCGTCGACATGTCGCGCTACGACTCGCAGATGGCCCGACCCTTCATGGGTTTCGGACTGCCACCTGGCGATCGCCCGCTCGACGCGATGCACCGTCAATGGCAGACGTCGCCGTTCTACGCCTCACTCCGCCAGGTCGCCGACGCGATGGGGTGCCGGCTCGACGGCGTCCGCTACGAGCGCGACGTCGCCCTCACCGAGGAGCCCTTCGACGTCGCCATCGGCACCCTCGAGGCGGGAACGGTCGCCGCGATGCGCATGCGGTTCATCGGCTCTCTCGACGGCGCCGACTTCCTCGTCAACCAGTGGGTGTGGCGCATGAGCGACGACGTCGCCCCCGACTGGCCGACCGGCGATCGGTGGATGCTCGACATCGACGGCGACCCCGCGATCCACTCGGTGCTCGACATCACGACCGAACAGGACGCCCGGCGGCCGGTGTCGCTCACGGTCGCCACGCTCAACGTCAACGCGATCCCAGCGCTGTGCAGGGCCGCACCGGGCGTCTACACGAACCTCACCCTTCCCGTCATCGCCGGCGGGGACAAGTCAGGTCGGGGGCTCACATCCGTCTGATTCGACGATCTCGATCGCGTGTCGTGGGCACTGGGCCACGGCACTCTCGACCATCGCGCGGAGCGACTCCGCCGGACGTTCGTGGAGGACCGCGAGCGTGTCGTCGTCGCCCAGCTGGAACACCTCCGGACAGATCGCCATGCACAGCGCATTCGACTCGCACCGCTCCAGATCGACGACCACCCTGTAACTCATGACCAGCGAAGGTATCCCAGTCAGACGGTAAGTGCTCGCTTCTCATAGTCTCTCGTGCATGACCGACATCTCCGAGTTCGTCGAGCGCGTGCGCACAGCCGAACAGCGTTGGGCGGACGCTGATCCCGAGAAGGGCGCACGGTCGTCCGTGTTCAGCAGCGTCACACCGACACCGGTCGGCCGCGCCAACCCGTGGGTGAGTGGCGGCACGAGTCACGAGAACGAACGTCCCGCCGAGCGGATCCGGATCGATCCACCGGCGACCGCCGAAGTCCGCGGTCGCATCGCTGGGTTCGACCCCGTGCGCATCGGCTACCTCGTCGACATCGACACCGGATCACTGCTCGGTGACTGCCTCGACGCGGTCATCCTCGCCGCCGAGGACGCACTCGAGGAGCGTCAGCTGTTCCGCCCGATCGAGATCGTGCCGATGATCGCCCGCGGTCTGCCCCGTCAGGAAGCTCGGACCACCGTGCGCGGCTACGAGCAGCTCGTCGAGCTCGGTTGCCTCGCCGTCATCGGGCCCTACATCACCGACAACGGCCTCGCGCTGGTACCTGCCACCCAGCGGCTGCACGTTCCACTCGTGTCGGCGAACGGCTCGAAGCCGTTCCACTCCGAGCATTGCTTCACCATCGGCAACGGTGGCGTCTCCGAGGAGGGGTCGATCATGGCCGGATGGCTGGCCACCAAGGGATACCGGCGGGTCGGGATGGTGACCGAGGTGTCGCCGGGCGGAGGCGAGTACTCCAAGGCGTTCCGCGACGCAGCCCGCCGCAACGGCCTTGCCATCGCCGGCGAGGTGTTCATCGAGACCAACGGCGCAGGTCTCGACGTGGGACTCGAGCAGCTCCGCGACACCGTTCGCCCCGACGCGATCGCGTACTGTGGGTACGGCTACCCGACAGCGATGTTCAACCCGATCCTGCAACGCCTGGATTGGGATCCTCCGCGGATCATGAGCACGGCGTTCATGTGGTACATCAACGCCCCACAGATGCTCGACGACCTCGAGGGCTGGTACGGGGTCGACCAGACCGGCCCGGTCGACGAGTCCGAGGGCGAGCCGAACCCGAACTACGTCGCCCTGCTCGATCGCTTCGAGGCGCGCTTCGGCCGACGAATCCACCACGCGATGATCCCCAACTCGTACGACGCCACCCGGGTCGCGATCGCAGGCCTCGCAGCTGCCCCACTGCTGACACCCGAAGGTGTCACCGCGGGCCTCGAGACGCTGACGATGCTGCCGGCATGCGTGGGTGGTCCGCGTACCTACATCAGCTTCGGGCCCTACGACCACAAGGGCCTCAAGGGCGATTGGCTCACCATCCGCCACGTCGTCGCCGGTCGCCCCGTCTTCGAGGGGTACCTCGACACCCGGTACGCGGCGACGCGCTGATCATGCCGGACCAGCACCGAACGACGACGGACGGCACGAGCGATGCGATCGGCTTCGACGGCCAGGTCGTGCTCGTCACGGGCGCGGCCCGCGGGATCGGCCGGGCGCACGCATTACTCCTCGCCCGCCTCGGCGCTGCACTCGTGATCAACGACGTCGACGAGGACGCGCTGCGCGAGGTCGAGAAGCAGCTGCGAGATCTCGGTGCTCCGGTCGAGATCGTGGTCGGGGACGTGCTCGACACGGCAACCCAACTCGTCGAACGGGCGTTGCATCGATGGGACCACCTCGACGCGGTCGTCAACAACGCGGGCACCGTGATGACCAAGCCGTTCGCAGACACCGAGCTCAACGCGTTGCTCCGGGTGCACGTCCTCGGCACGACGGCCGTGACGCGAGCGGCGCTCGACGGGCTGCGGGCGTCACAG
>CAZMGD010000036.1:0-33791 GCA_964565705.1 uncultured Ilumatobacteraceae bacterium | reverse complement strand
CTGTGGACGTTCGAGGACGGCCACTCGATCATCGTCCTCGCCGAGGGCCGTCTCGTGAACCTCGGCTGCGCCACCGGCCACCCGAGCTTCGTGATGAGCTGCTCGTTCTCCAACCAGGTGATCGCCCAGATCGAGCTGTACGCCCACACCGAGAACTATCCGATCGACGTGTACGTGCTGCCGAAGCGGCTCGACGAGAAGGTGGCCTCGCTGCACCTCGATTCCCTCGGCGTGAAGCTCACGAAGCTGACCGACGAGCAGGCCGACGTGCTCGGCGTCGAGCCGGGCGGCCCGTTCAAGCCCGATCACTACCGCTACTGATCGCTTCCTGCCGCCGTGCTGCGCCCGTCCGGGGCGTAGCCCGGCGACAGAAACCTGGGCCTGGCGTGGCACAGTGAGGACATGATCGAGCAGTGGGAAGAGGTCGCCGTGCCGGAGATCGAGGTCGGTGACGTCGTGCGCTACCGGGACCAGGTGTTCCCGGTCGCCCGGATCGACCCGAGGTTCCTGGGGATGGACGCCATGGTGTGCCTGATCGAGGACACTCCCGAGCGGTGGCACGCCTATCCGGCGGCGGTCGACGCGACCCTGGAGCGGCGCCTGCCGTCGTGACCGACGAGCTCGTCGAGCACGTCGACGACGACGGCAACGTCGTTGCCGTGGTGACCCGAGCAGAGATGCGACGCCGCGGGCTGCGGCACCGGTGCGTCTACCTCGCGGTGTGCACGTCCGCCGGGGAGATCGTCGTGCACCGGCGCGCCGATTGGAAGGACGTCTGGCCGAGCCGCTGGGATCTGGCCTTCGGCGGAGTCGTCGCTGCGGGGGAGTCCTGGGGCGACGCCGCCCGGCGCGAGCTGGCCGAGGAGACCGGGATCGTCGGCGTCGAACCCGTCCTGATCGGTTCGGGGACGTACAGCGATCGTGAGGTTGCGGTGCTCGGCCGCGTCTTCCGGATCGTCTGGGACGGCGACGTGACGTTCACCGACGGCGAGGTCGCCGAAAGTGCCCGAGTCCCGATCGGAGCGGTCGACCGGTGGATGGTGGGCCGCGAGCTGTGCCCGGACACGGTCGCGTTGGTCCGCCCATTGCTCACCTGACACCACGCGGCGCGTCCCCGCCACAACGTGTGTAGTCTGCAAACGTTGGCCTCTACACATGACTCGCTGCCCGTACCCGCAGACGTCGTCGATGCGCTCGTCGCCGCCTCCCGGACGCTCGTCGCGGTCGCCGCCCGTTCGCTGGCGGCTGCCGACGACGGCGTGACCCTGCCGCAGTACCGGGCGCTCGTCGTCCTCGGATCCCGCGGACCGCAGACGGTGGGGCAGCTCGCCGAGCACCTCCAGCTCCATCCCTCGACCACCAGCCGGCTGTGCGACCGGCTCGTCGCCAAGGCACTGGTCGATCGTGCCGTGAGCCCGGAGAGCCGCCGCGAGATCCTCGTGTCGCTGCTGCCGGGCGGGCAGCAGATCGTGCGCAAGGTCACCGCCCGGCGGCACCGCGACGTCGGCGCGATCCTCGCTCGGGTACCCGAGGCGCTCTGGCCCTCGCTGATCGCGGCGCTCGACGCGTTCTCCGCGGCGGCGGGTGAGCAGCCCGAGCAGGCGTGGTCGCTCGGATGGTCCTGAAACCCAGCCGTTGGGTCGGGGCGCACCGTCGCGCCGAGCTGCGCTCGCTGGCCCGGCGCTCGAACCAGGTCGTGCTGTTGGCTGCGGCGACGGGGATCCTGACCGGGCTGGCCGTCGCCGCCTTCGACTGGGTGGTCGCCGACCAGGCGCTGGCATGGACCAAGCAGCGGGGACCCTGGCTGGCCGCGTTCCTGCCGGCGATTGGACTCATCGGATCCTTCGTGATCCGGCGAGTGCTCGGCGGTGGGGTGTCGCCGTCGACCGCTGACGAGTACCTGCACGCGTTCCACGATCAGCGGCACCGCCTCGGTTGGCGGGCCTTCGCCGCCCGCACGCTCGCTGCCGTCTCGACGCTCGGCACGGGTGGACCGATGGGACTGGAAGGGCCGTCCATCTACACGGGAGCGACGATCGGCGATCAGGCACAGCGGCGGCTGCCCGGCGTCTTCCGTGGCGCGGACCGTCGTGTCCTCATGGTGGCGGGCGCGGCCGCCGGCGTCGCCGCGATCTTCAAGGCACCCGCGACCGGTGCCGTGTTCGCGCTCGAGGTGCCCTACCACGACGATCTCGCCCGGCGGATGCTGCTCCCCGCGCTCGTCGCCAGTGCCAGCGGCTACCTGACGTTCGTGGCGGTGCACGGCACGACACCACTGTTCGCGATCGACAGCAGCGCCGACTTCTCCCTCCGCGACCTGTTCGGGGCACTGGCGATCGGCGTGCTCGCAGGCCTCGGAGCACGGGGCTTCGCCTGGTTGGTCCGGTGGGCGAAGCACGTCGCGTCGGCCGACCGAGTGTGGACGGTGTTCGCCGCTGGCGTCACGTTCGCTGCGCTGTTCGGGATGGGCCGGCTGCTCACGGGGCAGTCGCTGATCAACGGCCCTGGCTACGAGATCGTCGCCTGGGCGAGTGAACCCGGCCGATCGGTGTGGCTCGTCGTCACGATGCTCACCCTGCGCTGTCTCGCGACCTCGGCGTCCGTCGCCGGCGGAGGCGTCGGCGGGATGTTCATCCCGCTCGTCGTCGCCGGCGCGCTGACGGGCTCGGCGATCGGTGGCGTGGTCGACGCCCACGACCTCGTGCTGTTCATCGTCGTCGGCGTCGCCGCGTTCCTCGGCGCCGGCTACCGGGTGCCGCTGGCGGCGGTCATGTTCGTCGCCGAGACGACGGGCCGACCCGCCTACATCGTGCCCGGTCTGCTGGCTGCGGTCGCCGCCGAACTGGTGATGGGCGCGTCTTCGGTGACGAGCTACCAGCGGGCGACCGCGCAGGTCGAACCGACGGTCGACACCGGACTGTGAGCGGCGCCGGCGTCGTCTCGACCGCCGCCGCCGCTCACAGCGAGCAACCTCAGATCGCGTCGGCGTCGACCTCCCCGGTGCGGACACGGATGATCGTGTCCACGCCGGTGATCCACACCTTGCCGTCGCCGATCTTGCCGCTGTTGGCGGCATCGACGATGGCGCGGGCGACGGCGTCGGCCGTCTCGTCGGCCGTGACGACGTCGACGCGGATCTTGGGCAGGTAGTCCACCCGGTACTCCGACCCGCGGAACGTCTCGGTGTGGCCGCGCTGGCGGCCGTGGCCGCGCACCTCGGTGATCGTGATCCCGTCCTGGCCGATGCCGTGCAGGGCGTCGGTCACGGCCTCGAGGGCGTGGGGCTTGATGATCGCGGTGACCATCTTCATGGTGTCGTTCCTCTCGCTCTCAGGGCTCGTTGGTTCCGGAGGCGGCAAAGCCCATCGTGCCGAACTCGAAGTGGTAGGCGGGGGCCCCGTGCTCGTGGATGTCGATGCCCTGGAGCTCGCCCTCCTCCGAGACCCGCAGCGTGCCGGTGGCCTTCACGGCGTACATCAGGGCGAAGCCGACGGACAAGGCCACGGCGGTGCAGACCGCGCTGCCCATCACCTGCACGCCGAACTGCTTGGCGCCGTCACCGCCCCAGAACAACCCGTCGACGCCGTACTGCCCGGTCGAGAAGAGACCGACGGCGAGCGTGCCCCAGATGCCGCAGAACCCGTGCACCGCGACGGCACCGATCGGGTCGTCGATGCGGAGCCACTCGATGAAGTCGATGGCGTAGATCACGATGATGCCGGCGACCGCTCCGATGATGATCGCCCCCACCTGGTTGACCCAGTAGCAGGGGGCGGTCACGCCGACCAGGCCGCCGAGGAACCCGTTGACGGTGATGCCCGTGTCCCACTTCTTGATCCGCCGGTACATCCAGAACATCGAGGACAAGCCGCCGGCACAGGCGGCAAGGGTCGTGTTGGTGGTCACCCGGCCGATGCCCTCGAGGTCGACGGCGGACAGGGTGGAGCCGGGGTTGAAGCCGTACCAACCGAACCAGAGCACGACACCGCCGACGGCAGCGATCGTCATGTCGTGGCCAGGGGGCAGGCCGCCGCCGTCGCGCTTGAACTTGCGGCCGAGTCGAGGGCCGAGGGCGATGGCGCCGCAGAGCGCCAGCATGCCGCCGACGGTGTGCACGACGGTCGAGCCGGCGAAGTCCTTGAACGGTGTGCTCATCGTGGCGAGCCAGCCGTCGGGGCCCCACACCCAGTGGCCGATGATCGGGTAGATGAACCCGCTCACCCCGATGCTGTAGAGGATGTCGCCCCAGAACCCGGTGCGTCCGACCATCGCCCCGGACGTGATCGTGGAGCACGTGTCGGCGAAGGCGAACTGGAACAGGAAGAACACCATGAACGCGACTCCGGTGCTGCCATACGTGCCTGGTGCGGCGTTCAAGAAGAAGTACTGGTGGCCGATGATGCCGTTCCCGGTGCCGAACATGAACGCGAAACCGAACGCCCAGAACAGGATGCCGCAGAGACACGTGTCGGCGATGCATTCCATCAGGATGTTCACCGTCTCCCGGCTGCGGGCGAAGCCGGCCTCGAGCATCATGAACCCGGCCTGCATGAAGAACACGAGGAATGCGGTGACGAGCACCCACGTCGTGTTCAACGGGTTGGTCAGGTCCGGGACCTCGGTGCTGGCACCGGGGGCCAGGGCCGACACGGGCCCGCCCAAGAAGAAGCCCAGCGCCTTGACCCCGGCGAAGAGCAGCGCGATCGCGGCGAGCTTCCCGACGAGAAAGGTCGCAAAGAGCTTCCTGCCCTCCGCGGTTCGGATTCGTTCGATGAACAGTTTGACCATGCGGCCGAACGTAAGGATGCGCCGTCAACCGGCCGTGTCACGCGTGTGAACGTCAGGGTTCGGAGCCCTCTGGACACCATGAATCAGCACGCTCGAAGGGTGCTGATTCAGAGTCTGTACGATCCATGTTTCCGCATGATTTCGAATCCGTGGACCGTCCGTGAACGGCCTGCGCGGGTCTCAGCGTTCGTCGGGATCGATGAGTCGATACCCCACATGGGGCACGTTCTCGATGGTGGGTCGGCGCGGACCGACGCCGAGACGGGTGCGAATGGTGCTCACCGCGACGCGCAGCGCGCCCAGGTCGTTGCTCCGTTGCTCGGGGCCCCAGAGCTGGCGCGCGAGGTTGGTGTAGGTCAGCACCTTGCCCGGGTTGCGCGCCATCAGGGTCAGCAGCTGGAAGGGCTTGGGCTGGAGGTCGACGAGGACACCGCCGGCGAAGGCCTGGTGGGCGGCGACGTCGATCCGGACGTCGCCGACGTCGACGATCGACTGCCCGACGCTCGCTGTGATCGTCTGCCGATGGCGTTCGGCGACCCGCACCCGCGCCAAGAGCTCGGCCATGGAGAACGGCTTGTTCACGTAGTCGTCGGCGCCGGCGTCGAGGGCGGCGACGATCCGCTCCTCGGTGCCGTCGGCGGTGAGCACGATGATCGGGCTGCGGGGCCACAGGCGAAGTTGACGACACACGTCGATGCCGTCGAGATCGGGCAGTCCTAGGTCGAGGATGACGATGTCCGGTTCGGCCTCGGCCGCGTGTTCGATCGCTGCGCGCCCGGCCTCGAAGGCGTGCACCTGGTAGCCGCGGGCGGCCAGGCTCGCTTCGAGCACGGCACGCTGCGCGCGGTCGTCCTCGACCACCAGCACGCGAGTGGCGTCAGGCAAGGGGGGAGGGTGAAGAAGATCCGAGCTCCGGTCTCTGGGTCTCCATCGACGCCGATCGTACCGCCGTTGGCCTCGACGATCGCCTGGCAGATCGTCAACCCGATGCCCGTGGACGTGCCTCGGCCCGAACCGGCGAACGGCGTGAACGGGCGATCCCGACGGTCGGCGGGAAGGCCGGGGCCGTCGTCGGCGACCGTGATGCGCACCGCCGCCGGCTCGGCGACGGCCCCGACGCTGACGACGGTGCCCGCAGGGGTGTGACGGGCCGCGTTCTCGAGGAGGTTGGCCAGTACCTGGTCGATCTGGGTCGCGTCGACGACGACCAGCGGGAGCCCCGTGGGCACGTCCACCGTCAGCGCCCCTGCGTCGAAGAGGCGGGCGAGCCGCCGCACCGACCGATCGACCAGCTCCTCGACCTCCACCGGCTCGCGGTCGGGCTGGAACGCGCCGGCCTCGATGCGGCTCATGCTGAGGAGGTTGGCAACGATCCGGTCCAGGCGCTCGCTCTCGCTGACCACGAGATCGAGCAGGCGCAACCGCGTGGCGTCGTCGAACTCGGCGCCGTCGCGCAGGTCGCTCGTCACGCCCCGGATCGTGACGAGCGGTGATCGGAGGTCGTGGGACACCGACCGCAGCAGCGCTGCCCGCTGGCGGTCCACCGCTTCGAGCAGCGCGACGCGTCCGGCCTCCTCCGCCAGCCGTTCACGTTCGAGGGTCAGCAGCTTGAACCGCTCGTGCATCCTCTCGATCTCGTCGCGCTGCTCCTCGGCGTGCCGACGGCGCGCCGCCTCGCGCGCGACGAGCGTGCCCACCACGACGGCGACCACGATGAACACGATGAGTGCCGCGAAGCCCTCGACCGTGTTGATGAAGAACGAGCTGCGGGGGTGGATGAACTCGAACGTGAACGCGGCCGCGGCGACCACCGCCACGCCGACCGCTGGCAGGCGGCCACCGGCGAGGGCCGCGTACAGGACGGGCAGCACGAGCACCAGCGCCGGCACGGCGTCGGGCAGGGACCCGAACGGGTGCAGCGCCACCGCGAGCACGACCGCGGCGAGCGCGCCGAGGACGAACGCACGGGCGGGATGCAGCGCGGTCGCTTGATGCGCCGGGCTGGTGCGCGGGTCGCTTGCGCTCAGCGCTTCCCGCCGCCGAGAAGGCCGCCGAGGATGTCGCCGAGCCCACCACCGCCACCCGTGCCGCCACCACCGAGGAGGCCGCCGAGGATGTCGCCGAGGCCACCCAGTCCGCCACCGGTGTCGAGCGACGATGCCTCGGATCCCCCGGAACCCTGGTTGCCCATCGACTTCGCCAGGAACGCCATGACGAGCGGCGCGAGCATCGGAAGCATCTTCGTCAGCGTGCCGCTGCTCAGGCCCTGCGCGCCGCTGAGCTGGTTGACCACCTGTTCCTCGTTGTCACCGAAGACGTTCTTGACGATCTTGGAGCCGTCGTCGGTGTCGAGCGAACCGAGGTCGAGCTGATCCAGGACCGAACCGTCGTGCTGGCCGAGCGCCCGTTCGAGCGACGCGGCTCCCTGCGGGTCGGCGGCGTTGGCCTGCATGCCGGCCAGCAGCGCCGGTGCTGCCTCGCGCAGTTCCTGGTCGGCTTCGGCCTCGCTGACGCCGAGCTGCGACGCGAGCTGATCGAGCGGGATGCTGGCGAGGAAGTCGTCGAGTGGGGAGGACATGGCGGAGCCACCTTTCGTCGTGTGGATCCCGGCAGCCCCATAGACCCTGGTCAGCAGTGGTCGGCCAGGTCGAGCAGCGACACGATCTCGGCAGGATCTGCAGCGAGCGACCACCGCAGCTTCACCGCCGCCCAGGTCGCTGCGTAGTTGCACCACCACGTCGGGTCCGGCGGCCGCCACGTCGATGGATCCGCCGCGCCCTTGTCGCGGTTGGACCACGCGCTGACGGCCAACAGCTCAGGGCCGATGAGGTCGTTGGCGAAGGCCTCACGGCGCGCCACCGACCACGCCGCGGCGCCCGATCGCCACGCCTCGGCGAGCGGGACGACGTGGTCGATCTCCAGTTCGGTCGGCGTCCGAGCGACGTATCCGTCGTACGCTGACCACCACCCGGCCGGTGACCGCTGTCGATCCAGCACGGCGCAACGTGTATCGCAACCTGCGGTGATCTCGATCCAGTGCGGGAACTGCGCGCGATCGTACGGGGTCGGCTCGCTCGGCTCGGCGACGGGCAGCGCGTGGATCAGCGCCACCACCTCCTCCCGGGTGACGGCATCGCCTTGGCTGCCGGTCGGCGCGGACGCGCCAGGCCCGAAGCCGAGCGAGACGGCGAGCACCGCGGCGACCACGGCGATGTCGGCGCACACGGCGACGAGCGACGATCGGGCGCGCACAGGCGTTCCTCCGGCGGACGTGACGACGGGCGGGGAAGCCGGCGCCCAGGCTATGGCGCATCGCGCCTACCGAGGTCGCGACGGCGTGCGGTCGTCCCAGGCGTCCGGGGCGCTCGCCAGCTCGGCGATGTCGGGCGGCAGCGCGCCCGACGCGAGGTCGCCGATGGTGACGTGCTCGAGGACGGTGCGCATGGACGCGCGCAGCGCGATCCACAGCGAGACGAACGGCTCGCTGACGCCTTCGGACGGCAGCTCGTGGGGTCGCAGACCACGCACGGACGCGATCGGGCCCTCGAGCACGCGGATCACGTCGGCGACGGAGATCGCCTCCGGCGCACGGGCGAGGGTCCAGCCGCCTTCGGCGCCACGGTGGCTGCGCACGAGCTGACCGTTGCGGAGCAAGCGGAGGATGTCGTCGATGAACCCGGACGGGATCGAGTCACGCTCGGCGAGCACGGCCCGGCTGATCGGCTTGCCCGGCTGGTCGCGGCCGAACACGGCGAGCGAGGTCATCACACGGATGCCGTAGTCGACCTTGTGCGTGATCCTCATCGGCGAATCGGTCCCCCTCCGTGACGACGGTACTCGCACCCCGACGCCGTGCTGATTCTCAGCAAGTCGGTAGGGGCCGTGCACCCGGCACTCAGACGGCGGGCGTTGCGTGGCCGCCATGCGATCGGCATCAGCTCTCCTCCGCTCCGCTGGCGGCCTCGGCGCCGCACTCGGCGTCACCGCAGTCATCGCCCTCAGCGCGTGCGGAGGCGGAGGTGACGATGCGGCGTCCGCTGCGGTCGCCACCGACGAGGCGCCCACCGCAGCGTCGGATGCCCCGGCCGGATCCGCCGGTCAGGGCGCCAGCCGCTTCGCTGCGTTCACCGCGTGCCTGCAGGAGCAGGGACTCGGCGTGACCGAACCGACCTTCGACGGCCAGGGTGGCCCAGGCGGTCAGGGCGGCCCGATGGGCGGCAGCGCACCCGACGGGAGCATGCCTCCGGGCACGCCACCAGCCGAGGGCAGCCCGCCGACCGACTCGATGCCCGCCGGTGGCCCCGGTGGCGGCGTTCCGGGGGACGGTGGCGAAATCAGCACGCGCATCGTCGAGATGATGGGGCTGGATCCGGACGATCCGACGGTGGCAGCGGCGGTCGAGGCCTGCTCGACCGACCTCCAGATGACCGCGCCGCAGCCGGGCGAGGCCGCACCGTCGACCACCGAGGGCGCCTGACCGAGCGTCAGGCCGGGGCGAGGCGCGCCAGGGTGACCGTCACGGTCGTGCCGCGATCGGGGGCACTGTCGACCTCGACGGTGCCTCCCTCGGACTCGACGATGCCGCGGACGATCGGCATGCCGAGCCCGGAGCCGGTTCCCGTGCGGGCCGCGTCGCCTCGCCAGAACCGGTCGAACATGCGCTGCACCGACACCTCGTCGAGCCCCGGCCCCTGATCGGCGACCATGAGGCGAACGTGGCCGACGCGGTTCGCGACGGTGAGGATGACATCGCCACGGGTGTGCACCAACGCGTTCTCCAGCAGGTTCGTGACCACCTGACGCACCCGGGCCTCGTCGACCTCGACGACCACGTTGGCCGGCGCGACGACGTCCACCCGGCGCGACGGATGGCTCGCGGACGCGTCGAGCGCAGCGTCGCGCACGATGGCGACGAGATCCACCTCCACCCGCGGCGGCGGACGATGCTCGTCGAGGTGGGCGAGGAGCAACATGTCCTGGACGAGATCGCGCATGCGCGCGGACTCCTGCCCGATGCGCCGCATCACGTCATCGAGCTGCTCGGGAGCGACGGCGCCGTTGCGGTAGAGGTCGGCGAAGCCACCGATCGCCGCGACCGGTGTGCGCAGCTCGTGCGAGGCGTCGGCGACGAAGCGACGGAGGCGCTCCTCGCTCGCCTGCTGCTCGTCGAGCATCTCGTTGAACGCTCTCGCGAGTTGAGCTGCTTCGGTCCGTGCACTGATCTCCGCGACGCGACGTCCGCGCTCGCCGGCTGAGTAGGCGGCTGCGACGCCGGTCACCTCGCGGATCGGGCGCAGACCGAGCCGGAACACCCACCACCCGGCGGCCAGCACGACGACCAGTGCGACGAGACCGGCGATCAGCAGGATCGTGTCGATGTGGTGCGAGGTGCTCTCGATCGCGTCCAGCGGGATGGCGAGCAGCACGAGTGAGCCGTCGGGCGCCCGCACCAGCGCAGCACGCCAGGTCCCAGAGCCGACCGACGAGCCGACCGTCTGCAGCACCGTGCTCTCGCCCGGCTCGGTGATGACGTCAGGGGTGGCGGGCGCGCGATCACCGAGCGTCAACGTGCCGAACACCTCGCTGCGGACGTCACCCTCGACTGTGGCGACGTACATGTCGCTGGCGGACGAACCGCCAGGTGGCGGTGCCGAGGCCGCCGGCGGAAGGGCCGCGCCCTGATCGCCCGACACGCGCCCGGCGAGAGGCAGCGCTCGCTCGAGCTGCCGGTCGACCTGGTCGAGCTGGGCGGTGCGCACGAGATGGGGCAGGACGAAGGCCAAGACCACGAGCAGGGCGAGCACGAGCCCGAACGCGACCGCGAGGCGGGTGCGCAGGGTCATGCTCAGGCCTTCAGGCGGTAGCCGATGCCCCGGACCGTCTGGATCATGGACGCGTCCGGATCGAGCTTCTTGCGCAGGGAGGACACGAAGGTCTCCACCACGGTGGGTTCGCCGGTGAAGTCGTAGTCCCACACGTGGTCGATGATCTGCGCCCGGCTGAGCGCGCGGCCCTTGTTCCGGAGCAGGAAGCGCAACAGCTTGAACTCCGTGGGCGACACGGCCACCTCGTCGGCGCCGAGGCGGACGATGTGGGCGTCGTCGTCGAGCTCGACCTCGCCGGCCCTGAGCACCTCGCCCGCGCTCTCCGTGCCGGCGCGGCGGAGCACGACCTTCACGCGGGCGACGAGCTCTTCCACGCTGAAGGGCTTCGGGAGGTAGTCGTCGCCTCCGAGGCTGAGCCCGCGCACCAGGTCGTCGGTGGTGCTCCGCGCAGTGAGGAAGACGATGGGCACCGTGACCCCCTGGGTGCGCAACCGGCGGCAGACCTCGAAGCCGTCGAGATCGGGCAGCATCACGTCGAGCACCACCAGGTCGAACGACTGCGCTCGCTCGATGACGGTGTCGATCGCGAGCCGTCCGGACGCCACCTCCTCCACCGTGAAGCCGGCGAGGCGCAGCGCAGCTGAGGTCACGTATCGGACGTTCTCCTCGTCCTCGACGACGAGCACGTGGGCGGTGGACACGCCGCAGCGTCTCGCGTGGAGCTGAGCGCCTCCTGGCCGATGCCTGTGGATCTGCTGCGCGTCAGCCGACGGTCAGCGGGAGATGGGCGATGCCACGGATGATGACCCGGTCGCGCCACCTCGGGTCGGCCGCGACGTCGATCGCCGGGAACCGGCGGATCAGCCGCCCGATCGCCACGTCGGCCTCGAGCCGGGCGAGTGCCGCGCCGAGGCAGTAATGGATGCCGGCAGAGAACGCGACGTGGCGGGCGGCGTTGGGACGGCGGAGGTCGAGGCGATCAGGCTCGGCGAACATGCTCGGATCGTGGTTCGCCGCGCCGAGCAACGCGAACACGATCGCCCCGACCGGGATCTCGGACTCGTCGCCGTACCGCACCGGCACGAGTGGCGTGCGCGCCGTGAGCTGCACCGGCCCGTCGAAGCGCAACAGCTCGTCGACGGCGCCAGGCCCGATCTCGGGGTGGGCGCGCCAGTCGGCGAGCTGCGCCCGGTGGCCGAGCAGCGCCCACGTGCCGTTGGCGATCAGGTTCACGGTCGTCTCGTGCCCGGCGACGTAGAGCAGCAGCACGAACACGACGAGCTCGGCGTGACTCAAGGCGTCGCCGTCGTCCTCGATCGCGATGAGCGCGGACAGCACGTCGTCACCGAGGTCCGCGCGCCGTGCCTCGATCACCTCGGTGAGGTACCAGGCCATCTCGCCCGCCGCAGCCGCACCAGCATCCAGCTCCTCCTCGGAGGCGGTCGGTTCGAGCGTTGCCGTCAGCAGCTGGCTCCAGGCCCGAAGCTCCGCAGCACGCTCGGTCGGCATCGCCAGCAGGTCGCTGATCACCTGGAAGGGAACGGGGAAGGCGAGGTCGTCCACCAGTTCCAGACCCCCGCGCGCCGCGGCGCGGTCCAGCACGTCGTCGACGAGCTGGCACACACGTGGCCGGAGGCGCTCGATCGCCGACGGTGTGAACGCCTTGCTGACGAGGCGGCGCAGCCGGGTGTGGTCCGGCGGCGCGGTCGCGCGCTGCTCGTCGTGCCCGTGCCGCGGAGGCGCCGGCGTCAGCGTTGGCGTCCAGGTCGCGGCTGAAGTCGTTGCTGCGCAGCGTGTTCGTGACGTCGGCGTACGAGCTCACGACGTACTCGCCCGTCGGGGTGCGGCAGACCGGTCCGGCGGATCGGAGCCGTTCGTAGACCGGATACGGGTCGAGCCGGTAGGCGGGGTCGAACGGGTCGAACACGACCTCGGTGTCGGGCGTCATGACGTGAGATGGTCGTAGGTGGCGCGGTCGACGAGGTCCTCGAACTCCGGGTGGCGTTCGATGTAGCCGGCAAAGAACGGGCACAGCGGGACGATCCGCTGCCCGTCGTCGCGGACCTTGGTCAGGACCGCCTCGGCGATCGCGCTGGCGATGCCACGGCCCTCGAACTCGTCGCCGACCTCGGTGTGCGTCACGACCACACGGCCGTCCACGACCCGGTAGAACGCGCTGCCGGCGGTCTCTCCGGCGAGCACCGCGTCGAAGCGTCCCGTGGTCGGATCGTCGACGAGCTCGATGTCGGGTCGTTCGGTCATGTGCGATCTCCTGTCACGAAGGCCGGCAGCGCAGGAGCCGGGACGAGCGGCAGTCCGGAGCGTACGAGGCCGAAGCGGCGCTCGTCGGACGCGGACCAGGCGGTCGCGGCCTCGGCCATGTCGTCCCAGGTGCGGCCGACGAAGTTCCACCACATGAGGAGCTTCTCGTCGAGGGGTTCGCCGCCGAGCAGGAGTGCGGTCGCCCGCCCATCGATGGTCAGGCTCTCGCGGCCGGGCGCGAGCACGGCCAGCCGTCCTGGAACGACCGTGGAGCCGTCGACGGTGACCTCACCGTCGAGCACGACCACGGCGTGTTCGAAGTGAGGATCCAGTGGGAGCTCGGCGCGGTCTCCGTGGAGGATCAGCTCGGCCCCGACCAGTGGCGTGTGGGCCGTCGCAGGGGAATGCGCGCCGAGCAGCTCACCCACCAACACGGTGACGGTGACCGAACCGACCTCCGCGGCGGGAAGGTCGGCGTGATGCTCGAACGCCGGCGCCCGTCGTCGCTCGTGCTCGGGCAGCGCCACCCAGAGTTGGGCGCCGTGCATCGGTCCCGAGCGCGTGCGTGGTGCTTCTTCGGCGTGGGCGATCCCGTGCCCCGCCGTCATCAGGTTGAGCTGGCCGGCGCGGATCGGCTGCTCGCTGCCGAGGCTGTCGCGGTGCACCAGTTGGCCGTCGAGCAACCACGTCACGGTCTGCAGGCCGATGTGCGGGTGGGGGCCGATCTGCATCGCGTCCGACGTGTCGTTCGTCGGTCCGAAGTGGTCCACGAAGCACCAGGCTCCGATGGTTCGCCGCTGACGCTGGGGCAGGGCGCGACGCACGGTGGCGCCGCCGACATGGGCCGACTTGCTGTCGTAGAGCTCGATCATCCGGTCCAGCTTCCGCGACAAATCGCGAAAAGAAAACGTCAAGGTTCCGCGACGAGGTGCCGATCACTGGTGCATGTCCCCCTTGCGACGCTTGAGCGGAATCGCCGCGCTGTCACTCGCCATCTTGCCCCTCGCCGTCGCCGAGACGGCCCGCGCCGACACGCCACCGGCGGCGTCGGGAAGTGGCTACACGGTGAAGAACGGCGACTACCTCGTCGGCATCGCCGGCAAGCTCAAGGTGAAGCTCAGCGATCTCCTCGCCGCCAACGACCTGACGGTCGACAGCGTCATCCTCCCTGGTCAGCAGCTTGTGGTACCCGCCGGCGGTGTGGCCGAGAGCACGCCGACCGGAAACTCCGCGCCGGTCGCGGCCACGGCGGCCGCGGGCACCTACACGGTGCAGAGCGGCGACTTCATCATCGGGATCGCCCGCCGGATGAACGTCAAGTCGGGTCAGCTCCTCGCTGCCAACGGGCTCGAGATGACGAGCGTGATCATCCCCGGGCAGAAGCTCACCGTGCCCGCCGGTGGGGTGGTTCCGACGGATGCGCCGGCCACCGTGGCGACCCCGACCTCCACGACCCCCGCGGCAGCACCTGCACCGACGAAGGTCGATGCTGTCGTTGCATTTGCACAATCACAGGTGGGCAAGGGCTACAAGTTCTTCAGCGCGGGGCCCGATCTCTACGACTGCTCGGGGCTGGTCACGGCCGCCTACAAGCAGGTCGGCCTCACATTGCCGCAGTACAGCGGTCTGCAGTCCAAGTACGGCACCGCGGTCGACTGGACGACGAGCGACGTCAAGGCGGGCGACCTCGTGTTCACCTACCGCAGCGGCACCGATCCGACGGTGATCAGCCACGTCGGCATCGCGATCTCGAGTACGCAGTGGATCCAGGCTGCCGGCAGCGGCAGCGGTGTGATCCTCGGCTCGCTGCCTGCCGACGGCAGGATCCTCGCCGTCCGCCGCCTGCTGTCGTAGGTGCCGACGATCGTCGACCTGCGGCAACCCTTGTTCGAGCGCTTCCGACAGCGTGTTCGAGCGCTGTTCGGCGCCAGCTGATCAGGCCGGTTCGAGGCGGATGACGATCGCCTTCGACGTCGGTGTGTTCGACTCGTCGGCAACGCTGTCGAGCGGGACGAGCACGTTCGCCTCGGGGAAGTACGCGGCGCAGGTGCGTCGCGCGATGTCGTAGGCGACGACGCGGAACTTCGGGGCGCGACGCTCGCGCTGGTCGGCCCACTCGCTGACGAGATCGACGATCGCGCCGTCGGCGATCCCGAGCTCGGCGAGGTCGTCGCGGTTGCAGAACACGACCCGGCGACCGTTGCTGATGCCCCGGTACCGGTCGTCGAGCCCGTAGATCGTCGTGTTGTACTGATCGTGCGAACGGACGGTCTGCAGCAGGAGGCGGCCCGGAGGGATCTCCACGGCGTCCGCGGTGTTCACGGTCAACCTCGCCTTGCCCGTCGCGGTCACGAACGTGAGCGAGTCGCGCGGCGGGTGGGGCAGCGTGAAGCCGTCGAGCGCCCGGGCGTTGAACGACTCGAACCCCGGTACCACCGCTTCGATGTCGTCACGGATCGCGGCGTAGTCACCGGCGAGCCGGAGCCAGTCGATGCCGCTCTCGACGCCCAGAGTGCTGGCGGCGATCCCAGCGACGATCGCGACCTCGCTGCGCAACTCGGGGGACGCGGGCTCCAGGCGGCCCCGGGACGCGTGCACGGCGCTCATCGAGTCCTCGACGGTGACGAACTGGTCCTGTCCGCCGGATCGGTCGATCTCGGTGCGGCCGAGGCAGGGGAGGATCAGCGCCGCGTCGCCGGGGGTGGCGTGCGAGCGGTTCAGCTTGGTCGAGATCTGGACGGTGAGCTGGCAGCGGCGCAGGGCATCGGTCGTGGCATCGGTGTCGGGCGCGGCGGACACGAAGTTCCCGCCGAGGGCGACGAACACGTCGATCTCACCGTCGCCCATCGCCCGGATCGCGTCCACGGCATCGACGCCGTGGCGACGCGGCGGCTCGAACCCGAAGTGGCCGCCGAGCCGGTCGAGGAAGGCATCGCTGGGCTTCTCGTAGATGCCCATCGTCCGGTCGCCCTGCACGTTGCTGTGCCCGCGCACCGGGCAGACGCCGGCACCGGGCTTGCCGATGCTGCCCCGGAGCAACAGCGTGTTGACGATCTCGCGGATCGTCGGCACCGCAGCCTTGTGTTGCGTCAGCCCCATCGCCCAGCAGACGATGATCTTGTCGCTGCCTGCGAGCATCTGTGCAAATGCATCTATCTCGTCGCGGCGCAGACCTGTCTGCTCGAGCAGGGCGTCGACGTCAACGCCGTGAAGATGTCCGACCAGCTCGTCGAAGCCGTCGCAGTGCTCGGCGACGAACGCCTTGTCCACCGCTCCCGAGGTGACGAGTGCGCGGTTGACGAGGGTGAACAGGGCGAGATCGCCACCGACGCGGATCTGGAGGAACCGGTCGGCCAGCGGCGTGCCCTTGCCGAGCACGCCGGCGACTCGCTGCGGGTTCTTGAACCGCAGCAGTCCGGCCTCGGGCATCGGGTTCACCGCCACGATGCGGGCGCCGTTGCGGTGAGCCCGCTCCAACGCCGACAGCATCCGCGGGTGGTTGGTGCCGGGGTTCTGGCCGACGATGACGAGGAGGTCGGCGTCGTAGATGTCATCGAGGGTGACGCTGCCCTTGCCGATGCCGATCGTCTCGGTCAGCGCGACTCCGCTCGATTCGTGGCACATGTTCGAGCAGTCCGGCAGGTTGTTGGTGCCGAACGCGCGGACGAAGAGTTGGTAGATGAACGCGGCCTCGTTGCTCGTGCGCCCGGACGTGTAGAACGCGGCGCGGTCCGGCGAGTCGAGGGCGCGGAGGTGGTCGGCGATCACACCGAACGCGTCATCCCAGCCGATCGGCCGGTAGTGATCGTCGCCCGAGGCCTTGAAGACTGGCGTCGTCAGGCGGCCCTGCTGGCCCAGCCAGTAGTCGCTGTGATCGGCGAGGTCGGCGACGGAGTGCTGGGCGAAGAAGTCGGGACCGACGCGCCGCAGCGTGGCCTCCTCGGCGACGGCCTTGACGCCGTTCTCGCAGAACTCGAAGTGCGAGCGATGCCCGGGGTCGGGCCACGCGCAGCCGGGGCAGTCGAAGCCGTCGGTCTGGTTGATGCGAAGCAGCAACTTGGCGCCTCGGCGCAGACCCAGCTGATCGCGCGCGTGTTCGAGGCCGTGGAGCACGCCGGGTACGCCGGCGGCCCACGGCCTGGCGGTCGAGACCCCGAGAGCGGAATCGCCGGGATCGGACTGTGGTGCCGGCTTCGTCATCGGTCCCAGGGTACGCCGGCGGCGCTGCGCCACGCTGCGCGCCAGGGGCATCGCTCCAGGTCGGCGCGTGGACGAGGGAGGTGACGCCGATCACGCATCGTGGACGATCGGTGACGGGAATCGGCGAGAGGGCACGCGTACGCTGGAGGGGTGCCTCGCCTGCTTCGGCCCCTCGTGTTCGGCGCGCTCGCACTGAGCGCGCTGACGTCGTGTGCTTCGACGTCGGCCACGTCCGGTGGCAGGGCGACGCTGGTGCCGTTGGCGACGGCGTTCGCCACCCTCCCGCCGGTGACCGCGGCACCGACCACGCTGCCGGGCGAGACCACGACTGCACCGCCAGGCCGGCCGACGACGTACGTCGTACGGAACGGCGACTACCTGGTCGGCATCGCCAAGGCACACGGGGTGTCGGCCGACGACATCGTGACGATCAACGGATGGCGCAGCGTGAACCACGCGCTGATGCCCGGCGACGAGATCCTGTTGCCGGCAGCCGCCACGGTGTCGACGTCCACCGATACGGCCGCCCCACCCAACGCGACCGCCCCGCTGCCGAGCGGACTGGTGCCCGACACCGCAGCGCCCCCGGCCGGGAGCGCTGCGACCGCCGGCAGCGAGACCCCGGCATCGAGCGGCGACAGCACCGCGGCGGCACCTGCGACCGGAGCGGCGCAGAGCTACACGGTCAAGAACGGTGACACCGTGTACGGGATCGCTGCCAGGTTCGGGATCACCGCCCAGGATCTCGTCGCCGCGAACGGATGGTCCAGCGTGAGCCACCCGCTCTACCCTGGCGACATGATCACCGTTCCCGCTCCCGCCGGCTGATGCTCACGCCGGTCGAGGGTCGGGTGATCGGTGCCCTCCTCGAGAAGGAGCGCACGGTGCCCGACCAGTACCCGCTGTCGATGCAGGCGCTGTTGAGCGCCTGCAACCAGTCGACGGCCCGCGAGCCGGTGATGGCGCTGACCGCCGACGACGCGACTGCCGCGATCTCGGCGCTCAAGGGTCAGGGCCTCGCCCGTGTCGTCCACCCCACGCACGGTCGCGGTGTGACGAAGTACCGGCAGGTGGCCGACGAATCGCTGCAGCTCGAGCTGCCCGAGGCCGCGCTCCTGACCGTGCTGCTCCTGCGCGGCCCGCAGACGGCGTCGGAGCTGCGGACCCGATCCGAGCGGCTCTACCCGTTCGAGGAGCAGGCCCAGGTCGACGACGTACTCGCCGTCCTCGAGCGGCGAGGTCTCGCTCAGCTGCTCGAACGTCAACCGGGACAGTCGGCGCAGCGTTGGCAGCAGCTGGTCGCCGGCGAGCCCGAGCCCTCGGTGGCTGCTGCCCGCTCCGTGGTGTCGCCGAGCGGCGAGCGGATCGCCGCGCTGGAGGAGCTCGTGGCCGCGCTCACCGCGCGCGTCGAGGCACTCGAGGTGGTGCTGGCCGACCTGATGGCGTGACGTTGGTGACCCGCGCAGATGACGAACCACCTGGTCGCGTACGCTGTCGGCCCATGCGTTCCGGATCGACCCGCTCACTGCTCGCCGTGGCCGCGGCGCTCGCCCTCATCGGCGTGGCTGCGTGCGCCGATCCCGACGACAGCGCCGACGGCAGCGGCACCACCGTCGTCACGATCACCCGGGCCGACACCCAGACGATCCCGCCGACCAGCTCGACCCTGCCGCCCGGCCCCGGCGAGGTCGTGCAGCAGGCGCTGGACTACGAGGTGCAGTCCGGCGACACCCTCTACGGCCTCGCTTCCCGGTACAAGGTCGACGTCAACGAGCTGGTCAGCTACAACGACTGGTCCGACGGTCTGCAGCACCCGTTGCATCCGGGCGACGTGATCAAGATCCCGCCGGGCTACACGATCCCGAGCGAGACGACGACGACCACGACCGCCGCTGCGGGCACCGGAAGCACGGACTCGACCGAGGCCGGCGCGGAGACGTCCACCACGGTGGACACCAGCCAGGGCGGCACCTACGAGGTGCAACCGAACGACACGCTCATCGGCATCGCCAAGAAGGTCAACAGCACCGTGGATGCCATCGTGGCCGCCAACGGTTGGAGCGACGGGACCAGCCACGTGTTGATCCCCGGCGACACGATCAAGATCCCGTAGCGCGTCAGGCGGGCTGCGCGCCCTTCTGCATCCAGAAGTCGTTGAGCGCGTTCTGGACCTTCACGTACCAGATGATGTTGCCGATGATCGGCAGCAGGAACCACAACCCCCACACGGCCGACACCGGGCTCTCTTGGCCGTCGCGCTCGTACAGGTTCTTGATCTCGCTGGGGATGGTGAACATCAGGATCACGCTGAACACGAGGTACAGGACGAGCGACACCCCGGACCCGAACCCGTCGCCGTTGTAGCGCTTCAGGTCACCGCTCGTGCGCCAGGTCCAGAACACGCCCCAGATGCCGAGGGTCACGATCGTCAGGAGGATCACGAGCCCGACCGAGTAGTAGGCCCCGCCGAGGCGGATGGGCACCTGCCTGCCCACCGGGTTGCTCGCCATGGGCACGCCGGCCGTCGGCACGACCACAGGAGGCGGTGGGGGAGGAAACGCTCCGGATGTCGGGTCGGGAACTTGGTCGCTCATGGCCGACACCGTAGACCCAGCGCCCGGTGCTCACCGACGAGGCTCGGTCAGAACGTGACGGGGAGGCGGTTGGGGCCGCGCAGCAGGTGATGGATCGTGCCGGTGATGCGCACGCCGGGATCGTCGACGAGGGTCAGGTCGGGGAGGCGTTCGAGGATCACCTGGAGCGACACCTCCAGCTCGGCGCGAGCGAGGTGGGCGCCGAGGCAGAAGTGGGTACCGAAGCCGAACGTCATCACACCGGTCGGGCGCCGGGCGATGTCGAAGCGGTCCGGGTCGGGGTACACGGCTGGATCGCGGTTCGCGGCCATCACGCCGAGCATCATCGACGTGCCCGCCGGCACCTCGATGCCGTGCCAGACGACGTCGTGCATGTTGACGCGCGGGATCCACGCGGTGGGCGGGTCGAGGCGGATGCCCTCCTCGGCTGCCCAGCGGGCGTTGCCGGCCGGGTCGCTGCGCAGCAGCGCCATCTGGTCCGGATCCGTCAGCAGCGAGTGCAGCGTGCTGCCGAGGCCGAGGTAGGTCGTGTCGGCGCCGGCCGGGAACAGCAGCTTGAGGAAGGCGAAGATCTCGTCGTCGGTGAGCTGCTGCCCGTCGATCTCCGTCGTCGCCAGCGTCGAGATCAGGTCGTCGCTGGGATCCGTGCGGCGCTCCTGCACGAGCGGCCGGACGAACTCGGTGAACTCGGTCGAGCACTGCATCGCGTCGTCGTGCGAGTTCTGGATGTCGAGCATCCCCATCGCCCAGCGGCGGATCTCCGCTTCGGAGTGCCGGGGCAGGCCGAGCAGCCGGGTGATCACGATGAACGGATAGCGGCTCGTGAAGTCGGCGACCAGATCGGCGCTTCCCCGGTCGATGAAGCGGTCGATCAGCTCGTGAGCCACCGGTTCGAGCAGCGGCGGCACGATCAGCGGCATGATCCGCTGACGGAACGCTGGCGACACCAACGCCCGGTTCACTCGGTGCTCCTCGCCGCGCATGCACTGCATCGTCCGGCCCATCACGTCGGTCACGACCGTGCCGTAGAAGTCCGCGGCCGGAAACGTCTCCTCGTCGCGGAACGCGTCGTGGACGAGCTCGTGGCTGAGCAACAGCAGCGCCGGCATGCCGAAGGCCTTCCCCCACATCGCCGGCTTGCGCGCCCGCATCGCGTGGAGCGCGGCGGCGACGTCGCCGAGATCGTCGAGGATCACGTCGACGTCGGTGTCCAGTGTCGGTGTCTGCAAGCTCATGATCTCGCCCCCCAGCACCCCCCATCGAACCACACCGGAGCGATGTCGAAGCGCGCGACGATGCCGGTCCGGTGAGATCGCGAGGTCACCGAGGCTTCGCGAGCGCAGCGAGCCACCAGTACAGCGCGCTACCCCAGATCGGGCCAGGCGCGGGTCTGGCGGCGGCGGAGGCCGGCGGTGCCGAGCTGGCGGCGCTCGCTGAGCGCCCACTGCCGCCGCCATCCCTGGTAGTCGGGCCCGGCCAGGCTGGGACTCTCGTTCTTCGCCGCGCGCTGGCGCGCCGTCCAGTAGTCGGTCAGCGTCTCGTCGCCGAGCGCCGTGACCGCGGCTTCGATCCGGGCGCTGAACCGGCGGGTGCTCTCACCCTCCGCGGCGCGCAGCGGCCGCCCGAACACGACCTTGGTGGTGCCTGCCTTCAGCCGCTTGGCGCCCTTGGGGAACAACGAGCCCGTGCCGTCGATGAACACGGGCACGACCGGGGCGCCGGTGCGCGCCGACAGGTACGCGGCGCCCCCCTTGAACTCCTGACCCCAGCCATCGGGGCTGCGCCCGCCCTCGGGGTAGATCACGAGGCTCCACCCATCGTCGATCATCCGCCGGATCGCGTCGCTGCTGCGACGGCTCGTGGACTCGCGGTCGATCGGGATCGCGTTGAGCACGAGTGCGGACGCGGCGGCCTTGAGCTTGGTGTCGAAGAAGTAGTCGGCGGCGGCCGCGGTGACCAGGCGGTGGCGCCAGGGTTCAGGGATGGCGACCGCCATCAGCGCGGTGTCGAGGTGGCTGTGGTGGTTGGGCGCGAAGATCACTGCTGGCGCATCGTCCTCCAGCCGCTGCAGGTCGGCGAGCCGGTCGACGCCGAGCACGGTCGGGCTGGCGATGCCGCGGACGAACAGTTGCAGCGGCCCGCGGGCGAACGCCTTGCGCGCGGCGCGGGCCGGACCCTTGCGGGCCCACTCGGTGTCGTAGTCGATGCCGAGCTCCGGTTCCTTGGTCGGCACCTCGACGCCGCGCGGCACCGTCGGCGGCCGAAACGGGAACCCGACGGTGCGGATCCTGCGGATGACCGGTGTCCCCAGCTTCTCCACCGAGTCGGCGACCCGCGTCGCCCTGCCGAGCGCCGAAGGCTTCCACGGAGCGTCGTCGCGGGCCATCAGCGTCCTCCTCCAGGATTCCTGCAGTCGTTTCGGGCCCGTTGGGGACCGAGACGACTGCAAGAACGGCGTGGCGCGATCACAGGCTGACGTCAGCGATCATGATCGAGGGCGCGTGGAAGTGAGTGATCGTGGGGGAGCGGCCGACGACGTCGGACGCGATCTCGAACGCGTCGTCGAGGCTGGACGCCGGCGTGAAGCCGAGGCGGCGCACGGTCGAGGGGTGGCCGCCGACGATGATCGTCTTCGCCGTGTGCTGCATCCCGTGGCTGCCCCAGTACCACATGTAGAACGGATGCACGCCGTGGTAGGCGTAGCTGGTGCGGTAGAGGTGCTTGTACCACTCGTCCTCGGCGTACTGCTGCTCCCACTTCTTCGACATCAGCTCCGGATCGGTGGTGTCGGCGAGCACCTGCTCGAAGAAGTCGATGTAGCCCGGGTGGTGCACCGGGTGGAACTCGTTGGGCGTCGGGTGGGTCATGATCACGACCCCGCCCTCGCGCACGAGTGGCATCCCGCGGTACAGGTTGAAGTAGTACCCCAGCCCGAGGCACATCACCAGGATCGGGTTCATGATGCTGTTGACGTTGTAGGGCCCGACGAAGGGGATGCCCATCGTGAGGATGTCGGTCTGGCCCTTCACCTCGACGAGTTGCTGCTTGTAGACGTTCTCGGTCGTGAGCTTGTGGACGGCCTCGACCTCGCCGCACTGGATGCTCGTCATCTGGTGCGGCGACTCGATCGAGTGGAAGATGTTGCGGGCGATGCGCGGCGGCGTCTTCGCCAGCGACTTCGACGTCGTGACGAACATCGCCCGGTCCTTGGCCGTCCATTCCCACTCGCGCTTGGAGAGGAAGCCGAACGGCGACGGGAACAGGTCGGTGTTCAACGTCGTCTCGATCTGGAACACCTTGACGCCGGAGTCGACGAGCACCTTGCCCATCCGCCAGTTGCTCTTGTGCAGCTCGCTGCGGTGCTGGTCCATGAAGCTGCGGCTGTGCGTCATCGTGTGCGGGTTGTGGTGGTGGCGCAGGCTGCGGTAGCTCGACAGGCCCGTCGCCGTCGACTTCCAGCCGCCGTCCATCGCGACCAGGTTGATGTTGACGTAGATCAACAGGTCGCTCTCGGCGGCCCGCTTGTTCATCTCCACCTCCTCGCCGTGTTCGGTCTCGCCGAGGTAGAGCAGCTGGTCCGGATCCTCGGCGTCGTGTTGGTAGAGCAGGCCGCGGGGAACGAACGCGTCGTAGACGCGGTCACCGACGGCGTGGCGCAGCTCGGCCTCGGTCATCCGCCGGTGGAGGGCGAGCGCGCAGATGATGTGCACGTCGTCGACGCCCGCGTCGGCGGCGAGGTCGAGCACCGCTTCGATGACCCGCTGACGGATGTCCGGGCGGCGCATCTTCGGAAGCGGCAGGCTGATGTCGTCGAACGCGATCGTCAGCTTCATGCCGGGGAACAGCTGCGCCGGCAGGGGGTCCTGGTCGATCGGGTTGAGCAGCGCGTGCCGGATCGCGCCGTCGATGTCGTCGAGCGGCTTCAGCGGCTCGGGCGGGTAGATCACGCGGGTGCGATCCGCGGGCAGCTTCTCCAGGGTGAAGCCCTCGCCCCGCCAGAACAGCGTCGGTGGGGTGTTGCGGTCGACGTCGAGGACGAATCCGGGGCGGGGCATCAGCGGTCCTTCTCTGGTCGCATGTCGAACACGACCTTCACGGCGCCGCGGGATCCGGCGGCGGAGGCGTGGGCGATGGCGTCGGCGTAGTCGTCGAGCCGGTAGTGGGCGCTCACCAGGTTGCCGAGCTCGGCGGCCCGGACGAGCTCGATCGCGCGGTCGAAGTCGTCGCGCTCGTACGCGTAGCAGCCGCGGATCGCGACCTCGCGGTGCCAGAGCCCGGTGAGGTCGAGGCTGACGTTGGCGGGCATGCCGACGACGAGGATCTCCCCGCCGGGGGCGACGACGCGCAGCGCCTCCTGCAACGAGTCGCTGGTGCCGACGCAGTCGAACACCTGCTGCACACCCGTGGTCAGCTGGTCACCGGCCACCATGGCGCTCGACTGGGCGCGCACACGGCGGGCCAGCTCCCTGGCCTGGAACGCCACCGCGCCGGCCCGGCGGGCGAGGGCGATCTGGTGCGGATAGCGAGCGGCGACGAGCGGCGGCGGGGTGGTCGCGTCACGTGTCGCCTGGATCGCGGCCAGCGTCAGGAGCCCGACCGTGCCGGCGCCGATGATCGCCGAGGTGCCGCCGCGGTGGAACGTCGCCGCGTGCACGGCACACGCCGTCGGCTCGACGATGACCGCCGACTCGTCGTCCATGTCGGCCGGGACGTCGACGAGCTGCAGCGGATGGGCGACGAGCCCTTCGCTCCAGCCGCCGCCGGTGCTGCAACAGAACCCGGTCTGGAGGCCGGCGTCGAGGTGGCCGAACGCGACCTTCTCGCACAGGTTGATCCGGCCGCTCGCGCACATCTCGCACACCGGGTCGAGGCCGCGCACGGCGCAGTGCAGCACCGGGATGACGATCACGCGCCGGTTCTCACCGACGACGTCGGCGACGATCTCGTGGCCGAGCGTGAACGGGAAGCTGACGATCGGGTCGAAGTAGGTGCTGGCGTGGCCGTCCACCGTCGCCAGGTCGCTGCCGCAGATACCGCTGAGGCGCGGCCGCAGCCGCACCCAGTCGTCCGCCGGCAGCTTGGGCGGTGGGTCTTTGACCAGCTCGAGCGGGCTGACCAGCGCCCCCCGCCTCGGGCTGACCGACGACAGGGCGCGTGCGAGACCCAGTCGCGTCGCGTTCCGGTGCATCTGCAGCGACCTCACCGCGCCCCCCCCTTCGTTCTCGGGAGCAAATCGGGTGCCAGAGCACCCGATTTGCTCCCGAGAACGGTGGATGGCGTCATCGGGCGCTCACCCCTCGGAAGGTGCGGCGACGCTCGCGCTCGCTGAGCATCGGGCCCATCGGCAGGAGCGGGCGGGGGCCGCCGGCGGCCTTGCTCCAGTGCTCGACCAACCAGCCGCGCTTGCGGGCGATCGCCGCCAGCCGGGTCTCGGGGTTGACGGCGACGGGGAAGCCGACCGCCTCCAGCATCGGCAGGTCGCTGGTGGAGTCGGCGTAGGCGACCGACTCCTCGAGCCGTAGCCCCTCGGCCGCGCAGTAGTCCGCCAGCACCTGGGCCCGGGTCTCCCCGGTCGGGGGCACCTGGGAGAGCTGCCCGCTGTAGGTGCCGTCGGCACGGATCGTCATCTCGGCGGCAACGATCTCGTCGAACAGCGGGCGCAGGCCCTCGACGGCGAAGCTCAGCGCGCCGGTGATCAGGATCGTTCGGTGCCCGAGGGCACGGTGCTCGCGCACTCGCCGGATGCCGGCGGGGAAGCTCTTGGTGACGATGAGTGCGCTCAGCAACTCCGCTGCGTCCGTAGCGATCTGCTCGGCGGGCGCGTCCTCGTAGCGGCGGTAGAAGTGGCGCAGGAAGTCGCTGCGATCCCTGCGGTCCATCGCCAGCAGGCCGGGGCCTTGCTTCGCCGTCCGCAGGAAGTACCGCAGACGCTCGGGGGTGTTGAGGCGGCGAGTGGCCAAGAAGGAGTAGCTCTCCACCACGTTGCTGGCGATCAGCGTGTTCTCGAGGTCGAACGCGGCGAGGTGGCGGCTCGGCGACAGGATGTTGCGGCGCAGGCGAGCAGCGCGGTCGATCGTGCTCTTGCCCGGCGTCGTCTTCACGCGGGCGTGCTCGACGATCGAGGGCAGGTGGATCGTGCGGATGTAGGTCGGCCAGTCGACGACGCGGGGGTCGAAGCAGAACGCGTCCTGGTCGGCGGCGTCGAGGCGATCCCAGACCGAGAGCAGGTTGTCGACCTGGTAGATCGCCTCGCACTCGGTGTAGAGGCCGTACAGCTCGACGTACTCGAGGGCCCGCTCGACCTCTTGGCGCTTGGTCTCGAGCTTGGCGGCGAGGTCGGCGCGCTTGCCGCGCAACGGCAGCTGCTGCAGCGCCTGCTCGGCCTTGGTCATCACCGTCTTGGTGCGGGTCAGCTGGCCCTGCACCTTGCCGCGGCCGGGGAAGCTCCACTCGGGTACGACGATCGGCTGACCGTCGGCGTCGTAGAGCGGGTTGGCCGTGAACCAGGCCTCGACGTTGTCCACCAGCGTCTGGTACTTCACCGGGTTGGTGGACCCCGATGCGACCTGGGTGATCGCCGGGGCCTGCTCCGGTCCGAGCGCGGCGACGGCGATGATGGCCGCCACGACCATGTCGACGGGGATCACGTCGACCGTGCCCTCGGGCACGCCGGGGAACGACTTCAAGAGGCCGCGGGCGTAGGAGATGATCACCGGTTCGGCCATGCGGAAGCCGCGGATCCAGCCGGGGAACGGCTCGGCCCACGCGCTCTCGATGATGCTCGGCCGCACGATGCTGACGGGGACGGCCCCCTTCGACTCGGTGAGCGCCTGCTCGCCGAGCGCCTTGGTGAACGCGTAGGCGTCGGGCCAGCCGACGCTCGCCGCGCGACTGCGGCCGGCGGTGACCAGCTGGTCCTTCACCCAGCGCTCGCGCAGCTGCTCGGTCTTGGCGGCGAGCGCGGGTGCTCCGGCGGCGCCGAGTTCGACGCGAGCGTTCTTGCGGAACGCGGCGAGCCGATCGGGCAGGCGGCTGGCCGCTTCTGCGTCGCCGCGCAGGCGACGGGCGGCGGTGACCTCGGTGCGCCAGTCCAGGCCGATGTCGAACGGTCCTTCCGACACGAGCGCCTCGGGCGCCGTGCCGCGCCGGTTGCCGGCGACGTAGCACGTCGACACGGAGACCAGGTGCGGCGTCACGCCGACCTCGTTCAGCAGCTCGGCGATCCGTGTCGGACCGAGCAGGTTGATCTCGACCGCACCGTCGAGGGGCGAGTCGAAGCTGACCGTCGCCGCCGAGTGGATGACGACATCGACGCCGGTGAACACGGCGCGGTCCCCGGTGTCCAGGCCGAGCCCGTCACGGCCGACGTCGCCGTTGACGGTCTGGATTCGGCGGGCCGTCATCGTGTCGAACTCGTCCTTGCCGAGCTCGGCGCGCAGCCGGTCGAACGCGTTGTTCTTGAGGATCTCCTTGCGCACTCGCTCGGCGGCCGTCGTGCGCTTGCCGGCCCGGACCAGCAGCACGAGCTCGCAGTCGGGCACGGCGCGCAGCAGCCGCTCGACGAGCGCCGTCCCCACGAACCCGGTCGAGCCGGTGATGGCGATCCGCTTCCCGGCCAGTGCCTCTGCGATCACGGGCTACTGTCTACCACTTGGTAGAGAGGCTGTCGATGACCGAGCGTGTCCACGTCTGTGTGAACCCCCGGATCTGTGTGACCCGGACTCGCTGTGAGCCTGGTCGTGGGTTCGGCCGTTCATACAGTGCGAGATGGTCACACCGACGCGGACAGGTCGGAGATGGCTGAGCCGGGCACGCGGGAGCGGATCCTGGTGGCCGCGACCGACCTGTTCGGGGTGCGCGGGGTGGAGGCGGTGAGCCTCGACGCGATCGCCGCCGAGGTCGGGGTGCGCAAGCAGACCCTCCTCTACTGGTTCCCGAGCAAGGACGAGCTGCTGGCCGCAGTGCTCGCGTCGGCGGCGAGCGAGCTGACCGTCGTGATCGAGGCCGCGGTGCGCGCCGCGCCCGACGAGCCGTTGGCCAAGGTCGACGCCGTCGTCCAGGCGGTGTTCCGCCCCGCGGTTCGGCGCCCGGCGCTGCTGGGCCTGGTCCGCGAGGTGTCGCGGCTGCCGTCCGCGCAGTCCGAGTGGCTGCGGGTCACGATGGAGCCGCTGGTCCAGCGCGGCGCCGACTGGTTGGGCAAGGAGATGGCCGCGGGACGTGTGCGCCGGGCCGACCCGCGGCTCGTGATCGCGCTCGCGACGGCGACGGTGACGGGCATCGCCACCGAGCCCGACCTGCTCCGGGTCACCGGCTGGCGGCCGTCGGTCACCGAGTTGCGCCGACTGCGCGACGAGCTGCGCGCCTTCCTCCACGCCGCGCTCGCCCCCTGAGCCGGCAACTACGATCGGGCGATGGAGGTGTCCGAGACCTACGTGATGCTGATGGTCGCCGACATGGACCGAGCGACCGTGTTCTGGCGCGACGGCCTGCGTCTGGGACAGAAGTTCGCCTCGCCGTTCTGGACCGAGCTGACGTCGGGATCCACCGTCATCGCCCTGCACGGCGGCGGCAACCGGGGCGAGCGCGACACCAACCTCGGCTTCCGGGTGCCCGACGTCGATGCCGCCGTCGCCTCGGTGGTCGCCGCCGGCGGCGCGGTCAAGGTCGCTCCGATGACGCAGCTGGAGGAGGGCATCCGCCTCGCCGAGGTGACCGACACCGAGGGCAACGTGTTCTTCCTCTCGGCGCCGCTCAGCGGCTGACGAACCCGGCCAGCGTGTTGATCAGCGTGGCGATGATCGCCGCGCCGAACAGGTAGCTCAGCAGCGCGTGGCGCAGCAGCGTGCGCCGGAACCTCTTGGTCCGCAGGCCGGTGTCGCTGACCTGGTAGGTCGTGCCGATCGTGAACGAGAGATAGGCGACGATCGAGGCGACCGCTGCGCCGATCAGCAGTGCCCCGGCCGTGGTGCGGGTGTCGTCCTCGCGCGCGGCCCACTGCTCGACCTGGTCCGGCGCCATCGGCCACACCGCCGGCCAGACCATGAGCAAGAACACCCCGTGGCCCGCCGACCAGCCCGCGGGCACGGCGAACTCCCACGGGGTGAACGCGAGCAGCGCCCCGCCGACCGCCGCTGCGACGACCACGGCGAGGAGCAGCCGCTGCAGGGACGACGTTCCGGCCAGCGCCACGCCGGCACGACAGGTCTGGACGCCGACCGCCGAACGCACCGCGTCCGCACCCAGGGGCATCGGTAACCTGGCCCGGCGACATGGAAGGGTGTACCTGATGGCACGGTTCGGGCATGTGTTGACCGCGATGGTCACGCCGTTCGACGGCGACGGCAACTTGGATCTCGACCGCGCCCGCGAGCTGGCCCGCTGGTTGCAGGACCACGGCAACGACGGCCTGGTCGTCGCCGGCACGACCGGTGAGGCGCCGGTGCTGACCGACGACGAGCGCCTGTCGCTGTTCGCTGCGGTCGCCGAGGCGGTGACGATCCCGGTCATCGCCGGCGCCGGCACCAACGACACGCTCCACTCCATCCACATGACGAGGGAGGCCTCCAAGCTCGGCGTGGCCGCGATCCTCGCCGTCTGCCCGTACTACAACCGGCCGTCGCAGGCGGGCATCGAGGGCCACTTCCGTGCGGTTGCCGAGGCCAGCGACCTCCCCGTCGTGATCTACGACATCCCCGTGCGCACCGGGCGCAAGGTCACGACGGCAACGCTGCTGAAGCTCGCCGGCGAGGTGCCGACCGTGCTCGGCGTCAAGGACGCCGCGGGCAACCCGGGGGAGACCGCGAGCCTGATCGCTCACGCTCCCGACGGCTTCGAGGTGCTGAGCGGCGACGACGCGATGACCCTGCCGCTGCTCGCCGTCGGCGCGGTGGGTGTGATCGGCGTGGCCACGCACTGGACCGGCCACGAGCACCAGGAGATGCTGGCGCTCTGGCACAAGGGCGACGTCGCCGGCGCCCGCGCCGTCAACGCCCGCCTGCTGCCCAGCTTCGCGTTCGAGACCGGCGACGAGGCCCCCAACCCACTGCCGACGAAGGTGATGATGAACGTGCTCGGATTGAACGTGGGCGAGGCCCGCCTGCCGATGGGCCCACCGCCCGCCTGGGTCGAGGGCACGGCCCGCGCCGTGCTCGCCGGCCTCGACCGAGCCGACGAGGCGCGCTGATGCCCGCCCCGGTCAGGGTCTCGTTCTTCGGCGGCCTCGGGGAGATCGGTCGCAACTGCCTCGCCGTCGAGCAGGACGGCCAGTTGCTGCTCATCGACTGCGGGCTGATGTTCCCCGACGCCGACATGCACGGCATCGACCTCGTCCTGCCCGACTTCACCTGGTTGCGCGAGCACGCGGACCGCGTCGTCGGCTGCGTCGCGACCCACGGCCACGAGGACCACGTCGGCGGCCTGCAGTTCCTGCTGCGCGACCTGAGCTTCCCCGTGTTCGGCTCGGCGGTCACGCTGGGTCTGGCGCGCAGCCGGATCGAGGAGGCCGGTCTGCTCGGGCGCACCGAGCTGGTGACCGTCGGCGACGGCGAGCGGCGGATGATCGGTCCGTTCGACGTCGAGTTCATCCCCGTGACGCACTCGGTGCCGCACGCCTTCGCGATCGCGCTGCACACGCCGCAGGGCGTGATCCTCCACTCCGGCGACTTCAAGCTCGATCTCACGCCGGTCGACGGCCGTCGCACCGACCTCGCCCGGCTCGGCGCGATCTCGTCGAGCGACGGGGTGAGGTTGCTGCTCAGCGACTCCACCAACGCCGAGGAGCACGGCCACGCGCCGAGCGAGACGACCGTGGGCGGCGTGCTGCGCCAGCTGTTCCAGGAGCACGCCGGGCGGCGGATCATCACGGCCAGCTTCGCCAGCCACATCCACCGCATCCAGCAGATCGCCGATGCCGCGGTCGCGACCGGCCGTGTCGTGGCCACGCTCGGGATGAGCATGAAGAAGAACGTGCGCATGGCGAAGGATCTCGGCGTGCTGCGGATCCCCGACGCCGCGCTCGTCGACATCGAGGAGATCGACCGCTACGAGCCGGGCCAGGTGTGCGTCATCTCCACCGGCAGCCAGGGCGAGCCGATGTCGGCGCTGTCGCTGTTGGCCCGGGGCGAGAACCGTTGGGTCAAGGTGGGCGAGCACGACACGGTGATCCTCTCCAGCCACGCGATACCCGGCAACGAGTTCAACGTGAGCCGGGTGATCGACGGCCTGCTGCGCGCAGGAGCGGAGGTGGTGCACTCGGGCATCGCCGACGTGCACGCCACCGGGCACGCTCAGGCCGACGAGCTGAAGACCTACCTGTCGATCGTCCAACCGGAGTACTTCACGCCGGTGCACGGCGAGTACCGGCACCTCGTGGCCCACACCCGCCTCGCCGAGCAGATGGGGGTGCCGCGCCCGAACATCACGCTGTGCGAGGACGGCGACGTGCTGGAGCTGAGCGACGACGGCGTCGAGCTGGTCGGCCGGGTGCCGGCCGGCTACCTGTTCGTCGACGGCATCGTCGGCGACGTGGGTCAGGGCGTGTTGCGCGACCGCCGCGTGCTCGCCGACGAAGGCGTCGTCGTGATCGTGGTGACCGTGGCGATCGACACCGGCAAGGTGCTCACGGGCCCGGAGATCATCACCCGGGGCTGGGTGTACGCGCCCGAGGCGGAGAGCCTGCTGGACGAGGCCTGCGAGGTCGTCGCCGCCGCGGTCGAGCGCGAGCTCTCCAAGGGCAACCGCGACGTCGACGCGCTGGAGAAGGAGGTGCGTCGCGCCGCCGGGAAGTTCGTCAACGAGCGCACCAAGCGCCGCCCGATGATCGTCCCCGTCGTGATGGAAGCGTGAGGCGTGCCCTCGTACTGATCGCGGCGATGGTGCTCGCCACGGCGGCGTGCAGCGGCGACGACGGTGGGGGCGCGGGGGACGGACAGCCGCTGCGTCTGGAAGCGATGCCGGCCGCGGTCGAGGCGGTGGAGTCCGCCCTCGGCGGTCCACAGCGCTTCTACGAGGTCAACGCCACGCCGACCTTGGTCAACGTGTTCGTCGCCGGTTCCGACGGCAGCGCCACCGCCTACGTGTACGACGCGGTGAACGATGCGCTCGGCGAACCGTCCCAGCCACAGGCTGCGTCGGGCAACACGTTCACGTGGTCGCAGGTGGACTTCGATGCCGACCAGGTGCTGGCCCCCACCTTGGAGCAGCTCCCCGAGGCGCTGCCGCGCACGTTCGCGGTCACCGCGGCGAGCGAGACCGCGGTGCAGTACCTGGTGACGATGGAGTCGGCGCGGGGCGGGATCCTCGACGTGCTCGTCGCTCCCGACGGTGAGGTGCTCGGCGTGTCGGCCCGCACCTGAATCGGGCGGCGGATCGGGCAGCCACGGTCTCACCGTCGAACCACCGGGCCGGTGATTGCCGGGCCCAGGGGTCCGGGGGTCACTACCCTGGTCGGCCGATGGCGACGTGGAGCCCTGACAAGAAGAAGTCGAAGGCTGCCTCGTCCTCGTCGCGCGCCCCGGGGCGATCGTCGCCCTCGTCGAAGACGGCACCGATGCCACGCAGCAGCAGGTCGCACACCCCGGACCCGCAGCACGACGAGCTCGAGGAGTCGCGCAGCTGGCGCAGCGAGGTCGCCGGCCGCGAGAACGACCTGATCGGGGTCGGGTTCATCGCCGCCGGCGTCCTGCTCGGCCTCGCGGTCTACCCCCGCTGGGCGGGTCCGCTCGGCAGCGGCATCAACAAGGCGCTCGGCTGGTTGACCGGGCTCGGCCGGTTCGTGATCCCCGTCGCCCTCGTCGTGGTCGGCATCGCGCTCATCCGCGACCGGGTGGCGCACAACCGGATGCGACTCATCGCCGGCTGGGCGGTGCTCGCGGCGAGCGCGCTCGGCTTCCTCCACGTGATCCGTGGCCCGAACGGCACCAAGGGCGGGTTCGACGCGTTCGGGGACGCCGGCGGTTGGCTGGGCGCGATCGTCGGTCAGCCCCTTCAGGCGTTGCTGGCCCCCGCCGGTGCCGGGGTGCTGCTGGTCGCGGTGTTCCTCGGATCGCTGCTGCTCGCGACGGGCTGGAGCATCAAGACGCTGATGAGCCGTTCGCACAGCGGCTACTCGAAGTACGTGACGCCGGTGGGCCGGGCCGCCAAGAAGGCATTCGGCGACATGACGACGCTGTCCAGCGAGCGCGACGGGCCGGTGGGCGGCGGGCCGGTGCTCTACGACGTCGAGGCCGAGGACGCCGACGAGCTCGGTGACGTCGCCCCCACGCCGCGCAAGGCACGTGCACCGAAGAGCCTGCCGCCGCCCGTCGCCGTGCCGGGCGACGCCGAGCAGGCCGAGCTCGATCTCGGTCCGGGCGCCGAACGCGGCCAGTGGAAGCTTCCACCGGCGAGCTTCCTGGAGCGCACCGGGCAGCAAGCCGTCAACCGTGCCGAGGTCGAGGCGCGCGGCACGACCCTGCAGCAGTCGCTGGAGTCCCATGGCGTGGACACCAAGCTGGTCGGCATGACGGTCGGCCCCACGGTCACCCGCTACGAGCTGGAGCTCGGGGTCGGCGTCAAGGTCGCCCGGGTGACGAACCTGCAGCGAGACATCGCCTACGCGATGGCGGCCACCGACGTGCGCATCCTTGCCCCGATCCCCGGCCGCTCGGCGATCGGCGTCGAGGTGCCCAACCACACGCGCCAGCTCGTGTCGCTCGGCGACCTGCTCGCCTCGCAGGAGGCCAAGTCGGCGACCCATCCGCTCGACGTCGCGATCGGCAAGGACATCGCCGGGCGCTCGGTGTTCCTCAACCTGGCGACGACCCCGCACCTGTTGATCGCCGGCGCCACCGGCGCGGGCAAGTCGAGCGGCATCAACTGCATCATCACGTCGCTGCTGATGCGCACGACGCCCGACCAGGTGAAGCTGATCCTGGTCGACCCCAAGCAGGTCGAGATGGGCCAGTACGGACGCCTGCCGCACCTGCTCACGCAGCCCGTCACCAACCCGAAGAAGGCGGCCAACGCGCTCGGCTGGGCGGTGCGCGAGATGGAGCGCCGCTACGACGTCTTGAGCGAGGTCGGATTCCGCGACATCGGCGGCTACAACGCGGCGTTCGACCGTGGCGAGCTGCAGCCCGAACCC